>NZ_KB895584.1:0-88592 GCF_000374885.1 Bacillus sp. 105MF | reverse complement strand
AAAGAAGTACTAACCCATAAAACTTGGGAAGGAAACGGCAGAGACAGAACTGCTCATTTCAATACAGTCATACCACTTCCGCCGAATTCAAAAAATGTAAAAGTCGTAGCAAGAGAATGTACAGGTCTTGCATGGGAATGGTGGAGAACAATTATCAATGAACAAAATGTTCCATTAACAAATGAAATGAAAGTTTCAATTGGAGGAACAACATTATACCCAAGTGCTAATATTAGTCATTAGGTAAAAGTGAAGCGCCCTGTTTACAGGGCGCTTTTTTACTTGGTCGCAAGGGTTCTGATGCAAAGATAAAATAAAAGAGAATATAGCTCATATATTTCTAGCGGAATTCTATTTTATGCTGTAAGCCCAAACAATCGATGGATGAATTCTTTCTGGTTTTGGACAGACTGCTCCCGTAAATCAATCTGTCCAAGTTTAGGAGATTACTTGCAAAAGTTTTAGAGTTTTTGCACCAGAACCAGACTTTTTATGGATAGTGCAACTTTATTTTGGATGGATAATTTTCACAATATACGTAACGTTCTGCTTACGATAGATCCTGTAAATCATTTATCCAAAAATTTACAATAAATACATAAATAATTAAAAATTAATAGATAAAATAATACAAGAAAAGTGTATCTGTTCTAGTTAACAGGATAAAGAAAATTATTTTTTTCAAGGGGGAACTACAAATGTTAAAGGAAATGTCAACAGTTGCTTTAATGACGAGTGTATTATTTTTAACAGTAAATTCTACACCGAATTTGGTGGGGGAATTTTCAAATCCAAGTGTACAAGAGAAACAAAAACATTCAAAACTTGTAAAAGTGGAAGCAAAAGAGGAAACAGATGCAGTTGCCAATGCGGGCGATGCAGCTGATGATCCAGCAATTTGGGTTCATCCTCATGATTCTGAAAAAAGTAAAATTATTGGAACGAATAAAGAGGGTGGGATGTCTGTCTACAATTTAAAAGGAAAACAACTACATTCGTATAACTTTGGGAAACTAAATAATGTTGATGTACGATATGGATTTCCAATTGGAGGTAAAAAAATTGATATTGCGGCAGCTTCAAATCGTTCTACAAATACAATCGATATTTTTGCGATAAACCCTAAAACAGGAGAATTAGAAAATATTACGGGATCTCCCATTCAATCTAGCATGAAAGAAGTATATGGGTTTAGTCTCTATCATAGTCAAAAAACGGGTATTTTTTACGCATTAGTTGTAGGGAAGGATGGAACTTTTGAACAATATGAGTTATTTGACAATGGAAAAGGAAAAATAGAAGGAAAGAAAGTACGTGAATTAAAGCTAAGTTCTCAATCAGAAGGAATTGTAGCAGATGATGAATATGGAACAATATATATCGGTGAAGAAGATGTGGCAATTTGGAAATTCAATGCGGAACCAGACGGAGGAAACCAACCGATTGCAAAAGTAGATGGTGCGGATGGAAACCATTTAACAGCAGATATTGAGGGTTTGACGATATATTATGGAAAAAATGGGACAGGGTATTTAATTGCTTCTAGTCAGGGGAATAATAGTTATGCAGTGTATGATCGTAAAGGCAACAATGAGTATATTGGTAATTTTGCTATTGTTGATGGTAAAAATGTTGATGGAACGAGTGATACAGACGGTATTGATGTAATGAGTTTTGGATTAGGAGAAAAATATCCAAATGGCATTTTTCTAGCACAGGATGGAGAGAATATGGATCATGGGAAAATAGTAAATCAGAATTTCAAAATGATAGATTGGAAAAGGATTGCAAAAGGATTCGACTCAAAATTACAGATAGAAAATAACGTAGATCCTCGTAAACTAAAATTTAGAGAAATATTTAGCAAATAGTTAAGGTGAATAAAAGATCATTTCATAGTATATTGAAATGATCTTTTTTAGAATTTTATAATGCCTCAAAACAAAAAAATTGTACATTTTCAACTTGAGATGTCAATTTTCTCGTTTGGGGGGTATTTGCTTTCCTAAGCTTGATGGGCATGGGATAGCACCACATTCCCATCAACTTAAGAAATTGGTTGTTCCCCAAAACGAAATTTCTATCTAAGAAATAAACCATTAAATGTAAAATTAAAATACATGTATTTTATTTTAATTTCTTAAATACGCATAACCCCGTTCCAATTTTAGAACGGGGTTAAAATAAACTTTTTTAGTTTCTGGTGTGATATAATTCCATATTAAAAATATAATAACACACATTCGTTTAAATATGGTTTGGGTTATTCCACAATCACGCCTGATTGCTATAGATCAATATTTTTTTAGGTTCTCAATTTAACAGGGTAAATAGTGATTTATCGGTAATTGTTATGAATTGGTTGAAACAAATCCTCTTGGCTGGTCCGAACAACAGAAAAATTGTCAACATTGTAATGACCATGAAGTATTTCATTATGATGACTTATTATCTTTTCAGCAGATAGGATTGAAGAATCTGTCGTTGAATGACCATCCCCAACTAAAGTAACATCAAAATGATTCACCGTTGCAGTTCTAACCGCTGTGTCAATACAATGTTCTGTTTTACATCCCATGATAACAAGATGTTCGATCTCGTTTTCCTTTAAAAAATCCATTAATAGTGTACCATAAAACGCATTTGTAGCTACTTTATCAAATATTTTTGCATTGGTTGGCACTTTTACTGTCTGGTGTATTTGAAAACCTGGACCTTTGCCATCAGCAACATCTTTATCCCTCACAAAGATAATCAAAGCATGTGATTCTAGTGCTTTATTAATAACCAAATTAACATTATCTAACAATGCTTCTTTATTAAGCACATTTTTAGTTTCGTTATTACCATCAACTAATTCTTGTTGGACATCAATAATAAGCAAAGCTTGGTTCAATATAAAAACTCCTTTATGCTATAATTTATATATATGTTCTCCATATCGTTCTTCATTCTAATAATCATAATATCGCCCCCTTTTATCTTTTGAACCTATTTCGTTACGAACCTAATAAGTAGTATTGTTATATGTTAAGAGAGCAGACACTACTAGATAGGGGTCTAGGTCTTTTAACAAGTTCTCCTTGACAATTAGGACATACATAATTCATTAATTTTGTACACTCCTCACAAAATGTACATTCATGTGTGCAAATAAAAGCCAAAGATTGCTCTTCAATCTTATTATTACATTTCTCACAACATTTTCTCATCTCAAGTCCCATTTTTATTCCTCCAATAACATTTTTTTCATTATATACATAAAATTATAAATATAATATAATTTTGTTTAAATACAAATTATTAGCTATTTCATCCAAAAAACTTAAAAAATTTATTCATTATAAGCGTTTTGCTTTAAATAAAAAGGGGATGTTTAGAATAGACCATATTGACCGAAATATTTTACATATTCTTCAAGAAGATGGACGTATATCTATGACTGAACTAGGAAAAATGGTGAACTTATCAACACCAGCTGTAAAAGAAAGAGTAAAAAAATTAGAGGATAAAAATATTATTACAGCCTATAGGGCAGTTATAAACCCAGAGAAATTAAATAAGAATGTAACGGCTTTTGTTTTGTTTGAATCAAAAAAATGTCAACAATTCAGAAATTTTTGCAAAGAAAATCCTATGGTCTTTGAGTGCCACAGATTAGCCGGACAATATAGTTATTTGGTGAAAATAGTCACTGAATCGGTGCAACATTTAGAAGAATTTATAGATGCTTCAATGGAGTTTGGCTATCCATCAACTTTAATTAACTTATCATCACCAGTAAAATATAGATGTATTTTTTAGAATAGAGTTCTTCGAATTTATTTAAGGGATGCTGCCACACATCCATCAACTTAAGGATTTAGACTATTCTTGAAGTTAAAAGCACGTTACTATTCTCTTATGTTAATGAGAAAGGGTGACGTGCTTTTTATGAATATGCATCAAAAACAAGAGTTGTCTTTATTTGCCGAAGAGTTATATTGCTATATGTCTCCCGCTACACTTAATCAATTAGCTATAGAAGCAGGCGGAATGAAACGAAAACGTAAGTGCCATGGGCACCATTTTTTATCTTTGTGTGTATGGTTAAATCAACAAATCGCTACTACCTCTCTTACTCAACTTTGTAGTCAATTAGAAACTTCAACAGGAATTTTATTAAGTCCTGAGGGACTTAATCGACGATTTAACGCGGCTTCTGTAGCCTTCTTTCGAAATGTATTTACTACACTTCTACAAGCTAAAATTGGAGGGTTATCTAGGATTTCTCATTCTCATTCTGCTTACTTTGAGCGTATTCGCATCCTTGATTCTACAACCTTTCAAGTTCCAGATCGATTCGCAGCTACTTATCCTGGTGCCGGAGGATGTAGTCATAAAGCTGGTGTAAAAATTCAACTAGAGTATGACTTGTTGAGTGGAGAATTTTCTGATGTGAAAATTGAACCAGAAAAACGAAGTGATCAGGCGTATGGTGCGGCTCGAACAGGTATGGCACAAAAGAATGAACTATATATTCGTGACTTAGGATATTTTCGTTTACAAGAACTTTAAGTCTATTCAAGATAAGCAAGGATATTATTTATCACGTCTTAAGTTACCAACTAAGATATATAGAAAAGAATTCGAAACAGTCGTATTTAAAACAAAACCCGCTCAACTGAGACCGGTATAGGATAGCACCACATGTCTATCAAGCTAAGAAATCGAGTCACCCAAAAAACGAAAAAGCTCATTTCTTATCTGAAAAGAGATACTAAGTGAGCTTTTTCCGATACTACCAATAATTAGGATTATGTTAACTAAGTTTGTATATGAGATGCAAAAAACATTTACAATATATATCCAATAATGTTAGTATATATGAAATTAAATGCAATGAAGAGAAGAGTAAATAAAGTGAATTCTATACAGAGAACCCTGGTAGCTGAAAAGGGGTTAGAATTTCTTTATTGAAGCAAGGCTCAGAGCAGCACATTGGAACCGACTATAGGGGGATAGTGTGACGGGCGCTCCCGTTATAGAGCTAGGGTATAAGCATTTTTGTTGTACCTGATAAGGTTAATATGGCGACATATTAATAAACTGGGGTGGTACCGCGATCTAAAATCTCGTCCCCAAGACACTTAAGTCTTGGGGGTGGGATTTTTTTATTTCGTTTTAAGTGTTGCATTCTATCTGATTATATTTTAGGAGGAATTCAATTGAGTTTAAAAAAAACATTGGAAAATTGGCGGTATCCATCTATCTTATTGTTTAGCATTGGTGTTTCAAGTGTTGGAAGTTGGGTTTACTTTATCGCTCTAAACCTTATCGTTCTTAACATAACAGAGTCGGCCATTGCTGTCTCTGGTTTATATATTATTAGGGCTTTATCAACGTTGTTTACTAATATTTGGTCAGGAAGTCTTGTAGATCGTTTAAATAAAAAGTATCTCATGATAGCACTAGATGTTTTTCAGACTGTGCTAATTGCATCATTACCTTTCTTCTCTTCTTTAGGGCTTATATATGCTATGGTCTTTCTTATTACAATAGCGAGCTCTATATACCACTCAACATCGGTAACTTATATCACGAAGTTAATACCAATAGGACAAAGAAAACGTTTCAATTCTCTACGTAGCCTACTTGATTCCGGAGCTTTTTTGACTGGACCAGCAATAGCAGGAATGATGTTTACAATTGGTACACCTAATATGGCTATTTATATCAATGCTGTAGCTTTATTTTTATCTGCATTAATTACAGTAGGAATGCCTAATGTTGAATCCTCTGCACAATTAGAAAAAACATCAGATACAACAAAATTATCCCTTAAGTTATTAATAGATGATTGGAAGCTTGTTATTAGATTTAGTCGTAAGTATTTATATATTATGATGATTTATCTTTTGTTTAGTGCGATGATAGTCATGATGACAGCTACAGATTCGTTGGAAGCTGCTTTTGCAACTAGGATACTTTCCTTATCTGAAGGTGAATATGGAGTCTTAGTCAGTATTGCTGGAGCAGGAGTATTAGCAGGTTCTTTATCCAATGCAATAATTATTGAAAAAATACCTACCTCATGGCTTATTGGTATGGGTGCCTTAATAACTGCAGTAGGTTATATGGTTTTTACATCCTCTAATACCTTTTTTATAGCATCTATAGGAGTTTTTGTTTTGTCGTTTGCTACTGCCTTTTCTAATACTGGTTTTTACACATTTTATCAAAACAATATACCTGTTGATGTGATGGGGAGAGTTATAAGTATTTACGGGTTTATTGAGGCTTTTTTAATTATTACCGTTACTGCAATCTTTGGTATTTCTTCCGAGCTTATATCTATACGATTTGTTGTAGTTTCAGGAGCATTTATAATGTTTTTGGTATCTATTACACTATTTATTTGTAGTGTTCAACCATCAAAAGCGAAATTCTATTCTAATTCACCTGAGCTTAAAGATTCATTCCAATAAATTCTTTTTTTAATGAATAAAATTAGATAATAGTTATGAAATAAAAAGGATCTTTATTCAAAGATCCTTTTTACTACCGATAACGAAAATTATGTAAAAAAGTTAGTATGGATCTAACCTTTTCTTTTTTTGTTACAAGCATTATACCCTCTTTATTCACAGTGTTTTTAATGTATACTTTTCTTGATGTTTTTGAAGAAAATGATTAACTCACGATAAAATCAAGGATATGAATGTAAACTAATTATTTGAAATATATTATTATTTTTATTTATATTGTTATAAAGAATTATATAGAGTAGATATTTTTAAGGAGGTATATATGTCTTATTAATTAAATAAAAATAAAATGAGTTATTATCTATTTATGATGGTAATAAGTATTGCAATGATAATTGTCATTTTTCAGGAGATGGTTTTAAGTTAGGCTCTATTTTAAAATGGATTATGTGTATTATATGGTTTTTTGTATTTATAGGGAATCTTTGTTATTACATTAAAAGTTTGAGAAAAAGAAATTTTAGGGATTAGATTGATATGTAAAAGCCTCAATTATCTAATATACATTTAGATAATTGGGGCTTTTGATTTTGTTATTTATCTTTTATTAATGTAAGCGTCAAAGTGTGTCCTGAAGGATTTCTTGCACGGAAAGGAGTGGGAAAAAATGTGAGAAATTCATGCTTTGTAAGAGATGAGGAAAGGCCCTCGAAATCGGTATTCAGGTACAGGTTTCAAACCACCTTTGGGTGCTGCAATCAAAAGTTGTGGTACTGAGCGCAAATGGAAAAGGCTAACAGAGATTAGTCAGGTGTGTGCCATAAAGTTGAACGAGAGTGAACAATTCGATGAAGCGTCGTTACTACTTCTATACAGTCAAAACTAGGGGCTTTTGACACCTCTAGGAAGAGTCTGAAAGAAACCTGATTACTGTTCAGATGGCTGTCGGCGTAAAGGTTGCAGGAGTATGGCACAGGCTCTTACAAGGAACAGGAGAAGTTTGTATTCTGATGATAAGCGAAAAATCCAAGCGATGAACTGACAAGGATGAAAGTAGTGATGCAGAATACAGATGCGGAAGAATCCGTAGTAGTGATGAAATGGCTGTAATGGCAATGGAGCGAAGGGACTCTGTTATCTATACTTCAGAAATTGAACAACCAGAAATGGGAGGATTTAATGAAAGAAGGAAAATCGTTTGAGATTTCACAATATCAAGTACTGGAAGCATACAAACGTGTAAAAGCGAATCGAGGTGCTGGAGGTATTGATGGAGTTGACTTCACAGAGTTTGATAAGGATTTGAAGAATAATTTGTACAAGCTTTGGAATAGAATGTCTTCGGGTAGCTATTTTCCTAATCCAGTAAAAGGAGTAGAAATCCCGAAGAAGAACGGGAAAAAGAGATTGCTAGGTATTCCAACTATTAGTGATAGAATTGCCCAAATGGTAGTTCGTATGAATTTTGAGCCACTTGTTGAACCGATATTCTGTGCTGATTCTTATGGATATAGACCTAATCGCTCTGCCATTGATGCAGTGATACATTGTCAAACCAAAGAGGAAGCAGAAAGACTCTTAGAAAAGCTCAAAGAAAGAATGATGTCATGTAAGTTAGAGCTACATCCAGAAAAGACGAAAGTCGTCTACTGTAGAAGTGATAATTTCTCAAAACGACATGAGCATGAATCGTTTGACTTTTTAGGCTACACATTTCGAAGGAGATGGGCCAAGAGTAAATATGGAACATTCTTTCATGCCTTTACTCCTGCAGTTAGTAAAAGTGCTGGACAACACCTTAAAGATAAAATCCGCGAGATAAGAAAGCGGAATAAACTATACTCATTAGAGGAACTAGCAGACATTATGAATCCAATCTTACGTGGTTGGGCAAATTACTTTATAAAATTCTGTGCAAGTGAGGCAAGAAAGATACTCGACTTTGTGAATCTCACATTAGTCAGATTTATCAGGTTTAAGTATAAAACGGTGAAAAGAAGCAAAGCTAAAGCCTTTAGATATTTAGTACGTATGGCAAAAGCACAACCAAACCTGTTTTATCACTGGCAAATGGGGATACGTCCGACAATTGGATAACAAGAGCCGAATGAAGGGAGACTTTCACGTTCGGTTCTGTGAGAGGCTCAGGGTGAAATCCCCTGGGCCTACTCGACTATTCCCCACCTGCCATTTGAAAATAACCAATGAGATAATCTCCTTACATACTACATGTGGAGGTTTTTTTATGGAAAAACATCTATTAAAGTTACTTGACGTTTACAAATAAAAGGAGTGCTTATTTTATAGAAATAAGCACTCCTTTGTTTATTCCAAATTAAGAATTTCACAGCAGTCTTCAAAGAGATACAAGAGGAACCAACTGTTCGTAAAAGTTCGGTTCAGAAGGCTAATAATCAGCGAGGGCAAACATAATATCTTGATATTAATCTTTAACGAAAAGTGAATGCTAGGATATGTACAAATCTTTCGACTTTGTTATAAAATGGGAATGTTGAGAAAAAATTCTTAAAGTTGTTAAGGGGAAAGGTGGAAATGCAGTATGAAGATTAAGCAGTTTATGAGTGCTTGTTTTGCAGCTATTCTTACAGTAGGTTTTGTAAGTGGTTGCGATTCATCCAAAAGCTCAACGGAAGTAAAAGAGAATAAGGTATATGGAGTTGGGGATACAGGAAAAACACAAAATATTGAGCTGAAATTAGAAAGTGCGGAATTTGTCTTACCAGGACAATTTGCGAAGCAAACAAATGACAGAGTTTTAAAGGTGAAGGTGAGTTTGAAAAATAAAGGTGATAAGGTAATTAAAATGTTGCCACAAGATTTTTCACTATACCAAAAAGATGAAAAAACGAACCTTTATTATACGTCAGATCCAAATGAGTTAAAAGGAGGAGATGTCGATAACGGGAAAAAAGTATCTGGAACCATTTATTATAATGTGAAAGATTCGTCTTCTTATGAATTGGTTTATAAAAAGTACATTATGGATCCGAAAAAAGAAAAAGAAGAGAAAATTTCATTTAAAATCCAAGGAAAAGAATTGGCGGAAAAAGCAAAAGAGCTACAAAGACCTGCTGAGGCTTTGACCGCATATTTAAATGCAGCCTTCTATGATAAAGATTCTAACAAAATTAATGATTTATCAGGCGAAGATGGTACTGCGTTTGTGAAAGCAGTAGAATCTTCTTTTAAAAGAACAAATGAAAGAATGTTTAACAATCAAATCGATGAGCAAGGGATGTTAAATTACTATAAAACTTTAAAAACAGCATTCCAAAAAAATGTGAAATTTGAAACGAAGGTAGTATCCCTAGATGGAGATAGAGCTCAAGTTGAACTAAAAGCGAAACCAATTATGTTGAACGAGTTGAAATCTAGATTTCAAAGTGAAGCGATGACAATCGCAAATCAAAATCCAAATATCACCAAAGAGGAGTTGACGAAGAAATTATTCGATTATGCAGTACAGTTAATACCAGAAGCAAGACCTGGTGATACGGAAGAAACAGTTAAAATTACTATGCTGAAACACGGAAAAAATCAATGGCGTTTAGATACAGCCTCCGCAGATCAAATTATGAAAGTATTTATTAAATAATCATAGTAAGCATTTCGTTTTAGGATGTGTGCCCCTTATAAGTCAACGTAATACCACTTAAAGGATTTGATGGTGTTATAAACGAAGTCTGTTCATTTACCGTTATTGCAAAATCTATATATGTTTTTCAAGAAAACGGTAAGCTTGAATTAAATGACGGTAAGGCAAAAGATAATATTAGGTTAGTAAAGCAAAAATAAATGTATCATGCCAAAAGGGGGACTAGTAAGCTATGAAACGAAACAAAGTACTATCGGTAGCAATCCCTATCATGCTATTAGCGGGATGTGGTGGGGTAGATAAAGCATCGACTGATAATAAGTCAAAAGTTGAAGCAAAACAAGAAAATAAGAAAGTAAAGCTTTCAAAAGAGGACTACCCTAACAAAGTCTATGAACTTTGTCTAGATTTTAATAGGAAGTATACAGAACACGAACGGATACTAAACCTCCCTGCAAGAAAAAGTACTCAAGATAGTTCCTTAGAAACACTACAAAGTCAACTTGGCGGTTTAATAACGGTAACTGATAAGGTCTTAAATATCGAACCTCCTAGTGAGTATGAAGATGTACATAAAAACGTAGCAGAATCAATGAATCACTTTAAAAAATCATTTGAACTCAATAAGAAAATATATAGTGCTAAAGACAAAACTACATCATCACATTTAGCGATGGTAAAAGAGTCTGATGAAGAACTGAAAAAAGCAAAAGAGTGTTGGTCAAAGTTCGAGAACGTTATTAACGATAAGAAATCAATCGGTACTAGGAAAACAGTAAGTGAAGGTGACGGTACGGTAACTGAGCAAGATTTAAAAGATTTAGATAGAAAAGCCGGTATTGACATAGATGCTGTTAAGAAAAACACAACAAAAGAAGGTAAAGAGTTTGAAGGTAGTTGGGGTTTTGAAAAAGACGGTAAATTTATACCTACATTTATCTTTAAAGGTAACACATTTGAAACTTATGCAAGAGCCGAGTATCCTAGTAAAAAGAATTATGTAACAGGGACTTGGGTATACCGTAAAGACTCTTCTGAATTAATGTTAACTATTAAACAAGCATATGCAGAGGGAAAACCTATTGATTCAGAAAGACATATTATAGCATTAAAAGTCCAAAACTTTGGAGATAATAAAATGCAACTGTTTGATGGCGAGAATTTCCAAACATACCGTTTCGTAAAACAAAAATAAACGTATGAAAAGGGTTAGGTGTTGAAACCTAATCCTTTCTTAATAAGGAGGTATAGTAAACGTCAAGTAGCCCTAAAATATACTACATGAGTGGTGTATATTTTAGGGCTACTTTTTGTGTGTTATCCTTTCTTATTAATCTAGAAAGAATAACGTTTTTAACAATAATGGGTAGTAAATATTCTTAAGTTGATGGATGTGTGGTACCGCCACATGCCCATCAACCTAACAGAACAGCTTGCCCCAAAAATGATAAAAATGAACTTCGTTGCTATAAAAGACATAAAACCATAAACACTTACTTCATATTTACTTTTGTTGTGGACGATAAAAAGCATCTACCAATTGATTATACTCGCTTCTTGAAATTTCTTTATTATACAGTTTAATTAATAACTCTTTATGCGCCTTCGAAAACGCCATTTTGTCAATGAATTTTGGATACATATGATTATTCTCTCTCCGTCTGATAAATTATTATGTTGCATTTCGTCTACTACCCTTGAATATTATAATAGAATAAACAACAAATGTTTTATGAAATATTACATAAATATATAATTTATATATTTATTTAAAAAGATTAACTATAAATCTAATGAACATGCGGGTTTCCTTGTTTGTTAGTTTCATCAGCAAATACGTCAGACCTTTGAAAGATTTTTGTAACATTTATAAAAGTAAATTGAAAGATATATATAATAAGATAAATATATGGAAAGTGATTTTATGGTTCTGTTGCAAAGTGTACTTGAGTTTCGAAAACTTTGCAACAGAGCCGCAAAAGTAGAAATGTATACTTTTCTACTTTTAGATAGATAACAGTGGACTTAGTAATAAGTTAATATTATATGAAGCAGATACTTATTAATCCGATTTTAATAACATATGAGTAGGAGATGGTTTAATGGGGAGCTTTACTATCAACCGTTTTAATGGAATTGAGAAATACGAAATTTCTGAAGCTAAAATATATGCGGTGAAGAAGCAAGAAAATAAAATAATGCTATGGCTTGAAGTAGAAACAGAGCAAGAACCAATTCAATCATTACCTGATACAGTAGATTGTAAAATGAATCCTAGTAGAGAGGTAACTGTTTATATGGATAACTTAAAACTCGAAAATTTTGGAGAACAAGAATTTATTATTTCTAAAGGATATGATGAAGATAGTAACGATTTAGCAGTAAGAATATATTACTTTGAACACCAAGAGGTTAATAATAATGTACTGAAAATGAAATACAACGGAAATGGGATTTTTCATATCAATTGGACAGGGATAACTAGGGATATATCTTATTATGATGGAAGTAAGCCAGATACTACTATCGAGGTCAATGGAGAGTTTATTTTTGAAGAATTTAAAGAATGGTTATAAAAGAGGAATAATAAAACTATTAAAACGCCGTCAAAGGTTTAATCCTTCAAGGCCTATTGACAGGGTTGCTGCTCTAGTCCGCAGTAATGTTTCTATAATAAGGATATATATGTCAGAGCATAATCGAACCACTTATTTTAAATCGTGTATCTTCCTAATATAAAGAAGATCTAGATACACTCGTAATTTCACAAATTTGTTTCACTGTCATATTTCCTTCTTCATACAGCTTAAGTGCATAATTCATTCCAGCATGCTTTTCATGATATTTTTTAACTCGTCCTTGATAATTTCCTTCCTTTTTTGCAAGATCAATTCCTTCGCGCTGACGCATGCGAATTAAATCACGCTCCAATTGATTTACTCCACCCATTACTGTCATCAAGAAATGACTATATGGATTTTCTTCAGATAAATCCAACCATGTATCTTTTAATGACTTTAAGTTAGCTTTTTTATTTTTTATGTAATCAACTAATTCAAATAAATCCCTCGTACTACGAGTAATACGAGTTAAATCTGTTACATAAATTGTATCGCCTTCCCTAAGAACATTTAACATGTTTTGAAGTTCAGCTCTGTCTTGAGTAGCACCTGACAACTTTTCTTCATATATAATGTCCATTCCAATTTCCTTCATTTGTTGTAATTGTCTCTTTGGGCTCTGATCAACAGAACTTACTCGTACATAACCTATTTTTCTCATATTCTACTCTCCTATTTTGAATCTTTGATTAATGTTCCATAAAGGGGTAGTAAGACGGTTCGTGCTCTAGTCCGTCAGATATTTAAATAGAATAAAAAACAAATTGTGTACCCATTAAAGCCTCTGTAAGAGTTTTGTAACATTTATGAGAGAGTTTTATAACATTTATGAGAGAGAAATGAGAGATATGTTAGATATGATGAAGTTAATCTTACTAGTAGGTGTTCGAACTCACCTAGAAAACAAGGAGGAAAAATAGCGATGAAGAAATTGAAACCAGCACTTAGTGTATTAGGTAGTGTAACGATGGCACTGACTATAGCATCCCCTGCTTTAGCAGACGTAAAGCAGCCGAATGCAGGAAGTACAGTTGAAATATTCAAAGAGGATGCAAATGCAAAAGAAGGAAAAGTTATTTATGGAACGGACGGAAAAAAGGGAAAGATGTCTACTGAAAAAATTGAAGTGCAAAATAACGATTGGGATAAAGATGGTATTTCTAACGACCTAGAGATACATGGCTATAAAATTGAATTCAATGGACAAACTGGGAAAAATGAGGCTCGGGCATGGAATCCAGAGACAGACAAAAATAAGTTGAAATTTATCACGAATCCTATGATGGGGAATTCGGATGGAGATGCTTTTTCAGATGCATATGAAGTTCAGCACTATGGCAATAGCTCTGATACTGAGTTTAATCCAATGGTTGCAAATATGCCGAATTTACAAATTGGCGTAAAACGTATTAAGATTACTCCTGTTGCGTCTATTACGGATTCAAACGGTGGGTCCATTAATCAAGGTTGGGAAAAAAGTGTATCGACACAACATTCGTTTGGTATAGGAGCAGGTGTAGAAGGTGGTGCTGAAGGTTCAGCAGCTGGTCCTGTTCCGTCTGGAAAGGCCTCAGTAAATGTAAGTTATGGATACTCGAAAACATCAACAGATACAGAAAGATATTCTTCTAATCTTGATTGGTCTACCGCAAAAACTGTTGATTCAGCAAAAGCAGCGCAAGTGAGCATACAGTTAGAATATAAAAATACAGGGACGGCGTCTGCTCAAAATGTTTCACCTCATTTTAACATTCGTTTAGGAGAAGATATTATCCATACATCAAAGGGAACACAAGAACGTTATAAAGCAAATCAGTTAAGTACAGAAAAAGGTGGAAGAAATACAACAGAAGTATTGGTAGACAGTGTAGAGAATAACCCAGATGTAAAGATTTATTTATCGTTAGATCAATTAAAAGCTGTTGAACAAGGTGCCCCTCTTTCTGTTGAAGTACTACCTACGAGTACAATGGACTTGTATATGCAGGAAGATGGAAAATATATAACTTTAGGAGATTCAGGGAAATATGAATCTGATGTAAATTCTGCTACTGCATTACTAGAGACTGATATCGGGAATAAACCGAAGTTTAGAATGTATGCACCAGAAGGTGTTGGTAGTGATACAAATTTAACGTTTAACGAGGTTCTTAAGCATGTTAAAGTGGACTCTGCAAAGATAAATGAATTTATAGATAATAGCAACGGAGAGCAAGCTATTATTGCGAAAGATAATCTAGAAAATGCTAAAAAATCTTATGTATCGAAAAAAGCAAAAGTCGGTGTTTTCACAAAAATTCAGCAACCAGAATTGTCACATAGTGCTTATAATCCATTTACGAAAAAGTTTTATGCATCAGTCGTACCTGGCTTATTCGGAGCAAGTAATGAAATCTCTGCTTCTTTTGAAAATAAAAAGTCCAAACAAACACAACAAGTAACATTAGTGAAAAAAGGAAACGTATATGAGTCTAAAGAAACTGTAAGTTTGAATGATTTCAATCCAACACAAAAAGTTACATTTGAAATCAATGATGCACAAAAGAAACTTCCGACACAAAAAATTTCTACAGTTGTTACGTATGATCAAGAATATGATAATTATGTGACAGAAAAGGGCAGCGACGCACTTGTTGTAGAAGGAACTCCTTATACTATGAAATCTAATGGATATGCTGTGCAAAGTTATAAAGGTAGTAATAATTGGCAATACCTTGCGGTTGCTGGGAATTACCTTAAACCAGTTAATCTAATTATTGAAAGAAAAGGGCAGCCTAAACCTGGACAACCAATCAAAACAGGTGAAGAGGTACACATTAAAGTTCAAAATAGTGCTTATTCAGGCTATGAATATTTAAAACTTCAAGATGGTTATATCCATTTTGACCAAAAACAAAATGCAAGTACTTTTAAAATTGATCATTTATATGGAAAGGACGACCGTTTTTACAAGTCTGCTTGGAAACTACAATCTGATGGTAACGATATAGGGCTGCCTTATAACGGTTATGTGTCATATGGTAATAAGAATTTCAATAGCTGGACTTTCGAAAAAGCTAAGTAAAAGGGAACGGTTTTGTTGCAAAGTTTAAAAAAACACCGGTAATGAACGGAACCCAAAAAGTTAGACACAAGAATGTAGGCTGATTTTGGACTTGTCAACATTTACTGGACCCTAATTTAGGTGAATATTGGTTTTGTTTCTGTAAAGTGGACATCTCTAAAAAGGCGAAGCTATCAGTGTGTTTCGATATAGAATCGGGGCACACTGATTTGGTTTTTTTCTGGATTTTTTGTTATTGTAGAACTATATATCGTTGTCAATTGTTTGAATCCATTGTTCTTTGACTTGACATTCTAAAAATTGGCTGTTTCTGTTTTTAAATGCGAAAATAATATTCAAATATAAGCATTATCCAAATAATTTCCTTATGGGAATGACTTCTTATCAGATTATAAGCTTTTATACGGTAGGTTAGATGTATATATATTGAAAAACTGATTCAGAATGCAGAGTAGCGTCTTATATAGGCCTTTTCAAGATACAATCTTATGATTATAAAGATCTTGGACAACAGATACATCATAAAGTCGATTCTGACAGGATAAATGAATAATCTTCGTAAAAAAACCTGATTTAAAATTTCTGTTTGTATGACTAGATAAATACGACGATTTAGATTATTTATCTAGTCATGTAAATAAACCAATGTTAAAATTGTCAGCTGGATTACATAGCATTTTTTTGAATTTTTGGTCATTAAGAGACCGAAGTGTGAGATTCTGATTTAGTGATACGATCAGTTGTTACATCTTCATATCTAAATTTTATTTTCCAAACGAGTGGTTAAAAACCACTGTCTTTAGACGGTATCAACTTTAGCCTTATAAGTTTTGTTTTTTATTTGTTGTAACGAACTTTAGTCGGTTTTTAGCCGAGCGTGATGCCACCTACTTGAGTAGGGGGATGTTTACATATTTATTAGATGAAAGCATATAAGAGAACCTATTGTATTATTGATGAAAAGAAGAGAGGATTACAGATGAAAAAAAGAATTTTAATCGTAGAAGATGAAGAAAATATTCGAGAAGTATGCGAACGGTATTTAGAAAGAGAAGAATATGAAGTATATACCGCTGTAAATGGCACAGAAGGTTGGGATTTATTTCTTACGTATCAACCAGATTTAATTATTTAAGATTCGATGATGCCGAAAAAAGATGGATGGGAATTATGCGAGGAAATTCGTCAACAATCAAATGTACCTATTATTATGTTAACTGCTAAGGGCGAGGAAAGGGATCGAATTTTAGGACTAACAATGGGTGTAGATGATTATGTAACAAAGCCGTTCTCACCTCGTGAATTAGTAGTAAGAGTTCAAATTATACTAAAAAGAAATAACCAGATACCGATACAGGTAAAAGAATCCCTATCAGAAATAATAGAATTTCCAGATTTCAAAATTTATCCAAAGACAAGATGTGTACTTGTTTGTGAAAATAAAGTGGAGCTAACGGCGAAAGAGTTTGAGGTACTTTATGTCATGGCAAAACATCCAAAACAAGTATTTTCTCGCTCTCAATTTCTTGAACTTATTTGGGATACTGAACATGAAGTGACTACAAACATAGTAACCGTGTTAATCAGTCGTTTACGTGACAAGCTGGAGAAGCATACGATAAAGAATCGTTGGATTCATACGATTTGGGGGATAGGATATCGTTTTGAGCCAAATGGAGGAAATGAAACATGAGATTACGTATTCAATTGTTACTGATGAATGTATTAAGTACCAGTATCATGGTACTTGCTATATGGTATAGTGAGACGAAAATGTTACTTGAACCAGAACAAACAAGGCTATTAACAATAATTGCGGTTGTTGCATTCATGATTTCAACGTTTATTTACTGGTTAATGACACGCCCTATCATGAGATCTATCAAAAATTTAATGGCATTAACGAAACAATTTAGTGATAGACAATTTGAAACAATGTATATAATTGGAAAAGAACCGCAGGAGTTTAAAGAATTAGCAACAGCCTTTCAACAGATGGCAAAAAAGTTAGAAGAAGGGTTTACTAAGTTAGAAGAAGGGGAAAAAGCACGTAAAGAGCTGATTACGAATATTTCACACGACTTACGCACGCCTATGGCTAGTATGCAATTAATGATAGAAGCAATACAAGATGACCTCATTGAAGATCCTGAAATGAAAAAGCAGTACTTAGCGACGACATTAAAAGAAATAAAACGATTAAGTGGATTAATTAATGACTTATTTGATCTTTCAAAGTTAGAACTTGGACAAGTAGATTTTTATCCAAGTTTCACACATATGGATAAAGTTCTATTAGATGTACTTGAGTCATACTCTGTCTTATCAGCGAACAAACAGATTGATTTACAATTGCATGTTCCTGATACATTACCTCGGCTTTTAATCATGCCATGTAAAATAGCGCGAGTTATCAGTAATTTGTTAGATAATGCGATTCGGTATTCTCCTGTCTCCGGAACAATTGAGTTGATTGTAGAGGAAAATAAGCAGAAGCAACAAGTCCAATTCATTTTGCGTGATGAAGGAGAAGGAATTACTCCAAATGACCAATTACGTGTATTTGAACGCTTTTTTAGAACAGATCAATCTAGAAGTTCACAATCTGGAGGATCCGGCCTCGGACTCGCCATTACAAAATCATTAATTGAAATGCACAACGGAGAAATTGGTGTGAGAAATCGCTCAGATGGAAAACAGGGAAGTGAATTTTGGTTTACTCTTCCCATCACATCAGAAAAAAATAAGACTGCTGAAAGATCTGTGTAATATTTATATTATAGAAATAAAATATGTATTCAAAAAGATCTGTGCGGTTTTGTTTTTCTTTCTCTTTCTCCTTACTTCTTCTTTGTTATATAAAATCTACACAATAAACGTGAAATTGAATAAATTAGATGCTTTAAAAAATTTCACACTTATTCTAGGTACTATACTTTCAGAGCCGAAATGTTTTAAACAAATGTTCGTTTAATGTCCTCACAATTGATGCTACATCATATAAGTAAAAAAGAGATAAGAACACTTTTATTAAGTGCATTATCTCTTTTTTACTTATATGTATTTCATATCCCATGTAAATTTACCACATATTTCAATGGGACTTACAGATTGCTCTTCAATAATAATTATATGTTATTTTTGTAAAAAATATACAAATTTAACTTTTCTCAAAATACATTATAGAAATAGCTGTACTTTGTTTGTGTTAAAAAATTATAGTTATCTTTACCTATCATCACATATTTTTCTTCTATAAACTGAATGTAAATATAGTTAATTAGGTAAGAATTTTATATATACACATTTATAGGTGTTTTGGATACAATTATCATTTTCCCTTTTCGCAATTATATCTTTAAATGAAATGCATGTAATCTGCATTTCATCTTTATATAACAGATATATCTTATTAATATATCCAATGGGATGTGAAAAAGTATACGAGGAGAAAAATAAAAAAGAAAATTTCACCAATCCATGCGATGGCGCTATTAACAGTAGAATATTCGGTAACAAGTGCGTTTCCTGGAACAATGACACCACATTGAAAAAAGGAGTTGGTATGTTTGTAAGTGATAGTACTACAGCTCCTTCTGAAAGTGGTCATACTGTACGAAGTGGACATCGTGATACAGTCTTTGCAGAGCTAGGAGAGCTGATAGAGAAAGTACGCCCCAAACTGAACATTCTCCAGTAATTTATTCTTCTAGAAATGGTATATAAACAGAACGTATCTAAACATACGAGGAATCAATTGTTAAAATTACCATCTGGATTATAGAATCGCTTTTCATAATTTTTAGTGAATAGAAGACCAAAGTGCTGGCTTCTAACCTAACAATACTATCAGTGATAATAGCTGTATATCTAAGTTTCATAGATTTATTAGATTAAAGAAGATAAAAGAAACATTTCTTTTGTGATTGATGAAAAAGAAGAGAGGATTATATATGAAACAAAGAATTTTAATCATAGAAGATGAAGAAAATATTCGAGAAGTATGCAAACGATACTTAGAAAGAGAAGGATATGAAGTATACACAGCTATGAATGGAATGGAAGGCTGGGATTTATTTCTTACGTATCAACCAGATTTAATTATTTTAGATCTGATGATGCCGAAAAAAGATGGCTGGGAATTATGCGAGGAAATTCGTCAACAATCAAATGTCCCTATAATTATGTTAACTGCTAAAGGCGAGGAAAGAGATCGAATTTTAGGCTTAACAATTGGTGCGGATGATTATGTAACAAAGCCGTTTTCACCTCGTGAATTAGTATTAAGGGTTCAAATTATACTAAAGAGAGGTAATCAGATACCGATACAAGAAAAAGAATTCCTATCAGAAGTGATAGAATTTCCGGATTTAAAAATTTATCCAAAGACGAGATGTGTACTTGTTTGTGAAAATAAAGTGGAGTTAACAGTGAAAGAGTTTGAGGTACTTTATGTCATGGCAAAGCATCCAAAACAAGTATTTTCTCGTTCGCAACTTCTTGAACTCATTTGGGATTTTGAATATGACGGGGTTACACACACGGTAACCGTGTTAGTGAGTCGTTTACGTGAGAAGCTGGAGAAACATACGATAAAGAATCGTTGGATTCATACGGTTTGGGGGATAGGGTATCGCTTTGAACCAAATGAAGGAAATGAAATTACGCGTATTTGAACGTTTTTTTAGAACAGGTCAATCCAGAAGTTCACAATCTGGAGGATTCGGTCTCGGACTCGCCATTACAAAATCATTAATTGAAATGCACAACGGAGAAATTGGTGTGAGAGATCGCTCAGATGGGAAACAGGGAAGTGAATTTTGGTTTACTCTTCCCATCACACCAGAAAAAACTAACAACTTATCGAATTTCATTATTAAAGAAAAGACACTCATTTGGGTGTCTTTTCTTTATGAAAAAATCCCTACACAATGTGCTGGGACCAGGAGCGACTGTATCGTATCTTTATCTTAGTACATACACCCTCCACTAGCAAAACTGTATAACGCCATTTTTGTAAATTAAAAAACAAATTATTTAAACACCACTTAAATGATGCCCACTAACGCATAATCACTTCAAACATTATCAACCTCTATCAAAAGATACCAAAAAATTATCAATGATAATCACTTCATCTGTTTAATCTTCTATAGAAAAACGGGCAGAAATCCCATCGATATGAGAAAAACAGACATACACGTTAATGAATGTATATTGTGTCTCCTTTTGTAGATAACAATCTTTAAAACAAATGCATGTTATCTGCATCTAATCTTTATATAAAACTTATACCATATAAATATACCCAAAAGGTAATACAGAACTTATAGGAATCTACCATTTTGAAAAAAACATACTAAAAGTTTTTGAGTCATTTTAACCGTGTTTTAAGTAAATTGTGTTGGTGACCGATTTCAATAGTTTTTCTCCATATAATGCAACACAAATGACATTGTATTGCACTACATGCTCTTAGCGTTGTTAAAATTACTTGTTTTAATGTCGAAATTTGCTTAATTCTGATTTGCGGTCTGTGCCCATTATAGATGGTTCAAGAAGGAGGAATTTTATCAATTTACCGTCTGCATTTATATTTGTAAGAGTTTTGTAACGCTCACGATATTATTTTTATTTTAAAAAAATCTATTAAATTGTAAACATATTATCAAAAGCAAGTTGATCCAAAGGGGATTTTTTTATGAACAAAAAAATGATTATATTTCCTATACTGATTTTTATATGTATTACATCGGTCTATTTTTTATTCAGTCCAAGAGTAAAAGGAACAATGTATGAAGATACATTATCGAAAAAAGTTATCGTCATAGATCCAGGACATGGAGGAAATGATCCTGGATCTATTGGACCAAAAGGAACAAAAGAAAAAGATATAACTCTCAAAACAGCTAAAAACATTCAACAAAAGCTCGAGGGAAAAGGAATGACTGTAATTTTAACGCGTGAAGATGATACGTTTGTACCACTAAAAAATCGCGTAGCTATTGCTCACAATAAATCAGCTGATCTCTTTCTTAGTATTCATTATGACGGTTTCACAACTAATGATGTAAAAGGAGTAACAACATACTATTACAAGGGATTAAAAGAACAAGCATTGGCAGAAACGATACACGAACATTTATTCAAACATATACAGGCAAAAAATAGAGGTGTAAAATCTGGCGATTACTATGTTTTACGAGAAAATCAACAACCATCAATTTTACTTGAGCTAGGTTATATTACAAACCCAGAAGATGAGGAACGAATGAATTCACAACAATTCCAAGCAGATGTAGCCTCTGGAATTGTTAATGGTGTTATAGAATATTTTAAAAAATAGTAGTCTAGTTAAATCAGACTACTAAACCAAAAATAAAATTCAGTATCTATCAAAAATTTTATTTTTAATCGATACAATTATTTAGTAGAAAATATTAAAGGTTACTAGAAAGGACATACTAGAATGTTTACAAAAGGACTAAAAATAACGGTGATTATATCAATAGTTGCTTGTATCACACTAGGAATTTTTATGTTTCAATTCTTCACATCATCTGCCAAAGAGGTAATGAACCAAGAAAATACTGTTCAACTGGCAAGTGAGCAAATAAAAGGAGAAATGAAAAAAACAGCACCAGATCAATACAATGGTCAGGTTCGTAAAGTAGCATATTTAACATTTGATGACGGACCAAGTCAATTTCAAAAAGAAATCTTAGATATTTTAAAGAGTAATAATATAAAAGGAACTTTCTTTATGATTGGTGGAAATATCCCAGCTCATAAGGAAAGTGTAAAACGCTTAGTAAATGAAGGGCACTATCCAGGTGTTCATAGTATGACACACAATTTTAAAAAGCTATATACCCAAGGCGAATTTGTTGAAGAGATGCAACAAGCGCAGGGTATCATGAAAGAAGTAACTGGAATTCATCCAAATCTTGTTCGTTGTCCATATGGGAGTATGCCCGGACTTAAACAGGAATTACGGGATAAAATGGTAAGTGTCGGCATGAAAGAGTGGGATTGGACCATAGATTCTTTAGATTGGCAGTTCACAGGAAATCCAGATGCTGTTGTTCAAAAAACGATTTCTCAGGTCAGTGAAAATCGCGAAATCATTTTAATGCATGAAAAATCACAGACAGTGCAGGCGTTGCAAAGAATTATTGATGATCTTCGTAGTAAAGGTTATGAATTTGAAGTATATGATGAAACCTCTCATTTCCCATTAAATTTTTGGAAGGATAATCGTATCTAAGTAGGAGGAATTGCAGTTGATATATAGAAACCTAGCACTTATAACAGCCTTATCAGTAACCTTGTTGTCAGGCTGTTTAGGACAAAAACCAGAAGCAAATTTGTATGTAGCATTTGAAAATGCTGCAAAGCAAGAAAAGACAATGTATGAAGATACGAAAAAATTAGCAGAATTAGAAAAGCAAGGACAAGAGTTATATACTCAAATTACACTTGAAGGAAAAGAGAACAATCAAGTAGTGAAAGAAAAGTTAGATCAAGCTGTAACAAACATAAATGATCGTGAAAAAGTATTAGAGAAAGAGAAAGCTACCTTAGAAAATGCACAAAATGAAGTGAAGTCTGTTGATAAATATATAAAGAAATTGGAAGATAAGAAATTACAAGAACAGGCTGAAAAAGTTCAAGGTATGTATAAAAATCGTGCTGATTCTTTCAAGAAATTGCATGATAGTTATAAAAAATCATTACAATTAGAACAAGAACTGTACAAAATGCTACAAGCGAAAGATGAAAAACTAAAAGCAATTAGTGAGAAAGTAAAAATGATCAATCAGTCTTATGAACAAATTCATTCAGAGCAGGATAGATTTAATAAATACACCAATGAGTATAATCAGAAGAAATTAGCCTTTTATAAACAAGCAAATATTAAAGTTAAAGAAAGTAAAAAATAAAACGATTGTAAAAAACGTCGTATTTTGTGAAAGTTTTTTATAATTCCCCCAAAAAAGCCAAATTCTTGATAATCAAGAGCAATTTGGCTTTTTGTGTGCAGAGTAGTCATTTTAATTAGATTCAAGATATGAAGTATCAGAAGCAATAGATGGGAAAGACAGTGAACTACCCACTACTTAAATTCTAACGAATTAAATCCAAGAGTGTTATAATCATTGTTTGAGCAGTTTGTAAATTGGAGGATAAAGTATGAAAAGAGGAATTGTATTAAAATTATTTATGTTAACAACAGTGTTGTGTATGTTGATCTTGGCAACTATTTTTGTTGGACAAACCATATTCTTTAAACAATTTTATGCCAATAAAAAAGTGGATGATATCAAAACAAACATGAAATCTTTTGAAACAGATTATTTAAATAGCAGAGGAAATCCACAAGCCATTCAAAAGTTAGAGCAAGATTTTTATCGAGAACATAATACATGGATTACAACATTAGATAATAATGGGAATTTAAA
This sequence comes from Bacillus sp. 105MF, assembly GCF_000374885.1. Classification (NCBI taxonomy): domain Bacteria; kingdom Bacillati; phylum Bacillota; class Bacilli; order Caryophanales; family Bacillaceae; genus Bacillus; species Bacillus sp. 105MF. Next base: position 64,362 of record NZ_KB895584.1, on the reverse strand, counting down.
GAATGTAAATGATTTTTATATAGAAGTAAAATTAGATCAGTCTAAAAATAAAGAAAATCAATTCGCTAATTCTACAATTACCATACCACTATATAATTTCAAGGTTGCGGACGATCATGCGAGGAATATTTCAAATGAAATATTCCCTTTAGGAGAAACAGTTACTGTGAGCGGTATAGAAAAAAATGCTACATTCATGCCTTTTTATGCATCTTTCAAAACAGCAACTCCAGATTTGGTAAATACGACATTAGAAAAAAAGTCAAATGAACTTGCTTATAAATTCAAAAAAAAATATAGCGCTAAAGACAGCTCTAAAATAGACGGAATGGAAGCTAAAATAGCTTATGAAAAAGAAGTACCTGTAAAATACCTAGAAGGGAAAATTACAAAGGTTCAACTTTCGGGTGGGAATGAACAATCGAATTTTGTTTATACAAATAACTTATTTATGGAAAGGATACAAGAGTTTCAGGCAGACTTATTACTAAATGAAAAGACTACTGACTATGATTCCTTACAAGAAATCGATTATGAGCAGAATGATATTAAATATAAGTTAATAATAAAACCGATAAAGGATAAGAGCGGTGCAATAACATACATTTTTTCAATGACTTCGTTGCAGCCAGTTGATGAAGCTGTACAAATGATACAAGAGTATTATGTCTATATTATTATGTTTGTGCTGCTTCTTATTTTTCTAGCTTCTTTTTACTATTCAAAAAAGATTGCAAGGCCCTTATTACAAATAAATAAGACAACCCAAAAAATTGCAAACTTAGATTTCTCAGAAAGGGTTCCAATCATGTCAAAAGATGAAATTGGTGATTTATCTCAAAATATTAATTTACTTTCAAATACATTGCATTCACATATTGAGCAATTGCAACTAGACATAGAGAAAGAAAAAAAATTAGAAAATACAAGAAAAGAGTTTATTTCAGGGGTATCGCATGAGTTAAAGACACCTCTAAGTATTATGAAGAGTTGTATTTCTATCTTAAAAGATGGTGTTGCAAGTCATAAGAAGGAGTATTACTTTAAGGCAATGGAAAAAGAAGTAGATAAGATGGATATGTTAATTGTGGACATGCTTGAATTAGCAAAATTTGAATCTGGTACGTATAAAATGCAGATGGATGTTTTTTATATTGACCAAGCCATTCAGCATATCTGTGAACAATTATCTTTGGAGATAACAAAAAAGCAATTAAATATTCACACACATCTTTCTACAATTGAAGTCATTGCAAATCATCGTCGTATGGAACAAGTAATCACAAACTTTATCACGAATGCTATTCGTTATACGCCAAAAAAAGAGGATATTATTATTTCTACAATAGATGAGCCAAGTCGCATAAAAGTTTGTATCGAAAATAAAGGGGCCCATATTGAAGAAGATCAATTAGATAAGATTTGGGATCGTTTTTACCGAGTTGATACAGCTCGTCAACGCTCACAAGGTGGAACAGGTCTTGGGCTTGCCATTTCAAAAAATATTTTAGAACTTCATGAAGCAGAGTATGGGGTACACAATACAGTTGATGGCGTGTTGTTTTATTTCTATTTACAGAAAAAAGTGTAGAACGGATGTTCTGCACTTTTTTCATTTATTTTGATAGTATCTTTACCTTTTCTTTAACGTCAAGAGAATAGGTTGATTTGTATCTAAACGTACAAAATTCCGGAAATAATATGGTGCGTTCTGTTGCAAAAAGATACAATTTTATTTAATACGTAGTTGTGTTTCGGTATCAAAGAAATGTACTTTGTCCATATCAAATACAAGTTGCATAGCCTCTCCTGTTTGATAATCATTACGTGTATCTAAACGTGCAATAAAGGATTGATTGTGTAACGTAGCATAAATCATCGATTCGGCTCCGAGTAATTCCGCGACTTCAATTTTTATATTTACAATATAATCAGGCAATGTTTCTAACATACTTGGATTATCATAGATATGTTCCGGACGAATGCCAAGAATTATGTTTTTATTTTCATAACCTTGTTCACGTAGTGCTTCTAATTTTTCTTCTGGAATACTCAGTTTGATATGACCTAAAATAAAATTTCCATTTTCCACTTTTCCCGTAAAGAAATTCATGGCTGGTGAACCAATAAATCCACCAACAAATACGTTTTCAGGACATTCATATACTTCTTTTGGTGTACCAACTTGTTGTATCCGTCCATCTTTCATAACCACAAGGCGCGTTGCCATTGTCATTGCCTCAGTTTGGTCATGCGTAACATAAATGGTTGTTGTTTGTAAGCGATGATGCAGTTTTGAAATTTCAGAGCGCATGGTAACACGTAGTTTTGCATCTAGATTTGATAATGGCTCATCCATTAAAAATACTTTTGCATCACGGACAATGGCACGCCCTAAAGCAACACGTTGTCTTTGGCCACCGGATAACGCGTTTGGCTTCCGCTTTAAAAGTTCTACTAATCCAAGAATTTTTGCTGCGTTTTGAACACGACGCTCAATTTCATCTTTTGCTAACTTTCGAATCTTTAAACCGAATGCCATATTATCATACACGGTCATATGAGGATAGAGGGCATAATTTTGGAATACCATTGCGATGTCACGATCCTTTGGTGGTATGTCATTCACATATTTTTCATCAATGTATAAATCTCCTTGTGAAATCTCCTCTAATCCAGCAATCATACGTAAAGTGGTCGACTTACCACATCCAGAAGGACCAACAAACACTATAAATTCTTTATCTTGAATATGAAGATTAAAATTCTCCACCGCTGGCACGTTATTGTCATATATTTTATAAATGTTTTTTAATACTACCTCTGTCATGTTTTTACCTCCTGTAATAAAAAAACTATATATGTTTTTATCATTTTTGTTTTCCTTGTATGTTTAAAGATATAGTATGAATTCAAAATTTACGTATTCATGGTGAACCTCAAACGCTTTTGCTCATCTATCAGAACAAACAATAATACTTTAGAAACTCTATTGGATAGATTTAGGAGACCAGTCTGTATTTCAAGCCATAAGACAAGTATAGGAAACCAAAAAGGTTCTTTGGGCTCAAAAAGTAGAATAAGAGAAACCGCCGTCCAATTTTGTGCAGTTTCTCTTATTTATCGTGGGCTTTTATGAAACAATGGCCCCTGACATGGTTTATTGGGTATGTCGTCTTATTTAGTAGCTGAATAGTTACATTTATTTTTTGTTAGCTGCATCCTGAGAGATCATGTCCATAGAAAATGTTATGAAACGAAAAACTTGTACTGAATTCACTTCTTCCCCCGACTTCTCAATAGGTTGATCTAGAGCCAAATATATGTCCTTTTCTTCAAAGGTAGGTTTAATAAGGAAAGTTTCTTTTAGGATATTAACTTGATAAAAATCCTTCTTCAGTGGATCTTTTGCACTTGGATCTGGTTTGATTACTTTTCTATCTTTTTTAATGTCTAGTCCTTTTTGCCCTATAGCTTGGTTCCATACTGTAAACTCCGGTTCCGCAACCTCATCTAGATACGCTAGGATTTCTTCATCACTAATTTCTTGTTTTTTTGCTACTTTATTTTGAAGTTTTTTTGCTACAGTTGTTTTTACATTTTTTCTAAACTCGGGAACTTTCTCTTTCAGTTTTTCATAGTGATCATCTATTTCATTTGCTTCTTTTTTGAACTCTTCAAGAGTATAAAAGCCCTTATTTCCTACAAATATTCCTTTAAATAAAACCTCTTTATTATCTGGTTTCACATAAAACTCCCAACCGCCTAATACCTTTCCTTCAAAATGCACTTTATAATATTCTTTCTCCTTATTATCCGTTGAATTTAGATTGGGTTTTGTAACTTCTGCTGTTAATGAAACCGTGTACTCTTGTTTGTCTTTTTGATAATAACTTTTTATTTCTGGGACCGAATTAAACAATACGTTAACAATTTCTTGATCTTCTTTTGAGAGTGTATCTTCTATAGAGAGTTTTGTTTCCTCAACAGGTGATTCCTTTTTCTCTGTACTCGTATTTTGAGCAACAGATTTCACCGAATTCTCATCACCTTTGTTACTACATGCAACCATACCAGTTAGTAACATGCCGCTACATAACATCAGAATCATTTTATTCCTCTTCAATTCTAATCCCCACTTTGCTAGTTATTTTCACTTTAATTGCTACTACCTGTCGTGAATTATATATAGTTTATTCGTTTATATATGTCGTCACTCGATTTTGGATTAGTGCTGCTACATCCTTAGCTGATTTTTGACCACTAAAGTATGACTTGGACTCCTCAGCAATAATGGATTCAATTTTAGTACCTTGTGGGCTCTGAACGCTTATTTCAGCAACCATTTTCTCTAATTCTTGTATATCACTCTCAGTAACGTTAATCATAGAGCCACTTATATGCTCAATTTTCCCTTTTTCCTTCAATGTTTTGATTTGTTGTTCATATAAAGCTTTATTAATTGGAAATGCATTCCCTTTACTTTGGACCTCATCAGACATTAAAAACTTAAGAAACTCCCATGCTTCCTTTTTAACCGGTGATTTCGCATTTATGCCTACTGTTGTGTACGGTGTAAAAGCAACTCCCTTTTTTTGTCCAGCTATATGTGGTTTTTGATATATCTTTGTCCCTGTTATACCAAATGTAGCTCCCGTACTGAAATAGTCTTCTACCGACATGATCATTGGTAGAAGGTTAAAATATGCTTCGCCTAAATTAACAGAATCTGCAGTGGCTATTTTCTCGTCATACATCTTCTTTACGTCTTCCAACATCTGTACAAATAAATCAGACTCGAACTTTGCTTTTCCACTAGTTTTATCTACTAGCTCATTGTAATGATCTTGCACCAGAAATTGCAGCATTTGTTCCGGAGGAGTATTCCCAATAACCTTTTTATCTGTTCCTTTGCTTGATAACTCTTTTCCGATGCTTGTGAACTCACTCCAAGTCCACTCTTTGTCATTCACTTTTACTCCAGATTGTTGTATCGCTGCATCGTCCCCAAGCAGGCCACTTAACCAAAAATATAATGGAATACCATAAAGTTTTTCACCTGTTTTCGAATTATCTAAAACTTTATTAAAATATTGATTTTTATCAAAAGATTTATCCTGTTCCATCATTTTACTTAAGTCTGTAAGCAAGCCTTTCTTCCCATACTTGTCCGCAGGTAAACCGTCTAGTACAATTACATCGGATCCTTTACCTGATAAAAATTCTGTATTCACCTTACTAATCGTTTTCTCTATAGAGGTATCGTCTGTCTTTGATCCCTCTTTATCTGATCCGTTTTCTGGAAAAGCCCCTTTTATCTGGATGTCAATTTTAGGATTCTTTTGTTCATATAGTTTCTCTGCCTGTTTTAGGGATTTAGTATCACCTAAAGTCGACACTTCGACTATCGTTTTTCCATCTTTTGTTTTTCGTTCCTCTTTGCTATCACTATTTCCGCAACCTGCCACGAGGCTGATTGATAGACTTGCTACTAGCATCATACAAACCTTTTTCATTTTAAATTCTCTCCTTATTTTTGTTATTTTATCTTTACTCGTTCTCCTTTTTTCAAAGGTTCACTGGTTTGTAAAACAATTTGATCTTTCTCATATACTCCTTCTAACACGACTGTTTCTTGTCCATTGGATTCACCAACAGTAATAGGAGACTCTTCTATATAAAAGGCATTACCTAAAGGTCCTTTTTTTTCTTCTATTGTATAGACAAATGTTCTCTGTCCTTCCTTCTTAATCACCTTATTTGGTATAAGCACGCCTTTAGTCAATTGTTTAGTCAGTGTAGCTTCTACCTGCTCCCCTTTTTTCAGTTCTTCTCCTTGTACTTTTACAAGAATACGTTTCTGTGGTTGTGGAGTTGCTGATGTTTGTTCAAATTGCTGTTCATCTTTTGGTTCACCTTTTTGTTCATCTTGCTGTTTACCTTGTTCTTCCGGTCTCTGATTTTCATTACTTTCTATATTTTTAATCTCTATAAGTTCACCTTCTAAGGATTTAGCATTTCCTTTCAAATTTATCTTTTCTCCAACCTTCAAGTGCGTGGCTAAATCAGCAGGTACTTGTACTTCAACCTTAAAGCCTTTACTCTCATCAGAGAGAATTACATCACCTTCATCTCTCGTAGAAAGCTGATCCTTCTTTGCATTTATTTTTGTAACAACTCCATCGAAAGGAGCGATCAGCTTCTTGCTCATTTCTAATTCTTCTTTTAAACTTTTAATTTTTCTTTCTTGCGTACTAATCTCAATTTTTTTGCTCTCCACAGCTGTTTTGAGACTTTGTAAACTTGTCTCACTTATCCCACCATTTGGTTGACTATTTGATTTGTTTTCTTGTTGATTATTTGGTTGATCATTTGATTTGTTTTCTTGTTGATTTTTTTTTGCTTCATTATAATTTGCTTGAGCGTCATTCAGTGCTAACTTTTGAATTTGAAGAGTTGCTTCTTCATCAAGAATCACTTGTTCACTCTTTTTACTATCGTATGTCACTAATAATTGATTTTTTTTGACACGGTCTCCTGCTTTTACATGCACCTCCTTCACTTTCACCTCTATGCTACTATTACTTAACTTTGCTTCTTCTTGTGGCTGTAATTCGCCATTACCTGTAAACGTTTGTTTAAGCTCACTATTTTTTGGCTTCTCTGTAATAACCTTTGGCAAGTTCCAATTCGCTAGCGTATTGCTAAAGAGTGTAAGGATAATTAAAAGCCCTATAAATAAACTGGAAATAATTTTAATATTTCGTTTTTTTCTTGTAACGACTTGTTCCGTTCTATTCTCCATTGTGTTCCCTCCTAAAATCTTTCCGAAGGAATGTTTACATTGTAATTCTTCATTATTCCTTCACACCTGATAACTGAATTCCCTTAATAAAATAGGACTGCGCATATAAAAATAAAAGTATCATTGGGGTCATATACAGAATAGAAGCAGAAAACCCAACCCCACGTGCCTCTTTGTTAATTTTTGATAAATAGAGCGATAATGGATGTTTGGATTCATCATTCAGAAAAATAAGCGGCTGTTCGATCATATTCCAATAATCTGCAAATAATAAAACAATAAGAGCGGCAATTCCAGGACGAATAAGAGGAAGAATAATCTTAAAAAAGATTGTAATATGGCCAGCTCCATCCATCTTAGCCGCCTCTATATACGCATCCGGGATATGCAACATGAACTGCCGGAGCATAAATACACCAAATGCACCAAAGATTCCTGGAAGAATAATAGACGCTATACTGTTCAAGATTCCAAGTTTATCCGCCATGATATAATTTGGTACGAGCGTAACTTGGAATGGCATGAGCATCGTCAAAAGATAAACGATAAACAACTTGTCTCTTCCTCGAAATTGAATCTTAGCAAAGACATAGGCTGCAAACGATGCAACGATTACTTGACCTACTATTATTGGTACAACCATGAATACTGAATTCCAAAACATTTTTAAGAATGTCGGATTTTTCACTAATACTGTTCCATACTGTTCAAATGACACTAAATCTGGGATTAGTTTTAAATTAATGAACGGTGTATCCTTTTTCACTTCTCCAATCGAATCATAATTGGATCCAATCTCTTGCTCAGTCATGAATGAATTCGTCAAGGTAAATACGATTGGAAATAGCATCATGACCGCTAATATCGTCAAAAATAGCGTTAACATCCATTTACGAAATACATTTTCTTTTTTCATCTGCTTTTCCCACCTAATTCATAAACTTTCGAAAACGACGTTCTATTGCAAACAATACGAATACAAGGATAGAAATAACCGCCACCATCAACGTGGCAGCCGCTGTCAACTTTTGAATATCAAGCGACACGAACATATTGTTCATATAATGCTGCATCATATACAAACTGTCATGCGGATAACTTCCTGCAATCAAGTATGTTTCCCGAAAGACTTTAAACGAATTGATAATCGACATTAATATGACAAAGAACATTGTTGGTGTTAAATAAATCAGTGTAATATTTATAAATGTATGCATACGACCTGCACCTTCAATTTCTGCAGTTTCGTAATACTCTTTGGGGATATTTTGTAGAGCTGCTAAAAATAAAATAATGTTGTATCCGATATTTTTCCATAGATATACGATTGTCAAAACAATAATTGCCCAATTTGATTTCATCCAATCAATTCGTTCAAATCCCATATTGTGCATCCATACGTTAAACGTACCGTTCCAATCGAATAAAATTTGCCAGAGCATGACAATGGAAGCCACAGGAACGACAAGTGGTAATACAAACGCGCTTCGTAACCAATTTTGAATATATACATTTTGATTCAAACAAAGTGCCAGTAATAAGGAGATAATGATGATGAGCGGTACACTCACTGCGGTAAACCAAAACGTATTCGTTGCTGCTTTGAGAAAAGAAGCACTACCTAGCAGTTCTTTATAATTGGCTAAACCGACAAAAGAACCATCAGTAGTGCCGTCCATTAACGAATAAATCATTCCCATTACAAATGGAATCAGATAAAAAATTGAAAAACCAATTGCACTTGGCAGAAGGAACAATAATGCTATACTTGTATCCTTTTGCATAAAATCCCGAAATTTTGTTGGGGATTTTTTTTTATCTTGAAGTTTATTCAAGGATCGATGGTCGCGATCCAAAAAAACATTCCGAATATATGATCGACTTTTGTTTATTTTCATTCGTGGATCCCTCTTTTTTATGAGTCTATTTTTATAAATCCATCTTACAATTATGTAGTTTAGTGGACACAGATGCAGATGAAATGCAGATAAAATAAAGAAATGAGGGATTTTAGTTCCGATGTTCATAAAACGGAATAAAAAAATGAAGGTTCCCCTTCCTTGCTTAGAATCATAAGGTGAAATCGAAAAGATAATAGATAAGCTTTATCAACTTTAGATAGGCTGGGTGGTTCTGTTGTAAAGGCCATGAATGGTTTCAATGCTTTTTATTGTATAAGGGGTATGGCGAAGGTTTAAAAGTAAGTAGAAAAATGAAAAAAATAGTAAAATACAAGCAGACCAAATTTAGAAAAAGATAGGCTCTCAATTGCCTATGTATGATAGTCAGAAATCCTACATTAAAGAAATAGTTGAAGGAACTGGAATCCCTTAATATTCTTTATATAGAACGATTAATCATCCGAAACTTGAAAAAACACAGATGTGAATACCTCTATGTTTTTTACTTTGCGTTCTACAGCAAGAACATTGTCACTAAGCCGACAGGGAACTAGTTAATTTATGTTCAAATTGTGTTTAAACGAACGATTTTCTTTTTTCGTTTTGGTGACACTTTAAAATATTAGCTTGATGGCTATGTGATGGTACGCCAAATAGTATAGTTAACAATCTTTTATATGTTGTGTAACTCAAAATAAAATGTTTATAAACTTAAGACTACTAAGGTATTTAGAGTTCGAGGCAGTTACACAAAATATAAGATATGGGTAAGTAAAGGAAAGAATTTTATGTTTTTTCAAATTCCTAAAAGAGTTCTATAGATCAATAAAATATGTTTTTTTGAAATTGTCACTTTTCTGTAACATAAGTAATTTATTTTATATAGGTAACTAACATGGAAAGAGGGAGAAGTTATGAAAAAAATCATACCGATAGTTGCATTAATGGGCATACTAAGTTTAGGGATGCAAGAAATGAATGTGAAAGCTGAGACATACAAATGTGCAGATTCCAAAATGGATTTTTGGAATTCTAAAAGAACAGGTACTAATTTTATGAATAGCACTTCATTACCTGAGAATTACAAGAGTGCAAAGGAGGCTCATATTGAATATGTTCGTTTAGCACCTGATAAATGGGCAAAAGATAAAGCTTTCTTCTCTGGTGACAAACCAGATACACCAGGAAAAGATTTTCTTATCGGTAATGCAGATAACTATCAAGGATTAGTGAAAGAGGACGTAGCAAAATTAAAAACAGATTTAGATGCTGCACAATCACAAGGAATTAAAGTTGTACTTACAATGCTTTCATTACCTGGTGACCGTTGGCGCCAATTTAATAATAATCAGAATGATGATAGAATCTGGGAGGAAGAGAAATATCAAGAACAAGCAAGCCAATTTTGGAAGGACCTTGCTCTTGAATTAAAGGATCATCCTGCTGTGGTTGGTTACAATATTATAAATGAGCCACACCCAGAAACATCTAAGAAAAATAGATATAATGATTTTTGGACGGAAGATTATGAGAAATGGTATTCAAAAGTGAAGGGGACCCCAGCAGATTTAAATAAATTTTATCAAAAAGTTGTTACTTCAATTCGTGAAGTAGATAAAGAAACACCCATTATTTTAGATTCAGGCCTATATGCCACACCTTGGGCTTTTAAATATCTTAAACCAGTTAAAGATAAGAAGACATTGTATGCATTTCATATGTATGAGCCATATCAATTAACAAGCCAGCGTGAAAATCAAAATAAAGAGTATCAATATCCTGGAATTGTAAAAGTAGGAGATGTAGAAAAACCTATGATGTGGGATAAAGATGGATTAAATAAATTCTTACAGCCTGTTCAAAATTGGTCTAAGAAGAATCATGTACCATCTAATCGAATCATTGCTGAGGAATTTGGAATTAACCGTACTGTTCCTGGAGCACCTCAATACATGCAGGACTTAATTTCTATATTCAATCAGAAAGGGTGGCACAAATCATTCTATGCATTCCGTGAAGATACTTGGACAGGAATGAATTATGAATTAGGAACAGGAAAAACAAAATGGGACGAAGAGGGTAAACCAATACGTCAAGATAACCCTCTCTGGGATGTAATTAAAAATGATTTACAAGCTCATAAGAAGTAAATTATTACTAAGTAATATAGTGTGTTAGGAACTTGACGGATATATTTATCCGTGTTTGAGCATCTGATCTATTAGGATTAGATGCTCTTTCTTTATCCCTTGATATATAAAGGGTACACCTTATGTTGTACCTTTACGGACAAAAAATAACCAAAAAGAAATAAGGGGATATTTAAAAATTCCTTTTACTCCCGATGTATTGACAGAAAATTTAATTATGATTACGATAATTAAATATAAAGATATAAAGTTATTAGTGAGGGATAAATATGTTTACAAATAAAAAAGGGATTCGAATTGGTTTAGGTTTATTTATCTTTTTATCTATAATTCAATTTACTATTGGCTATATAGAGGGATATTATAAATCTTCTACAGGTAATGAGTTATTAATTTCAGGAACATGGAAAACTGTGTTATTAGATGCTCCTGAAGGTATACTTGTTATTTTAGGAGCAATTGCTTTATATCAATGCACGAAGAAGTTACCAGAAAAAACGGCATCTATGTAGATTCCGTTTTTTTCTGGTTTGCTACCGGTAAGTGGGGTTATGTTAACACATATATAGGATATACAGTTTGTTTGTCTAAAAAAAGGAAAGCAGATGGCTTTCCTCAGAAATAGTATGTTGAACCAAACGGAATTGTTGAGAAATCAGTTGGATGTATGACATGATGTACAACATGATGATGTATAACATGTGTAAAGAAGGGATTCTGTGCCATCGTTTGGTGAATTGCCTGTTCTGTCACTTCTCCAGAATGTAATGTGATAGCGATTTGTCGTGCGTTATTAAAGTATGGGCTTATCATACTAATTCGTCTCACTCCTTTATAACAGTTGGCTTGCCTTTTTACATGTTATGTCTATGTACTGAACAAAGAGCTTATTTTATTGAGATTTGGTTACCGAAAAGCCGAGCCTAATTTGTGTACTGCCAGTATTTCGGAAAAAACCATGCTAAGGGTTTGGAATATTGAAAGTAACAGGAGCATTATAATATTTCGTTTACTACCGATAACTTGACTTATGTAAAAAACTAGTATGGATCTAGTTTTTTTTGTTTATGGATGTTTTAACCTCTTTATTTAAAGTGTTTCGAATATATACGTTTGTTAGTGATTTTGCTAAAAATAGCTAAATTCGGATAAGGCTAATGAAATCAATGTTTTGAAAGTAAACTAATAATAAAAAGTTTACTTTCATTTAGTGATCTTATTGAGTCCTATCTCAATAGAAACTCAATTAATAATTTACATGAATTTTTACATGCTAAGAGCTTAAATCTTTTTTGGTCTTCAATAGTTTTATTATCTGCTTGGTCGGATACAGACTTCACGCATAGGAATGGTATTTTATTAACATAAGAAACATATGAAAAAGATGCTATTTCTTGGTCAACAGCAATAGCATTATGGGTATTGCTTAAGGATAGTCTCAAAGCATCTTCTCTAATACGTTGGTCTCCCGATATAACCATCCCATTGTTGATTTTATGTTCACTGGTATTGATAGCAAAGTTAAGAAAATCACTAAATATAGAATTATTGCCATCAATAATGGATGTTCTGCCAGTATATAGGTCCCACACATCATCGTCTTTTCCAGCATTCGTAACATCATGTTGGAGCATTTGTCTTGCAATGACAATTTCTCCACCCTTGATGCTATCTGACAAACTTCCACAAATTCCTGTCATATATATTTCGTCAGGATGAAACTCTGATATAAGTAATTGTGTACAACTAGAGCAGTTTGTTTTTCCGACACCACTTATAACGGATATAATCTCTAAATTGTTAATATTATGATGATAGAATTCCCATGCGGCAATTTTACGAACTTTTCTACTCGGATATTCTTCGTGTAAATAATTGAGTTCAGGTTGCCAAGCTCCAATTATTCCTATCCTCTTCATTTTTATCCTCTCTTTGTCCAAATTATACCAAAAAGATCTTGTTTTAGGATATAATATAATCAGAATGTTAAGATAAAATGAAATATTGATATGTTAATACAAAAGGTAGGTAATTATATGATTCGTGAAGCTGAACCAAAAGACAGTAATGTAATTGAAAATTTATATAAAAAATTAGCACCGCATAGTAAAAACATTAAGGTTTTACCAGAAAGAATTGAGCAGATAAGGAATGATTCTAATAATTTCTTATTTGTTTATGAGGAAGATTGTAAAGTTAAAGGAAGTATATTTATGACTTTTTGTCTTGATCCAGGATACCAATTTAGACCATATACTGTTCTAGAGTATGTGATTGTAAATGAAGATTTTCGAGGTAATGGGATAGGTGAAAAGTTACTAAAGCATGTAGAGCAAATATCAATTGCAAGAGGATCCACAAGAATTATCTTATTAAGTAGTACAACTAGAATAGAAGCACATAAATTCTTTGCTAAAAATGGTTATAATGGAACTATAAGTAAGGGATTCAAGAAATATATACCAATTAATTAGGTTTGATATATAAGAACCACTCTTAGCTATAGTAGTGGTTTTCTTAATTGTTTTTAAATTAATTAACACATTAAAGAAAGTCATCGTGAACAACTTAAAATAAGCATTTTGTGTCATCGATGCATAAAATTGTCGTTATGGGGATAAATCAAAACTTTAGGTTGATGGCGATGGGACGGGACCCCTTATATAACAAAGCGTCGAGATCAAAGCATTAAGTAGCTTTAGACAAAGAACAAGCCAATTTCCTTAATGTACAGAAAATTGGCTTGTTGATTCGTTACTCGTTAAAAATGCTTGTAAAGCTTCTAGAGGCTATCGTATCAAAAAAAGAAAATTTTACGTTAAACAAAAACATTGGTTACCAAAAAACAATGTTTTTGTTTAACTTCTTAATGAATTCATTCACCTGGGACTTTCTTTTTTATTTTTATGTTGTGTAACGACGGCGAGTTTATGTTTTTTTATCTCAGCAAGCTCATCAGAGGTATAACTAAAAATTCCAGATGCTTTTACTGGATTCGAAGTTATTGTTGCGAGTTTTCGCTTCTCTCCCGGTAGTGCATGAAAAAGTTTATTTAGGTCAAAAGAAGCACTACCTGGTTTTATATTTGGAAATTCCTGTTTAATATATTTTAGAGCTAAAGGACCATTCATTTGACCATTATTGTCACTTTTTAAGTAATATGTTTGCCAATTCGTCAGCGCAATACCAGTATTCCCTGCATCTAATTGTTTTTGTGTAATATAATACGTATCATGTTCATATAGATCTGAGGCATGGGGAGTTAAGTCCACTATTATACCAGCTTGCTTAATCAGAAGTTGTTGACCATGTTTTATCGTTTTATATTCAACTTTCCCATCTTCATAGAAAACTTTAATTTTTTTAGAAAAGTTTTGGTTCTTATAATAATCATACACACTAATACCAAATTCTCCTTTGTTAAAAGTAGGAGCTTTGTAAGCACGGTTTTCATTGTTAGCTGTATAATCATATTTAGCACTTTGTTCTGATAAAAGAATAACAAAAGGCTCTTTTAGAAACGTATCATAGGTATCTCCAAATGTGGTAAGAGTCGTTTCTCTTGTATTAACGTCTGCTTTCGCTTTATGTTTTGTAATTGGGTTGAAACTGAATAAGATTCCCATCGCTATTCCTACAGGGGAGATTTTTTTTATACTTCTTTTTATCTTTTCTTTCATGACTTTGTTCCTTACTTTCTAAATATACTGTTACCAACATGTTTAAATTAATATCGGTAAGTTTATCTTAATTTAAACCCCTTTCAAATTTCTTTCGTAATTGTTACAAAAGTCTTTCTTTGACTTTCACTGTTTTCGTAAGAATTGATGCTATCTTGACCATACTGATAAAAGGTTGACTTTCAACTAGTACATTGGAGTTAAAGGAGGGTTAACATGAAAGATGAATTAAGTATAAATATCTATTTAGATGAAACTGATACTCCGTTTTCAAGATATTATAGCTCAGATGATGTTCACCTAAGCTCTGACCTTGAAGATTTTCTTTTGTCAAAGCTACGCAGTGGCAAAAGAAAAGAAGTTGAAATATTTTTTTTAGGTCAGAATGATTTTGACGAAAAGTTATTGAAGACTGCCACATGTAACACTTTTTCTAACATCTTGAACGAAGAGGAATATACATATGCTAGAAATGTCAATAAGGCTATTGTTTTGTTTGTAGTTGGTATTATTGTTGGGTTGATATACTTGAAGCTTTCAAGCAATCATGCCTATATTGCAGGAGTTTTAAGCATAGTGTGTTGGGTTTTTGTTTGGTCAGGTACAGAGATTTATTTTTTTGAAAATCAGCAAATCAAACAAAACATTAGAAAATGCAAGAACATTCTAAATTCTAATATACACAAAAAATAGAATTCTAGTAAATATTTACATTCGCGAAGCTGATTTGAGGATTCTATCTTGTACGTTTAATTAGATTATTGTTTGGAATTGGAAGTCGTGATGAAGATTAATATCGCCATACGAAGAAAGCGTTCATAAATACCTAAGACCTGGATTTAATCCGAGGTCTTATTTTTATCACAAAAAAACAACAATCTATACGAAAGAGCCTTGACTTTAAAGAAGTTCAACCAATATGAATGAAAAACAAGCGAATTTCAGTCTCTAATTTATGTTAACAATAATGTGTCTACTTCTTCTATGTTTAACCGATGAATTTTAAAAAGGCTTCTAACGGTATGCTATGAAACGATACCAGTTTGATTTTAGTTAAGAAGCAAATATGGAGAGTTAGGAGAAATTGGTGTGAGAGATCGCTCAGATGGCAAACAGGGAAGTGAATTTTGGTTTACTCTTCCCATCACATCAGAAAAAAATAAGACTGCTGAAAGACTTTTGTAATATTTATATTATAGAAATGAAAGACTTTCTTGTTACTATACCATTAAACAGTATACTACAGGAGGACTTTTACTTTATGAAAAGAAAATATGTATTGCTTATAGGAGGTTCCATAATTGTTGGGGGGATTTTATGGTCATTGTTCCGCCCCGAGAAATTATTTATTGATAAGCAAGTGAATGAAGCATTGCCACAAACAGAAATACAATCAAACAAAACAAAACAACAAGAAGAACGAGTAATAAGTACAGGTCAGTTTCAAAACGGTGTTCATGAAACAACTGGAACGGCAACGATCCATCAATTAGGGGATGGAAAACGTGTTTTACGACTTTCAAATTTTTCAACTTCTAATGGGCCAGATGTTCGAGTTGTATTAGTTCCTACGAATCGTTTGAAAAATAATGAAGATGTTAAAAACCATCAGTATATTGAATTAGGAAAGTTAAAGGGAAACAAAGGAGACCAAAACTATGAAATTCCTGAAGGGATAGATGTAAGCACATACGGTTCGGTTTCTATATGGTGTAAGAGATTTAATGAAAACTTTGGTGCGGCTTATTTTGAAAAGTAAGAAAGAACATAAAAATGAGGCCAAGCTGAAAAATACAGAATATCTTATAAAATTCGGAATTTTATAAGATGTTAACGAAAGAGTTTTGTAACATTTTCGCAAGAAAGATGAAAGGTATTTAAACTAAGATGAACTTATAAATATTGATTTTATATTTTAAAATCAACATACAACAGTCTTTATATATTTATTTTTTACAGTGTTACATGTAAGCAATCTAGGCTAAATCTTACTAAGAGAGGACAATAAAAATGAAGAAAAAATTTAATACAATTGGAATTGGAAAGAAAGTCATTCCTACCGCAGCGGCATTAGGTATTCTTTTTTCAGTAGCTCCTATTGCAGAAAACAAGGCTAGCGCAGGGATAGGTACCGTACTCGATGTGACGATTACTTCATTAGGTATAGTGAAAGACATTTATGAAGCGCTTGGAATATCTCCAGAGGATGGTCCAAACCCTAGTGATACTACTCGCTATTCAGAGAATATATCTTACAGAGCTCCTAGTTTTAAATCTGGGGAGTTTAATATTTCTATGCACCATACGAAAAATGACACAAATTTTACTAAAACGATTAAGGTACTTTATCCAAATGGAAAAAGTGAAATTCACAAATTAAAATCTGGACAGCAGCTTCAGATTACAGAAGCTGGTACCATTGTAGATTTAAATCCTGATGCAGGATCTGTTTCAGAACACGATCTTCTTTACATTACACAAGCGCAATTAGACGAGGGAAAGACTGGGATTGCATTGAATCAAGCTAAGACCATATATGTAGAAAAAACATCCGGTCAAAACCCAAGACTTGTTGACGAGTTTTATAAGAAAAAATTTGGACCAAATTCTCTTGACGGCTTTAAAGGTTTAGGAGTGGACCGTTTCTCTTATTTAACAGAAGAAGAAAAGAAGATAGCAACATTGACTTCACATCCAGTAGGCAGAGAAGTTCTTTCTGATTATGTTACGAATAACCCTGAAGCTCGTGCAGATTTTAATAACCGGTCAACTAATATATTGGCGGATTCTACAAAAATCCTAGAGACACCTATTACACTACCATTTAGTATATTAAATGACGGTAAACCTTATCAAATTATCCCCTATAAAAAAGGGACGAATAAAGTATTGGTAAAAACAGGTTCAAAATATCTTTCAGGGAAAGAAGGAAATGCACTTCAATATTCTGATTCGATTGGTGATGATGAAGTGTTTGAACTTGTTCAGACCGGCAATTCTAATGACAATAATTTCCAGTTCTATTTGAAAAACAAGAATGGAGTAAGTTTGGCTGGTAATTCTTATGTTCAACAATTTGGTACTGATTGGAGTTTCAAATCCGAAATTCGTTTCACTGCAAAAACTAACAATGAAATTCATAACTGGTTAAGAGCATGGTACCCTGGGAAAGAAAATGAGAAACAGAATTATGACGGAATAGAGTTCAGAAGTAATGATAAAGGTGATAGTTCTATATGGACTGCATATGATTCTACTGGAAAATTGATTAAAAATAGTTGGGTAAACCAAGGTACGCAAAATCCCGGTTGGTATTATGCAGATGCTTCAGGAGTTCTCTTGAAGGGTTGGCAGAAAATTGAGGGGAATACGTATTATTTTAATCCGGAGTCTAACATGATGGCTTCAGGAATAAATTCACAAATTGAGGGTAAGTACTATCACTTTAATGATTCTGGTGCTTTGCAACGATCAGCATGGAGAGATAATTACTATTCTGATGCTTCTGGAGCGTTGGTTAAAGAAGGTTTGCGGGAAATCGATGGTAAAATTTATTATTTCCAAAATTACCAACCTACTAAAAATAAACTTCGTCTAGAAGATCAAAATGCCATTCTTCATTTTTCTGACAAAGGCGTGCTTGAGAGAGCTTCTAATCTGAATGGAAACGCACTAATTACTCCTACAACTGTTATTTTTAACGAGAAACAAGTAGCCTTTGAGAAAAACGGTGCTATTAGAAAATTAGGAGTGACTAAAAAGAGAGCTTTCCCTCAACCGGATGGAAGCGAGAAGGATGCAATCCACTATTATAGCTTAGAAGAAGGAGCTACTTATTCTGGTTGGAAAACGATTGATGGAAAGAAATATCATTTCAAAGACGGCGCACACTATACTTTCGATGGACATGAAACCATTGACGGAAAAAGATATTATTTTAATCATGACGGAGAAGCTAAGCTAACAGGGTTCGATAAAGTTGATGGTAAGATACACCATTATGACGATAAAGGCGTAATGCAAACGGGCTGGCAAGAAATCGATGGTAAATGGTATTACTTCGATGAATCTGGAGCAGCTAAGATAGGATGGTTCCAAGTTGGTGGTGGGTATCATTTCCCTTATTACGGGTACTTTACGTATTATGCTAAACAGGATGGTTCAATTTATACAGATACCAAGGTTGAAATTAACGGAAAAACCTATAAATTTGATAGCCATGGACACAAAGGTTATTAATCATCCAAAAAAATATAAATATGACTCGCTAAATGAGGTCCCCAAATCCTCCAGATGCTTTCAGCATCTGGAGGATTTTTATTAACTTGATGGCGATGATTCCGTACCTCAAATAGGGTGATAATTATTATAGGTGTATCAGATTTCTTGTAGCTTTTAAATTAAAGGCCTTACCCAAAGTTGAGAAAAATCCACATATCCAAAATATTTTATCCTAATATTCGTTAGATCTGATGAAAAAGGAATCTGACATTTATCATAATATAAGGGAATCATAATAGAGGATTCTATCAGTTCTTTTTCAAGGTTTTTATTTAATGAGGGCCACTCCTCAAAATGTGTACGTTTGTATCTATCAAGGTGTTTTTTTATTGTTTCATTTGTTTTTACAATCTTATCCAACGGTGAATATCTAGCTGTTAGAAAATAATAAAATGATATCTCTTGATTCATCTCGAATACCTCACCATGAATAAAGAGATCAACTTGTTCATTAAGTTTTTCATCTCTCAGATAGCTTTCAAAAGGAACCCATTTGACTAGAAAAGGTATATTTTCTTTTTCTAAGACATTCATTAACCACTTTGTCAGTTTTTCTGTATACTGAGTAGCTTTTATAATAAGTGGTTCTTTAAATGCGGGGCGTGATTTTTGTCGCATATCGATTTGATGATCTATTTCCTTCAAACAACTTGTAGGGTTGGGGATCTTATTAAAGTCATATTCATGGATATGATTGATATTCTTAGTAATAATATAATGTAAGTAGTTACGAACATCGATTCGTTGAATAGATGAATTACGCCAGGCATTCATAATTATAACGCCAAAGCCAGAATTTCTTTCTACTTGAAAGGTGGAAGTGTTCTCGTTGCGCTTGGAAGATTGATAAATAGTATCAAATTCTATAGGAACCTGAATGAATTCTACTGTATCTAGCAATGGTCTTTCCTGAAAATAATCATTAAATGCTATCAATGATGTCTTTTCCTGGTTATTCTCTCCTATATAAAAACCACCAGTTCCCACAATTACACCGTTATTTTCTTTATAAATGCTTGTATTTATCATACATAACATTTGTAAACAATAGCTACAACCATCCGGATAATGTATGTCAATAATTAATGGTGATACAATATCTATTTTCTCTATTGGTGCCCATAAGTCTTTATAGTATTTATGACTCCGTAGTTTTGAGAGACATAGTTTCACGTCAGTCGCTGTTAAGATGGATCCATCATGAAATTTTATGGACTTTTTTAAGTATAGTCTAAGCTTAGATTGAGTTAAATCCCAACTATGAGCTATTTCAGGAAATATGTTCCCCTTTTCATCCATATAAACAAGTCGATTGAACACGTTTGCGACAATGTGTGCACTATGTACATCGGCAGCCTCTAGTGGATGTGTTGTTAAAAAGGGCTTTCTTCTAGGAATAATTAATTTATCATCCGAATTATGTATATAGCCAAATTTTGAGTGAAACTTAGTCATCAAACGTAGTTTACTGTTTGGAGACCAATTATATAGTAAATATTTACTGCTTTTTTCAACAGGTTGTTGATCCATAAACTCCATCACTTGTGACTCATAGATTTGTTCTATATTTTTAAGCCATTGAAGAGAGGAAGTGTGTCCTCTTCCTTTTCCAGAATTGAAAATTAGCCAACCTTCATCCATCCATTTATGTAAGTAACGTACTGTTTGCTTTGTACTTAAACTTAAAAAGTCTGCTAGGTCTTTTATTTTTATGTGTCCTGAAGAAAATGATTGCCATAGATCCAATAAATTTTTATCCATTTTCCTATCTCCTTCTATAAGTAGACATATTTTTCTAGATATGTCCATTTTTAGTTTGATAAGTCTAGTTTAATATAACATTAGATAAAAGGAGGAGATACTATGAATTGGAAAGACTTTGAGCAAAATATAAAAGTACGCTTAATTACATCATTTTTTAATCGTGCTGTTACATCAGCAGTAATGCCTTTCATGGCATTGTTTTTTGCTCAAGAAATAAATAAAGTATGGGCCGGGTTATTTTTAATCTCGACTGTTATTTTAAGTTTTTTTTCAAGTTTAATTGGAGGTTACATTTCCGATCGCTTTCAACGGAAGAAATTTTTATTGTTAACTTCTTCTTCTAGTGCTGTAATGTTTTTATTAATGACCTTAAGTTTATATCCTACAGATAAGTTGATTTGGTTATTTGCAATTGCTTATGTAGGTTTTGTAATATCTAGCAGTCTTGGTCGTCCATCCATGCACGCTATAATAATAGATTCAACTACACCAGAAAATCGAAAGGCTGTTTATACAATTGACTATTGGCTTATGAATCTTTCGATGGCAATTGGTGCTGCATTAGGTGGTTTTTTATACATTAATCACCAAAAAGAGTTATTTATATTACTAACCTTAGTTTCTGCTACACTACCAATTACCTATAAATTGTGGTTAGTTGCTGAATTTAATAATTTCTTAGAACCAAAACATGAAAATATAGTATTGGATCTAATCCAAAACTATAAAATTGCTATTCAAGATGTAGCATTTTTAAAAGTTGTAATAGGATCTACATGCATATTTGCGGCAGAGTTCTCCTTAAATAGCTATATAGGTATACGACTTTCAGAAACATTTAATACAATAAACGTTGGGAACTTTGAAATAGTAGGAGTAAGGATGCTGAGTATTCTCAACATACAAAATATGCTTTTAGTGGTATGTTTGACGTTTATTGTGAATAAATTTACAGATCGTTTAAGTGAAAAGAAGGCGTTACTTTTAGGTCTGGTTCTCTATGGTGTAGGATATGTAACAGTAACATCTGCAAACACTTGGTACGTACTTATTATTTTTAATTTTATTGCTACTGTTGGTGAACTTGTCTACTCGCCTGTCAGAAATGCAGAACAAGCTAATATGATTCCGGCTGATAAAAGAGGATCTTATTCAGCTTTTGCAGGTCTATCAGATATTGGTGCGGACCTGATTGCAAGAATTACCATTATCGTTGGTGCTTTCTTGATTCCTACGATAATGTCCGTTTACATTGGAATCATTGTGATAATTGGCACATTCCTCTTATACACTGGATTGTTCATTAGAAAAGATATTCAGTCTAAAGAAATATTGAAGAAAATATCATCATAATATAATACTTTAATAGTTATACATGGACAAAGAGGACAAAAGAGGAAGGCTTCCATACAGAACGACGCGGAAAAGGAAATGTTGGTGGCCCTTCCTCAAAACAGCTATCTTCTGATGACAAGCTAAAGAAAGCTTATTTATCTTGCGTAAAAGATAGTACGACACGAGAGATTTTAGCTTATCATGTTTCCCCTTCTTTACAAATGGCTATCGTCTATCAAACATTAGACAAATTAAAAGATAGATTAGGAGATATGATTCATCCTGAAGCACTTTTACACTCAGATCAGGGTTTTCATTACACGCACCCGGAATTTCAGCGCTGTGTAAAGGAAATGGGTATGAGACAGTCTATGTCACGTAGAGGGAACTGTCTAGATAATGCCTCAATGGAATCCTTTTTTGGTCATATGAAAGATGAATTAGACTATAAGTGTTGTCAAACATTCCGATCTCTTCAACTAGTAATCGAGAATTATATACAAGATTATAATTATGATCGTTATCAATGGACTCTCAAAAAAAGTGGCTCCGGTACAATACCGGAACCATCTTTTAAGTGCTTAATTTTTAAAGGTCTTTTTATTAAACTGTCCATTTTATATGGCACAGTTCATATATTGGTTCTCCTCTTTTTTATGAAATCTTATCTTCTATAAATAGGCAATGTATGTTTCCCTTGAATTAAGTTCCACTCATCCGAACTTTTTAGAAGTTTAATATTTAACAATGCTTTGCCATCTACGATTTCAATATCAATTTGACCTTGTTTACCAAATTGATCAAAAATTAAAGTTGCTTTATTATTTTTGAATGTTACAGTACCGTCTATATATGCTATATCTTCAGCGTTATCGGAATAAGAAGATACACCGACAACTGCTTCGTTTTCAGAAATAGGACTAATCTTCATCATTGTGAAAGCTGGGCCGATATACGGTGGTTTCGTCGGTAGTTCTTGTTCTGACCATGTTCCTTGAACGTTGTATAGAATAGAAGTTGGTTTTGCATCAGGATTCCATACACCGTCTTTATCGAGATAGTACCATTGTAATTGATCGTCGACAAACCATCCAGTTTTCATTGCACCGCTTTTATCAAGGAAGTACCATTTGTTTTGGTCGAGTACCCAACCCGTTTGCATAATACCCTTTGCATTTAAAAAGTACCATCTGTTTTGATCAAGAACCCATCCAGTGTGCATAACGCCATCTTTATTTAAGTAGTACCAATCATATGGTGAGTTTTGATGCCATCCAGTTTTCATGACACCATCTTTTCCAAGAAAGTACCATTTCCCACTATCGGAAACCCACCCATACTGCATAGCACCGTTTTTATTGAAGAAGTACCACTTTTCATCTTGTTTTAGCCATCCAGTGTGCATAGCGCCATCTTTATTTAAAAAATACGAATGTGGTCCTTCTTGATACCATCCAGTTTTCATGACACCATTTTTTTCAAGGAAATACCAATTGTTATTTGTGTTTACCCATCCGGTTTCCATTTTTCCATTTATGTAGTAATACCATGCGTGTTGTTTTTGTACCCAACCTGTTATTGGAGTAGACTGTTTATTTGTTTCTGCATAAACATGAGGTTGTATTCCGCTAAACAATATACCTGCAACAAATAACATACTAACGATTTGTTTTTTCATAGTAATCTGCTCCTTTTTTAGAAAAATGCCTTTCCCTACTACTAATATATCTAACTAATAAAACGAATTCAATACTTTTATTGCAAATGTGTTACAAAAATGTTACAAAAGTATCAAAACATTTCTTTCTGTAAGGGTTTTATTCCTTATTATCTGTTAATAAGGAATAAAATCACCATTATCATTAGTATGCAAAGGAGTTTTAAAATCCTTCTTGCTAGCTGTTTCTTTTCCATTCTATTATAGAAGAAAGAAATTCGTAAAAATTAGCAATGTGGTTTTGATTCTCTAGCATTTTTCATAGGATGCTAGAAAAATTTTCTGTTAGATATTTTAAACATGTAAGTGTATATTCTGTAAAGAAAAAGAGGAGAAATGTAATGAAGCGAATGATTGCATCAATATGTGTAGCAGGAAGCTTATTAATAGCACCTATACAAAGTTTTGCAGAAGTAAAGACAGGTGGAAATCAGCAAATTGTCGTAAAAGATGGCTGGGTGTTTGAACAAAACAATTGGTATTACTATGTGAATAATGTGCCGGCAAGCGGATGGAAAAAGATTCAGGGAACGTGGTATTACTTTGAGAGTAACGGCGTAATGAAAACAGGTTGGTATTTTGACGGAACGAATTGGTTTTATATGAATAGCAATGGTGGAATGGAGACAGGATGGAAAAAGATTCAAGGAACGTGGTATTACTTTGAGAGTAATGGCGTAATGAAAATAGATTGGTATTTTGATGGAATGAATTGGTTTTATATGAATAGCAATGGTGGAATGGAGACAGGATGGAAAAAGATTCAAGGAACGTGGTATTACTTTGAGAGTAATGGCGTAATGAAAACAGATTGGTATTTTGATGGAACGAATTGGTTTTATATGAATAGCAATGGTGGAATGGAGATTGGTTGGAATAAAATAGGCGGGGCATGGTATTACTTTGAGAATAGCGGTGTATGGGTTGCAAGCAATGATGCTGACTATTTATATACAATAGGAGAAAATCAACAGCTTATTCTTGTGACGGCAAATGATTATGGAACTAGTAAGGCAGAAATTCAAACATTCGAGAAGCGAAATAATAAATGGTATCCAGTGTATGCTGCTATGCAAGGATATATTGGACGTGATGGATTTGCTTATACAATGGCAGAAGGAGGAAAAAGTTCTCCGCGCGGTAAATATACAATTGGAACAGCTTTTGGTCGCTACGGTAATCCAGGAACAAAACTACCATATCGACAAATTACATCAAATGATGTTTGGGTGGATGATTCTAATTCATCTTTATATAACACGTGGCAGCAAAAACCAGCAAATGGCCGTTGGAGCAGTGCCGAAAATATGAATATTCCTCAATATGATTATGGGTTTGTGGTTAACTATAATACAGAACGAATAGCTGGAGCTGGCTCAGCAATTTTCTTCCATATTTCAGATATGTATACATACGGTTGCACAGCAACATCTAGGGAAAATGTTCTTTCTGTTTTAAGATGGTTAAATCCTGCTAAAAGTCCTGTGATTGTACAAACACCGGAGAGTGAACTGAAATATTATTAAACGAAAGAAAGTGTCCGTCAGTGGGGGACTTACTGCCCACGAATAGCGGGATTAAAGAGTGATATAAAAAAAGAAGGTGGCACGATGATATGATCCCCCTTATTGTAGACAGTAAAAAGAAAGCACATTAATCTGTTTACTATGGAGGGGATTTTTCTATGGGCAAAATTAGTGTTTATTTAGGGAAAAGAATTTTTATTAAAATAAAGTTTTAGACCAGAAAGTTAATGTTAAATTTTGACAATGAAATGTTATGTAGACTTCATGTATATACAGTATCTAGTAGTTTTATGTATCTTAAGTTGGTGTTATATTCAAGAAAAAAACGAGTATGGAGACAGAACTATGGATAAGCAAGTTGTTATTGAGGAGCATACACTAGAATGGGCACTACAATTTAAAGAAGAACAAAGGATTCTAAACAATATAAAGGTGTTTTCACATATGGAAAACACCTTTTCAAGCTAATTGAAACTACCAGCTAGCCACCTCAACATCCGCTTTTAACCATTTTTCCCAAAGTGGATCTTCTATTTTAAGTAAGCTTAATGAAGTGCCTTGCATGTCTAGGGAGGTTAGATGGGTTCCGACTTTGACAAATCGAATATCTAATCCTTCAAGCTCACACAAACGGCGAATGTCATTTGCGAAGATATACTGTTCCATTAATGGAGTAGCACCTAATCCATTAATCAAGATGGCAAACTTATCACCTTTTTTCCAGCGGTAAATACTTTTGAGCTTATTCATAAGCTCAACCGCCAATTTTTCAGAAGAAGATAATACTTCTTTCCGGTATCCTTTTTCTCCGTGGATGCCGACTCCGTAAAAGACTTCATTGTCTTGTAAGGTAAAAGAAGCCTTTCCTTGGATAGGGTCGGTTGCTGGAGAGAGCGCAACTCCTAATGTATGCAGATTCCGAATGACAGAATGGCCGATGTCGGTTAATTGTTGTAATGAATGGCCTTCAAGAGCCGCTGCTCCAAGTATTTTATGAACGAAAATCGTACCAGCCACTCCTCGTCTTCTTTTATTAAAGGAAGCATCATCTTCAATGGAAACATCGTCATTCACAATGACATGATCAACAAGTCTTCCTTCCTTTTTTGCTAAAGATTCAGCAGTTAAAAAGTTTTCTACGTC
Source organism: Bacillus sp. 105MF (assembly GCF_000374885.1). NCBI lineage: Bacteria > Bacillati > Bacillota > Bacilli > Caryophanales > Bacillaceae > Bacillus > Bacillus sp. 105MF. Next base: position 38,060 of record NZ_KB895584.1, on the reverse strand, counting down.
AGCTTGAAAGTTTTTAATAATGAATAGGACTCCTTTGTCTTTGGGCACAGAGCGAACTGCCGCTACTATTTGTTCTGGTGTAGGAGGGGTGAAAATTTCTCCATTGACTGCCGCTGAAAGCATGCCTTTTCCTACATAACCAATATCAGCTGGTTCGTGCCCGCTACCGCCGCCGCTTATAATGGCAACGTCTTGCCCAATTTCGGCAAGGTCTTTCTGATAAATGATGTTGTGTTCTCGGTTATAAGTTATTCTATCGTTATGTTCAAAATAAAAACCATGCAACATATCTTGAACAATATTTTGAACATCATTCATAATTTTTTTCATTGTTTTTCCACCTTATGATTTGTTTGCTGATTGCTTTAGTAAAAGGACTAATTGATTGTTTATCATATTTTTCATCATCGAAGACATGATAGACGGATCAATAGCGCAATGATTCTCAATCCAATCTTTTATTGTCCCAACAAATCCGTGACTATAAAAAGAGGCCAGTGTATCTTTTTTTACCTCAGAAATTGCTAATTTACAGCCAATTAATAGTTCATCGATGATTTTGAGATATAAGTTTTTCGTATGTTCAAAGAGATAATAATTAAATGAATTTTGCTCGATTACTTTAAATGCATTTCGATAGAAGCATTGGTTTTGGTAAAAGTAATCAAATAATAGGTCGAAAATATTTTCCCATTTTTCATAATCAAGAAAGTCTATAATATTCTCTTTTGTTTCTTCTTTATAAATCCAACTTAACAATTCAAATTTATCTTTAAAGTGATAATAAAAAGTTTGCCTGCGCATCTGACAATTTAACATAATGTCACTCACGGATATTTTATGGAAAGGTTCAGTTTCCATTAATTTTTTTAATGAGTTGGCTATGATTTTTTTTGAAATGATAGAAGAGGTCATTATAATCATCCCTACAGCTTTATTCGTTTTTAATAATTAACATCCTACCTACAAATGAAGTGGGTGTCTTTAGACAAATCGTTCATTTTGTCCGTTTACCATAAAACGCTTTCATTTTATTATAGTTAATAAGAATGCGCTTTCAAATATATCATAATTCAGAAGAGAATGTACCGTGGTAGGAAAAGCAATAAAATTATTGAAGTGTGGATACGAATAGGTTTGCGAAGAATGTAACAAAGCTTACAGAGGAGGAATAACAAATGAAAAAAATTATAAATAAACCTGAAACTCTCGTTATGGAGATGTGCAATGGGATGGTTATGGCTCATCCGGAACTCGAGTTATTAAAAAAGTATAAGGTCATTAAGAAAAAAGAAATGAACGAAAATAAGGTAACTTTAATTAGCGGTGGCGGTAGTGGACATGAACCGGCACATGCGGGGCTAGTAGGAAAAGGAATGCTGGATGCGGCAGTATGCGGAGATGTGTTTGCTTCTCCATCGCAAATACAGGTGTATCAAGCGATTAAAGCAACAGCTAGCAAAAAAGGTACGCTACTAATTATTAAAAATTACAGTGGCGATATCATGAACTTTAAAAATGGTGCTCACTTAGCTACTGAGGATGGCATTGAAGTAGAATATGTCCGCGTAGATGATGATATTGCAGTAGAAGATAGTCTTTATACAGTAGGACGTCGCGGTGTTGCAGGAGTTGTGTTGGTACATAAAATAGCCGGTGCAGCAGCGGAAGAAGGTATGGATTTGATGCAGGTGAAAGCTGTAGCGGAAAAAGCAGCGGCAAATGTTCGAACAATCGGTCTCGCATTAACTTCCTGCACGGTTCCGGCGAGTGGATCACCTACTTTCAAATTAGGTGAAGATGAGATGGAATATGGCGTTGGTATTCACGGAGAGCCAGGCAGGAAACGCGAAAAAATTATGGCTGCAGATGAATTAGCGTTACGTATGACAAATGACCTTGTGAAGGATTTAGGACTAGATGAAGATGCTGAAATTACTGTTCTAGTAAACGGATTTGGTGGTACACCGCTTCAAGAACTGTATTTGTTTAACAATGCAGTTACGAGAGAGTTAAGTAAAAGAAATATACGAATCAATAGAACGTTTGTCGGTAATTACATGACGAGTATTGATATGGCTGGAATTTCTCTAACAGTGATGAAACTAGACGATGAGCTGAAGACATTGCTATCGAAAGAATGTAATACACCTGCGTTTAAAGTAGATGGACCAATTGAGAGTGTAGAATACGTTGATATTGCGGAGCACGAAGAAGAGAAGCCAGTTTTCTTTGAGACGGAAACAGCTGAAGAACATGCAATCATTAAGAATGAGGTAATCACATTAAATAATATGATTTATCTTATAGATAAAATGAGCGAAGTTATTATTAAGAACGAAGTACCATTCTGCGAACTGGATACGCATGCAGGTGATGGTGATTTCGGAATGAGTGTCGCGAAAGGATTTAAACAATTAAAGCGTGAATGGAGCTCGATTTTAGATCAAGAGCATTTAAATATTGGAACTTTCCTTGATGCGTGTTCTATGGTGATTATGGAACATTGCGGTGGAGCTTCTGGTCCAATTTGGGGCGGAGCTTTCCGAGCTGCAGGTAAGGCTATGGAAGGGAAAATGGAATTAACAGTTGGAGAGTTTGCTGAAATGTTGCAAGCTGCACTTCATGGTATACAGTCTATCGGTGAGCGCTCTTTCGGAAGAGGAGCAGAAGTAGGCGATAAGACGCTTGTAGATGCGCTTGTACCTTGTGTAAATGCTTGGTCAGAAAGCGCTGCAGCTGGTACAGACTTTAAGACTGCTTTTGAAAAAGGGGCAGCGGCTGCCGTTAAAGGAGCAGAATATACAAAAGAAATCGTCGCTCGAATGGGCCGCGCTGGTACGGTTGGTGAAAGAAGCTTAGGTTATCCTGATGCTGGTGCCTATGCGCTAGGGGTTATTTTTACGGAGCTTTCTCGTAGTTTAAGATAATGGTATTTCGGGATACTGTGAAATACCGTTAAATCTATTTCATTAAAACATCCCAATAGGGTTTACTCTATTGGGATGTTTTTGTGAATAAAAGATTTATGCTATTTAGCCTATATTTCCGTTGAAATGTAGACGGGTACGCCTTTTAGTCGTTATTTTCTTATTAGCATTACGCATATTGATTTTATGAACTTAATTAATAAATAAAAGATAGGATGAAAACAATGTACGAAATAAATGTAATGAAAACAAGGAAACATATAAGCATCGTATTGGATACACATTGTTCTATTCTTTTTTTCATTTTAATTTGTTTTATTTTTTCAATTTTGCAGGATCAATTTGAATTTGTCCTTTCCAAGATCCAGTTACTTTTCCGATTTTATTTATATTTACATTTATCGTAAGTGGTTGTTTAAAGGATCCTTTCCCTTCAGGACCTTCAACAAATGTAACAACGCCTTCGGGTTTATCTTTATCACGAATACCTACATGTTTTAATTCTTTTCCATCTGCCATTAATTTGAATGGTAAATCATCTGTACCTTGAATAAATCCTAACTGTGAGAACATACCATCCTTAGTATTATATTCAGGATTTTCTTCTTGTTGTCCATTTGCCTTACCATCACTTTTAAGGTCTAATCCAGTTGTATCAAATTCAAACGGTACTAGACTTCCATCAGCTTTTTCAATTCTATAATGAACTGATATACGTGAATCTGCAACAAATAATTCTTTAAAATGCACAGTAACACCTTGATCAGTTATTTTTTCATCTAGGGGAATAAATTGACCATTCTTCATCATATCTTGTGTGACACCATTTTCATCCTTTATTCCCTCATTTACAACCTTATCATTTGTAACTTCATTAGAAAAATAGGAGGCAACATTCGTAGCTGCAACTTGTACTTGTGGAATCATTGCTGTTGTGAAAAGTCCTGCTGCAGCTACCGCTGTATAAATGAAACGTTTTGATTGTTTACTCATGTTTGTAAACAATCCTTTCTTCTTCTGCGTTTTATTATTGATATAAGAAACATTTTCTTGCTTTGAACGCTTTTCAAATGTCTGCCATGCTTGTTCTACATCAATATTGATTTCTTGTGTTGCATGTACACACTCTTCATCAAGCATTAAATTTTCCCATTGATTTAATTCACTAAGTGCTATTAATACTTTTTGACAATCTTCACATGTATCTAGATGTTGTATAAATTTCTTTCTTGCATCACGAGGAAGTTCTCCATCTATATACGCTTGAATTAACCCCATATCATAACAAGTCATTTGTTATGCCTCCTCCATTTGTTTATAAATCTTGCGAAATTTTGTTTTGGCTCGTATCAACAATGTTCCAATAGAAGCTATGTCAATTTGAAGTACTTCTGCAATTTCTTTATATTGAAATCCAGAAAATTTCATTAACAAAATGGTTCGATCTCGATCACTCATGTTACTTAGTACGGTTTGTACCTTTGTGACTTCTTCTTTTCTTATCCAGTCATCATCTAGCGATGAAGCATGTTGTACTTCATGATATTGTATTGTTTTATCTATTCTCGCTTGATGTCGTTTTTCAGATCGTAAATAGTTATAAGCTACATAAGTAGAAGATCTAATCAGCCACCCAGGTAAGTTTTCAATTGCTTTCCAATCGGTGCGATATAATTGTAAAAACACTTCTTGTGCTAGTTCTTCAGCGATTGTTTGTTTTTTGATAATCCATAGGATTTGTTTTACAACGTAACCATAGTATCGTTTAAACACCTGTTCAAATGTCACATCCGAAATATGCCTTTCTTCATTTTTTATAGTTAACATGTAATTCAAAACCTCACTCTCATTTGCTGCCTGTATTATAGAGAAACCAGAAAATCCAGTTTTGTGACAAGAATTTTTATTTTTTTATTATGGACTAAAAAAAGCATTCATCTTTCAATCAGATGAATGCAAAAATTGAAGTCAAATGAATCACTTGATCTAAATTAATCTTAATATAGTCGCTATTTTTTTCAACTATGTTGATGTTACAAAACTGTGCAACAGAACCCGTTAGAAATATGTACATGAATAACTCCATATAAACTCCTTAGCCCTCTAGATAAACTACTGAATAACTCCATACAAACTCCAGATAGTGTATATAGAATAAAAACTATCAAGGAGGTTAGAAAAAATGAATTTTATAAAACGCGCAATTCTCAGTATGAAAAAACGAAAAGGAACATCATTAATTTTGATGGCTGTCTTTCTGATTGTTACCAATTTAGTGTTGGCAGGATTCACAATCCAAAATGCATCAAAAAAAGCTGCTGATGCTGCAAGAAAAAAACTGGGTGCAGATGTTACTTTGGGTCTTGATTTTGATAAATTAGGAAAACAAGCAAGGGAAACTGGAGAAATGCCTAATCCGCCGCATCTCAACACAAAAGAAGCAGATCAATTAGCGAAGTCCAAGTATGTAAAAGACTATAATTATATAACCAATACTTTCGGAATTTCGGATGGGTTTAAATTAGTAGGAGCTTCAGAAGGAGAAGGAGAAGAAGAAGGAAAAGGTAGAGCGGGAGTGGCGACTGTACGAGGAGGATCAGGTTCAGGTTCAGAAATAGATATGAATTCTTCTCTTATAATAGAAGGAGTGCGCAAGACTTTATTACAAGAAAGTTTTAAAAATGGAAAAAGTAAAATCATTGATGGGAAACCAATTACAGAAAAGATGAACGATCAGAATGTAACTTTAATGGAAAAACGATTAGCGGAACAAAACAATTTGAAAGTAGGAGATAAGGTTAAAATTCAATCAGGGGATAAGAAGAAAACTCTTGAAGTTGAAATTATTGGTATTTACGAAACGAATGAGCAACCACTGGGTGAGCATGCCCCTCCTATGATGGATCCAGCTAATAAGCTATATATGCCTCACTCTACTGTCAAAAAATTAGAAGCAGATGAAGGTACTAGTAGTAGCATTCAAGTCGTGTACTTCTTGAACGATCCACAATACATTGATGCATTTAAAAAAGAAGCAAAACAATCTGATATTGATTTTAATTATTTTAAGTTAGATGCACATGATTCATTGTACAAACAAATGATTGGTCCTATTGAAAATATCTCTTCTACTTCCCAAATGATTATCTATATGGTATCTATTGCAGGTGCTATTATCTTAGGATTAATCATTATGTTATCAATTAAAGCACGTCGTAAGGAAATGGGGATTCTATTGTCCATTGGAGAGAAAAAATGGAAACTGATGGCACAGTTCGTAGTAGAAGTAGTATGTATTGCTATTTTAGCATTTGGATTATCCCTAACAACAGGAGCTAAAGTTTCTCAATTCGTAGGGGATAATTTACTTTCGAGTGAAATTGCTACAGCAAGCGAAGAAAAAGACAATTCACAAAATGGTAGTGTAATGATGGTTGGAGCTGGTGGTAATCTACAAAACCAAAGCGAAGATCCAATTGATAAAATTGATGTAAGTGTAACAGGAGAGGATTTAGGAAAAATGGGGGGAATTGGACTGACTATTGCTATATTAGCAACCATTCTTCCGGCATTATCTATTCTACGCTTAAATCCAAAACAAATCCTTTTAAAAGATGAATAAGGAGGCTCGGCATGGAGACAATTTTACAATTTAAAAACTTAAATTATTATTATGAAAGTAACCGAAAAAAAGTAACGATACTAGATAATGTGAATTTTTCTTTTCAAACAGGGCATTTTTACACAATTTTAGGGCCGTCTGGATCTGGCAAAACCACAGCTCTTAGCCTAGGTTGTGGTTTGGATATACCTAAAAATGGTTATGTACTGTATAAGGGTAAGGATATTCGAAAGATTGGTTTAGATCGATACCGGAATCAATATGTATCTGTGATTTTCCAATCTTATAATTTAATTACCTATATGACCGCTCTTCAAAATGTACTAACGGCAATGGAAATTACAGGTGTTCAGGTGAAAAATAAAAAGGAAAGGGCATTAGAATTATTAGAGAAGGTAGGACTTACAGAAGTAGAGGCGAAGCGAAATGTCCTGCAACTAAGTGGTGGACAACAGCAACGTGTAGCAATTGCTCGAGCGCTATCTTGCAATGTTGATATACTTATCGCTGATGAGCCAACAGGAAACCTTGATGAAGAAACCGCAAAAGAGATTATTGATTTGTTTCAGAAGCTTGCCCATCAAGAGAATAAATGTGTAATTGTTGTTACACATTCACAAGAAGTTGCAAAACAATCGGATCGAGCAATTTATTTGAGCAAGAAGCAATTAGTAGTAAAAGATATTAATAATTCTTAAATAACAAACTCCCCTATTAATAGGGGAGTTTATTTGTTAGTTAGATATTGGAATATTAGGGGTCACCATACATGCCCATCAATTTAAGAAGAGAAGCAAAATGAACTTTCGTTCTCGCTTTACAAGCTCGAGTGTTCTTGCAAGTTTTTCTAAAAATACAGTCGTAACATATCGTTGTAATCCTTTGGCAAATAGTTTTAGCTCATCTTGAATCGAGAGACTCATAACAAAACGTCATCCATTTATAAAGTATCAAAAAATACGACCATTAATGTCCCGGTAAATCAGCATTATGAAATTTCAGGGAACAATATGGACGGAGTAATTATGACGGTTCATAAATAGTAGCTTACTTTATAAATTAAGCTACATCATCAACTTAAGAATGGAAACAAACTAAATGGATGCTTTTGTATAAGTGCGAAAAATTTGGAGATTTACTTGTGAAAGTAGACCCAGTATACACATCGCAAGATTGTTCTGGTTGTGGAAATCGTGTGAAAAAATTACTTTCTATTCGAACACATATTTGTGCAAAGTGCGGAACGGTATTAGACAGAGATCATAATGCAGGTCTAAATATTTTGCAAAAAGGGTTAGAACAATTACTTATGAGGACGACCAAAGATTGAAACTGTAGGACAAGGTTGTGTCCAAACAGTATAAACGACGCCTGTGGGGAGTATGTAAGACTGCTAAACAGGAAGCCCCTTCTTCAAACGACTTGTAAGAGTGTTAAGGAGGGGCATTCACTATTGGTGTAAAAGCATCTTGTCCTTGCTTATAGTAACAAAAAGTACTCCAATGTAAATTATCATGCAGTAAAGAACCAGTTTCCATATTATGTTCCAATACCTGTTTTATATAGATGATAGCATTAATTCGTTCAGTATATTTTTCAGAGAATTTTTCTGTTTCGATCCATACCAAAAGACACCCAAGAATTATCAAAGATTCTTCTTCGTCTGTTTAAACTCCTACAGTGAAACGGACGAAAATCGCATCGATACGAGAAGAAAACAGGCTTTGATATTAGGTGTCAATTAAAATTGTACCATGTCTCACAATCAAGCAGCTTAATAAAAGAATGAAACCCGTTTGTTTTTTGATATGCAGAATTTCTAATGATCTACACTGGTTTTTTAGAAAAAGAAAAAAGTTTCTTTTGAAACTGACCTTTTTTAATCTTATCTTGATAGCGATGTGGTGAGACCCCGAAATAAGATTAAGATTCTTTTTTGTTTATTTGATAGATAATGGAATGGTAACTAAAAATTGTACACCCTGTTCTACATTATTTATTGAATACCTTATACCCAGTGCTTCAAAAATTTGTTTGACGATATATAACCCTAAGCCACTCCCTCCAGTATTTCGATTTCTTGACTTTTCGATTCGATAAAATGGTTTGAAGATATCTTGTATATTCTCTTCATTAATTTTGACACCTGTATTGATGACTTGCATTTGGATGTGGTTTTGTTTAGAATCTTGGGTTAACTGTATATAGACTTTTTCGTTATGCGGTGAATACATAACCGCATTATGAATAATGTTTTTACAGGCTTTTTCTAACAGAACACAATCCGTATAAACAAAAAGGTCAGGATCAATTTGTTTTATGATTTGAATGTCTTTTTGAGAAGCAAAAAATCCGATATCTTTTGTGATTGTATCCATTAATTCTGAGAGATTTACTTCTTCTAATTGTAGTTTAAAGGTATGTTGTTCTAGTTTTGACATGCTTAAAATTTCGCGAACCAGTTGTTCCATACTTTCAATAATTTGGTGATTTTTCTTTAAGTATTGGTCACGATCTTGATAGGGACCAATATTATAGATCATCCCTTCTAGGTATCCTTTCATAACAGTGAGAGGAGTTTTTAATTCATGTGATACAATTGCAAAAAATTCCCTGCGTTTTGCTTCTATTTCTCTTTCTTTTTCAATATCGCTCTTTAATTGCTGATTCGCTTTTTGTAAATTGAACATAGCTTGTTGTAAATTAATAGACATATCGTTCAAACTATTGGATAATTCTCCTAATTCATCCGTGGAACGAACCTCAATTTTTTCGGAAAAATCTAAGTTTGCCATCTTTTGTGCACCCTCATTAATATAAATGAGTGGTTTTGTAATAAACCTTGAATAGAAATAAGCACTTCCTATACCAATCACAAGTACAATGATACTGATATAGGGAAGAAAACGTACTAAGACTTGCGTAGCTTCATCAATAGGTTGAAATGTTGCGAACACCACAAGCGTTAAGGTAACATCTTGGAATTGAATCGGCACAGTAACATCATATGAATTACGAAGGTAATCTGAACTCCCTAATGGTGTTGCTTTGGCAATTACATGTGCTTGGGTACCTCTTTGAATAAAACTAAAAGAAGGAGAATACATAACTACGCCTTCCTTATTTTGAAGGGAAATCATTGCGTTATTTTTTTGTGCGTATTCATCAAAAAGTGGTATAGCATTTTGAAACGTAAGATCTTTAGATTTATCAATTATTTCTTCTATTCCTGTTTGAAGCTGATCTGTTTTGTATTGCTCATAAAATGTAGGGAGAAAGAAGTATAAAGTTAAATAAATCAGGACTGCAAAGGCTAACAAAATGAGGGATGTAGTCATAAAGAGTTTATAGGTAATTCTCTTCGTCTTCATGATTTTCACAATCCTATTCATCGATTTTGTAACCAATGCCCTTTACTGTTTTAATGTAGGAAATATCTAATTTTTTTCGTATGTTTTTAATGTGTGTATCGATCATACGAGTTTCTCCGTGATACTCGTATCCCCAAACCTTTTCTACGATGCTTTCTCTTGTGATTACTTTTTTCTTATTTTGAAGTAGTAGTTGTAGAATTTCGAATTCTTTTGCCGTTAAGGGGATTTCAACCTCATTTACATATACTTTATATGCATCGCAATCAACATGTATTTCTTTAAAAAATAAATGATTCTCCGTACTTTGATCATAGCTTCTCCGCAGCACTGCTTCGACTCGTCTAATCAAAACATGAAAAGAAAAAGGTTTCGTAATATAATCATCGATGCCAAGATCAAATCCCTTCATTTGATCTTGTTCTTCTTCTAACGCGGTTAGCATAATAATGGGTATATTTGACTGACTTCGAATCATTTTGGCAACTTCAAATCCATTAAGGTTTGGCATCATCACATCTAGTAGAATTAAATCAAAGGATTGTTTATTAAATTGTTTCATGCCCTCTAATCCATCTGATGCAACTGTAACAGCATACTGCTGAGTCATTAAAAATTGTTTGATTAATTCCTGAATTTCTTGATCATCCTCTACCACAAGAATATGATAGTTCATCCTTATATCACCTCTTGTAGCCATTATAACCTGCTTATCTGGAGTTTATGTGGAGACGTATTAGAATACATAGAAACAATATAAAAACTTCACAGGAAAACTATATTTATATCATATCAGCTCCAGATTCAAGAGATATGATATAAAAAACCACAAGAAAGAAGGAGGTAATCAAAATGTCACTTGAAACAAACATAATTCTTTCTTTATTAGATGTAAAACTGTGGATGGTCTATCATTCGGATAGTAGTCGCATAGAAGTGAAAAAGAAATTAAAACCAGCACCATACTTACATAAGTACGTAAGTGTAAAGAAACGAAAGCTATATAAGTCTAGTTAACAAAAATGTTACATCCCCTCCATCGTACACACTCTTTATAACATCCTTATTTTCATTCCTGAATAGTAACTTTACGGGTAAAAAAAGAGAATCAAATTGATTCTCTCTTTTTCGTATATTCGATGACTAGATACTGAAAATCTTTACTATAACTTTAGATTAATCCCATATAGAATACAGATTAAGTTTGTATGATAAATGTATCAAATAGAAAGGAATGATACATGATGTTGACGATTTACACAGTCTATCAAATTTTATCTCTTCCTTCTTATTTACACACAAATCTATTACCATCTATTCTCACTAGAACCTTTATAAACCTATTTTGTCGCTTTTCGTCCTACTAATACCCAGTACAGAGATAAACTGAAAAGGGTAACGAGTACGAGGATGAATAGGATATTACTAAACATGGAAGCATCCACATTGTTTGTCATTCCGAAGAAACTTTTTTTCATTGCGGAATGGTCCATCATTGCCGCTGTGTAGGCAATTCCGATTGACATCGCGACATTAAGTGTTAAATTATAAAATCCGATTGCTGTTCCTGTTTTTTCTTTATCAATTGTACAAATGCAAGAGTCAAGTAATGGTGCATACATGAATGCAAATGAACTAGAGAATAGAACCATAGAGATTACGAATACAACAACAGAAGTTTTGATAAAGAATCCGCCTAATAATAAGCTGATTATAATGCTGCACATAGCGAGCGTAATGCATTGCTTGCTTCCCATAACCTTTGCAACTTTTCCTGAAAGAGCCCCAACGATAGTCGCTGCGATATATCCTGGAATTAATAATAGTGAAATTGTATCTAGCTGCAAACCGTAAATCTTTTCAAGCAAGAATGGGAATAGGAAAATATATGCTAGCTGTACAGAGTAAATGATAAATGCAACGCCAAGCAATGAGATAAACTGCTTATTTTGGAAGAATGAGATTCCGATAAACGCTTTTGAATTCTTACTAATATAAGTAAGGAACAAGGCAATTGCAACAATAAACAAGACTAGGTAAAGCCAATTGAAATCTGTAATATATAGTAGTAGAGACGCTGAAATGGCTCCGACTAGGAATAATCCTAGTACATCTACATGACTGTTTTTCGCTTCTTCCTTAGGAATGTATTTTAAAATAAAAGGAAGAGTGAAAAGTGTTACTAAAGAAATTAAAAATAGAGTTGTCCAATGGAAATATGTTGAAACATAACCTCCAGTTAATGCACCGATAAGCTGTGAAAGAGCAAAACTACTTGTACTTAATCCTAAAAATTTCTTTTGTTCATCTGCAGGTAAATGCTTTGTGACAAATATTACATATAACGTTTCAGCTGATGCTAAACCAGCAGTTTGGATAATACGTGAAATAACAACTAGTAAAAACGAATGTTGAAAAATATATCCCATGACTGAACCGACACAGATTAAAATAATCCCAGCGCTAAAAAGTTTTCTAAAACTAATAGAATCCGCTAAAGCTGCGTAAACGACTGCTCCAATTCCAATCACAAGACCAGCTAATGTTGCTTGCCAGCTAACTGTTGTCGCTGAAATGTGAAAATCTTTTGCCATATCAACAGAAATAATCTTAAACGAATTGTCAATTACTAAACATAATAAAAATAACAGTAAGGTAACAGGTACTGCTTTCTTAGCACTATATTTCTGAGTTTTCTTCATGCTCACATCTTCATTAATTGTAGACATAGCTATATTCCTCTTTTCTTGTTATTCAGGGAATTGTCTTCCTGAGTCATGATTGTCTGGCCTTTAACTACCAATTGATCCTTTTGTAAAGGATGGTTTCAGTAATTTCTACACCTTTTGTTTCATATGCGAGGCTTTCTTGTGCACAGTTGTACCGATTTTTGTTCGTTCCTTCTTATGGTGTTTAAAAAGGAAACGTTTTCATGAACAACCAAAAAACATCTTATCTTTTGATTACGCTTTCATGATGATGCATAATAACTCCTTGAACTATATAATATTGTTTGGTTATTTAAAAACTTGTATGCACTTGAATATTGAAAAGGATATCATGCCTTTCCTTCTTATGATGCTTACAAGGAAGCATTTTCATGAACAACCAAAAACATCTTACCTCTTGATTGCGCTTTCATGATGACTCTTTGGGATATACAATATTGTATAGTTGTCTAAAAACTTGTATGCATCTGAACAATGAAAAGGATATCATACCTTCCCTTTGCTCACAACCCATCTTTCTTTTGGAATTTGTCTTTTTTGTTACAAAAAAATCGCCCCCATTATAATTGTAAGTAACCACACAAACAAGAAATAGGAGACGATTTTTTTATCCCGCATTAACGGGCAGTAATACTCCCACCTCAAAATTCGGTGAAAGCAAAGCAGTTAGATGGGAGATCAACGGCCCGTAAAAGCCCGATTGGCTCAACTAATAATCAGTGGGGGATGAAGAAAGCCCCCACTGATTAAAGTTTCACTTTATGAGTAACCATTCAGCTATTTTCATTCATTAATAACATGGGTCGGTTAATTCTACCAATGGACTATAGCGATTTAATCCCAGAAGATTATGTGGTAAGAGTGATCCATGACATGGTGAACAAGCGAAAACGGAAGTAGAACAGGAACAAGATAAGGGAGCAAAAAAAGAGAAAAAGAAAGTGTATCAAGAGAAACGAAAAATACATAAGAAACTGAAAGAAGACTATTTATCACGACTACAAAAATATGAGTCACATCAAGAGACTTTCGGTGATCGTAATAGCTTCTCGAAGACAGATTCAGATGCCACGTTTATGAGAATGAAAGAAGACCCCATGACAAACAGTCAACTGAAAGCTGGATATAATGTGCAAGTAGGAACAGAAAATCAGTGTATTGTAGGATACTCTCTTCACTAAATTCCGACAAATACACGTTGTTTCATACCGCATTTGGAGAAATTAAAAGAAGCCAATAGCTCTCCACAAATGGAAATTTCTAAGAGATAATGGATTGTTCATTCGGTTATTTAGATGTTTTAATCCTAATTTGACTAAATTCTATTGGTATATAGTATTTATTATAAACCACAGGGTATTTGTCGCTGATATATACACTTTCTAAAATTAAATCAAATTCCTCCCCATGGAAAATTTGGTATTTTAATGACGGAGTATTGGCGGAATTAGAACGTTTAATTTCAATGGTAGAGGAGTTAGCCAGTTCATATACTTTCTCCTCCAACATTTCCAATACTTGCTTCTCGTTATGTAAGTCAAGGTTCAATTTGGAAACGGCTTCTATTGGCATCATAGTAAAAGCAAAAGCTACTATCTTATCGTGATTTTTATACCAGCGTTCCAACGCAACCACTGCAGTCATTTGTTGATTTAATACTTGTATTGCATAGTCCGTTACTAGGTCAATTCGGAAATTAAGTTCGATATCATCTATTTTTTCCGTATAGCATTTATATAAGGGATTCCCCAGCTTCTCTAAGCCATCGCTACTTTCATTATGATGAAATCTTGTAATGAAATTTCCTTTTCCATGGATATTTTTAACTAATCCATCTTCTTGTAAAAGTGCCAAAGCATGTCTTAATGTCATTCTGCTCACACCAAATATTTTGGCCAATTCGGGTTCTGTTGGAAGTTGGCTGCCTAGAGGAAATGTTCCATCCGTGATTAATTTATACAATTGGTCATACACAATGACGAATAGTGGTTTTTTTGGTTTATTGAGTTCATGAAGTTTATTGTTCATTTTCTTATACCCCTATAGTTTTTCAAATTCGTGACGATAAATTCTATTTCTTCTCGTTTTATAGTAGTTTATTTTCTTTTTCTATTGTAGCTTACTTTTCCGCGTAAATTAATACGCTTTCAAAAATTCATTATAATTTGCACTAGGTGTATTTGTCACTCAAAATGAAGATGAACGATATTGCGGACCACATCTTCATTAATCAAGAGTACGAATTTCAGTGGCTTGCGTTACATGAAGAAGAGGATGATGGGAAGGACTTCTGTTATGACCTTCGAAATCAAGCGGTTCAAACCATTTATCGGGATTAAAGAAGGTCATTGTACTTGATGCTGGAGGGAAAGCGAGTGACCTTGGTGTATGAACAAGAGGATTTCCAAGACAGTCTTCTTTAGCCGTAAACATTGGGTGTAAATACTAATTTTAGGATGCCTGATATTTTATCAATTGGACTGGGTGGGGGAACTCGCCTTTCTGGATTAGACGAAAAGTTTATGAAAGTGTAGGCTATGAGATTACCAAAAAAGCACTTCTTTTCGGTGGAGATGTACTCATTTCTTCATATGTTGTGACGCTTTTAGGGCAGGATTTTGACGATAAAGCAATGTAGACAGAACATGTATCAGTAGAGTTTTGTAATAAAGCTACTGGATATTACCTTGTTTTATTTCAAACAACTTATGCATCCGTTTAACTTTGTTTTTTGATTTGTTCTGATGGTACTGAAGGTACGGGAATGAAATGAATGAGCTATTTCACTGCGAGTGGCAGTTTTATAGAAAGAGCCTTAAAATTATATACTTAGAAGATGGTTTCAATATCGCAACGAATCTATTTTTTTCTAGAGGATCTAATTTGTTTTTGATACATTAATAGTTGGGAAATACAAATAAGGGGTAGAGACGTAGATATGGAATTATTTGATTATTATAAGCGAAAAGGGAAGTTTAAACTTTTTATTGGAACCTGTATTTTTCTATTTGCACTATGGTGTGTATATGGAACTTGGGGAATGGTGAATTGGGGACAAGTTATTTTTATTGTAATCGTTTCTTCTGTTTTTTTCGGAATTGGATTTTGGCAGTTACGAAAAGGGAATTTGATACAAAAGAATGCGGTGAAAAGTAATGTAACGTTTTGGGATGTCGATACGTTTGTCGTATTAGAATTGCCTAAACAGAATAAACAATTTGGTTTATATCATCCTGATGGGGGATATGTTGCTGGAACAAAGATCATTTCATCTAACGTTCTTTTTTCAGTGATACCTTTTTTAAGTAATAGAGATGTTTATGGATTAGAAGCGAGTAGCGGGGAAATTCTTGCATATTTTCATACTGAAGCTGACGGGTATGATTGGGTAATCTATGATTCGGATTATAACCAAATTGGTATGTTTAAAGAGAAGATGATACAAGGATTTGCGGCGATACGTGGTTCTTTAATGACTGATAAAGTAACAAAATTGTCCGATGTAGAAGTAGAGTTTGATTTTATTCAAAGTACTCTTCGTACAACAGATGGACGTACATTAGCAATCGGTAAGCAAGGGTATATGCCTATAGAATGGAGTGAAAGGTTTATGGGACTAAATGTGCCTACTATTACATTAGGTTCCAATGCGTCTAAGAATGAAAAAATTCTAGGGCTAGGGGTGCTCCTATATAGCTTACGTACAATTGAGATTAGAAAAAATAGAGCGAGCGTTTAATAGAAAAAAATAAACGAAACGATTAGAACAGAGTCCATAAAGTGATTCTGTTTTTTTTATAAATCTTACAAAGATGTCATCTTTCTGTAAGATTATTAGATAGTTCATTTATTTTTTTAATGTAATAATAAAGGTATAAGAAACGCCAATAAATGATAGGAGAGTGTCAGTAATGATTGTAACAACAACTTCTGGAATTCAAGGAAAAGAAATTATTGAGTATGTGGATATTGTAAATGGTGAAGCTATTATGGGTGCAAATATTGTCCGCGATTTATTTGCTTCTGTTCGTGATGTTGTAGGTGGCCGTGCTGGAGCATATGAAAGTAAATTAAAAGAAGCGCGTGACGTTGCGATGGAAGAAATGAAACAACTTGCGAAGCAAAAAGGAGCAAATGCAATTGTTGGCATTGATGTAGACTACGAGGTTGTTCGTGACGGAATGTTAATGGTTGCTGTAAGTGGTACGGCTGTGCGTATATAAAAATAAAAAGCATGTTATAGATGATAGGATAATCCCCTTAGAGTAGAAATACCCTAAGGGGATTTTTCATAGTTAAAAAGGCTCAACACCTAATACTTATTCAGACGAATTACAACTATCGGCTGTTCAAAGCTATTTATATGGTGAATGCAATTATCAACTCATAGCTAAGCGATAGAATATTAGGAGTTCTACACAAGTTAAAGGTTGGCGAAGAAAGTATAAAGAATTTGGTGAAATTAAAGGTATCCGTGGAAAGAATAATGGAACTCAAGGGATTCTTCATCTACTAAAAGGCACAAGTTTCATATTAAAAAAAGACATGTCTGATTACATGGCATACTAAATTTTTCAGTGTACATCGCTCGAGTTATTATAAATGGATTCAAATGAAGTGCTCGTTACAGATGAAGCTTTAGAATTCAATGGTATAATACTAAAAAACGGATATACCCAATAAATCTATCATTACTGTAATTTTAAGGGATTATACTACAAATCAGAGCCTAATGAAAAAGAAAATCCCATTCCAAAAAACAAGTAAGAGTACCGTTCTAAAAGGAGGAAAGCTTCATGCGAAATGCTGTATACGAGTTGGTTGAGACGAATGATAGTCTGCCTTTTGATGTTTCATTGAACAGTGTCAATTATGTACCGAGTCATTGGCATAACAGCGTAGAGATTATTTTTGTGCTGCGCGGTACGGTGGAGGTTAGGCTAAGTCATGAGAAACGGACGCTTTCTGAGGGAGACGTGCTACTTATCAACCAATGTCATGTGCATGAGGTGATTGGCCTTGATCGGAATATTATTGCGACGTTTCTTATTCCTTTCAGTTATTTGAAGGAAAAAATAGCACGGGCAGATGAGATTAGCTTTGATTGTTATTCAGGAGATAAGCAGCGGCGTCATGCTTTAGACCTGGTGCGACGTTTATTGGCTGAAAGCGGTGAGTTATTTTTCAGGCTGTACTTGCAAAGTAAAGCGGAAATTACTGATCCTCACGTTTCTCCGCTCCTTTCAGATCAATTAAGTAATATGCCGCAGACGCTAATTGCAACTGCTGAATTTGATTATTTAAAAGTAGAGTGCGAAGCTTACGCGGCAAAACTTGCACGAAGCGGCGTACCTACAAAGCTTATTCAGTACAACGGTACAGATCATGCATTTATGGATAAAATTGGTTTGTATCCGCAAGCGGAAGATTTAATAAATGAAATTGCAAAAGAGGTTAAGCGAGTATTTGCTTAATTAGAAAAAGCTTGTTCAAAAATACGTTTTTTGAACAAGCTCTATATTTCAAGATGCATAAGGAACTTTGAATAGTTTTATGATAAAGATATCAAATGAATGAAAAGGAGAAGAGAAATCATGGAATCATTATTTCTCTTCTTTTTTATTTTTCCGTTGTTTATAGCAGTCAAAACATTGAGAAAAGGAGTTATCGCTGCATTGTTCTGGATCTCATTCGCATGGGTTAAAGCTAGGATTAGCTAGCACCTCGTATGGTCTCATCATATCGTAATCTTCGTGTTCAAGAATATGACAGTGCCATGGGTAAGTTCCTGTAAATGGACCAAAGCGTGCGATAATCCGGGTCACTTCTCCGGGATTAGCACGAACAGTATCTTTCCATCCTCTCTCGTTTGGATCAGGTGGTATGGGCGGTCCGACTTTGAGGTCAGAACCATTTGGATCGCCAGTAAATACAGCACGATTCAAAATTTGAAAATTGACAAGGTGCAAATGAATCGGGTGAGTGTCTGGTGTCGTATTGTACAGCTCCCAAATCTCTATAGTTCCATTATACGGGGTTTCTGTAATAGGCTGATTCCACTCCATGTTATTTAATAATGGCATAGGGCGTCCAAAATTATCGGTAGCTTCAAGTAAAGTGTTTTTTCGTGTGATTACAGCATCCTGGGGATTCAGCTGTTCCAAGCAACTCAACTTCTCTGGAATTTTACTTTTGTCAGGTTTGCAGTATGTTTGTTTGACGCGAAATTGCGTAATCTGTCTCAGATCTTCAGAAGGACTTTCGCCGTCAGGGAACGGGGTTGGTGCGTCATTTGTTAAAATAATACTCTGACCATTATGGTTTGAAAAATCGACAATGACATCGGCACGTTCCGCAGGTGCAAGGATGATTTCGGATACTAGGACTGGTTTTTCCAAAAGTCCTCCATCCGTACCAATTTGGACAAAATTTTGCCCAGAGCTCAGCTTCATACGATAAAAACGAGAATTGGAGCCATTTAGGATGCGGAACCGGTATTTCCGCGGCTCAACCTCAAGATAAGGCCATACTTTTCCGTTGACTAAAATTGTGTTACCGAAAAATTCAGGGACCACTGACGGATTTGGTAATGTAGGATCGATTGGTGGAGGTGGCTGTGGGGCTGGAGGCGGCATATTTCCTGGTTGGGATGGATAAAAGAGTTCACCATTGGCATAGAACGAACGATCTTGGATGACCAGCGGGATTTCAAAGTTTCCACTCGGAAGATTCAATTTCTTCTCTTCTTCATCTCTGAGAAGATAGAAGCCCGCAAGACCTGCATAAACGTTCAAACGAGTAATTCCAAGGGCGTGATCATGATACCAAAGTGTTGTAGGGCGTTGACAGTTTGGATAATAGTAGACTTCAGTCACGAATTTCGGCCCAACATTTTTAAAATCTCTTGTGAACCATGCATCAGGATATCCGTCACTTTCTGGACGAACACGGCCTCCATGTAAATGGACAACCGTCCTAACAGAAGGTATGGATGATTCCGCACCATGAACAGTTTGGTCGACAGGCAGCAGGTGTTCAAAGGGCAATTTATTTTTCCATTTTACAAGAATAGGGTGATTTCTTTCTGCTTCGAATGTAGGACCCGGGTACATACCGTTATAGCCCCAGACAGTAGTTGGCGGCAAATCCCGATGTAATTTTTGTTTGACTTGCTTCATTGTTACTTCATAGAATGGTACTCCATCATGGGTACCTTCTGCTTTTAAGACAGGAGGAATTGGTAATGCATCGACAAATTTTTTAAAAGACAATTCACTGCCTCCTTTTTAAATCATCAAATATTGTTTGTCATATATAATATGAATTTAATGTAGGCCGGTATAGACGAATTTCTAACAGGAAATGAATGAAATAGGCTGGAATTGTAAAAAAGCAATTTGTTTCAGAGAAAATTTCATTTAAATGAGTTATGGTGAACCGTACCCCGAATAAGTGATACGGTTTTTACCAGCAGTTAAAAATCATAACAGTATAAAAATACATTAAGTTTTGTTTTCATTGAATCGAAATAAATTTCTTTTTCATTTATACGTTCAAAGTTTTGACTATCATAAAATCCATAGTTACATTTATTATCTGTATATAGATATAAAGATTTCACATTCGTACTTTTCATATAATTAGACAAATGATTCATTAGAGCATTTCCAACCCCAAGACCTCTAGATTCCCCTGATACAATAAATAACTGTATACAACCTTGAAAATCATCTTCCTTTCCTTCTATAAGTTCTTTATATGTGTCTTCAACCTTTGAGGATTCTTTTATGAATTTTTTATTCTCTTTATTAGTCATGAATACTTTCAGCATGGTGTAGGCAAAACTTAAAGTATTATGAGCTTTCTTTAAACGCTTTTTGTCTTTTTTTGAATCCCCCAAAATAACACCAATAATTTTATTGTCTTTTTCTGCTACTGTGCTAAATGAACTCCCTAAAATACAACTTTGCAAATAGATGTTTAATACGGAATCTAAAAATTTTTTATCCTCAATCATTTCATTGAAGCCAAATGCTTCACCAATCAAAGCTTTGACAGATTCATAATCTTCTTTAACTAGACTTCTGTATGTTACTGTATTCATGTTTCGAAACTCCCTTGTATATAAGTGAATTTTGTATTTTATTGCAAATATCTTATTATGATCATAAGGTCTCCCTTAAGGGGAGAGTCAATGATAATATAAGAAAAATATAAAGGAAGTGATTAGGGTGAAAAACTTATTTTCTATTGGGGAAGTTGCGAAAATAAAGGACATCACAATAAAAGCGTTACGATATTATCACAAAATGGGGATTCTTATTCCAAGATATATTGATGAAACAACAGGTTATAGGTATTATTCTATAGATCAATTTATTCATATAGATATTATAAAAAGCTGTAGAGAGTTAAGAACGAGTATAGTAGAGCTTCAAGAGATTTTTAAGGACTGTGATACTGATCAATTACTACAATTTTTACAATTAAAGAGATATGAAGCAGAAGAAAACATAAAGAAAATGCAAGAAGTAATCAAAACCATTGATAGCTTAAATATGAAGGTAGAGACTTCTAAGGATATATTAAATAGTGATGAGATATCTATTCAGTTCTTTGAACCGCGCTATGTAATTGTAGCACCATGTAAAGAAGTGGGAAGTTTACAAGAGCTACTTTACTATTCAGACTTAGAGAAAATCATTCAAGATAAAGAGAGGAAAATGTCAATGGAAAGAGGAATCATATATAACTTTAATTCAGAGGGGGATGCAGAACCAAAATATGTTTTTAGTAGATTTCAAGGGAATTCTAATATAGAAGCTGAACAAAATATAAAAATATTACCAAAGGGAAAGTATGTAACGTTATCTTATAGTAAAGAGAATGAAGAGGAACGTCGAAATAAAATCATTAAATATGTAAAAGAAAATAATTTAAAAGTTAAAAGTTTCATTGAAGTGGAGTTATTTAACGATTTCTTTAATACAGAATCTTATAGCTGTCAAATTCAAATGCTTATAGAAAATAATGAGTCAGTTGACGGTTAGGATATATACAAGTTAAAAAACCGACATAAAAACCCTTTTCTTTTTAGAGGGGGACTAGAGCATCTGGCCATGCATAGAAGCGGTCAAGACCTTTTCCTGCCACGTGCGAGTGCAGGTCACGTTGTATTTTGCTTAGATATCGAAAAATTAAAATAGATTTATATAGTCACGTTGAACCGTACCATAGGTAACTAAGTAAATAAGACCACTAAATTAGTGGCCTTAATAGATGTTAATTAAAGTTAATAAGAAGTCCAGCCGCCGTCTACAGCAATAACTTGTCCGTTTACGAAACTAGCCTCGTCTGAGCCTAAGAAGATAGCTAGCCTTGCAACTTCTTCTGGTTGTCCGGCACGTGGATTAATTGCCATACCTAATGCGTTCAAGATTTTGTGTCTCCAATATATATGAAAACAGCCTTTATGAAAAATAAAAAAGAAGCAACGCAAAAACAAACGTTGCTTCTTTCTTGTATTAGGATTAAGCCGATTCTTTCTGAACTCTCTCAAGCAAACTAGCCAACACATGCGTACGATAGGATTCTAGTTTTTTACCTTCATAAGTACGGATACCTAATTTTTTTAGTTCCTTTACATACCAACCTTTGCTACCGAAATACATAGAATCGCTCCCCTTCAAATTTGTTTTTTTTATGTGTTCTGATTGTTACTTGGAGGTACGGGAAATAGATGAAGGAAATGAATTTCGTGTGAAAATGGTTAACTTTGATGCAAAAGACATATATACTAAAGGTAGTATATAACGAGGTGGGCACGACGTGATTATAGAGAAGCACGAAATTCAAATTGACCAAATTACGAGCGGAAAGGTGAATATATTTACTTTCTACCGAAATAGAAAGCAAATTGACGATCCGTTTTTACAATTGCAAGAGCCATCGCTTACGGCTAACTACTATTTCCATTTTCATTTGGATGCAGAGAGCTTGAGTCTTCTGCAGGAAGAGTTTCCTAATGTATATCCGTACGACGGGAATGGAACCATTCACGACTGGACGGAAAAGATGAAAGATGAATTGCAGCGCCAAATTCAAACTGGAAAGTGGAACAGACGCGTGCGTATTGGTAACCGGATTCTAGATGTGGTATTTACGTGGTGTGATGAAGATATAGAATGAAAAAGAAGCGGATGACGCTTCTTTTTTTAGCGCTGGAATAAAACGAGTTTTCCTGCGGAAGATGTGCAGCGATGTGTGTGCTTATGCAATCCCTTTTCTTGTAAAATGGATGCTCCTTTTGATTTCGCTTCTGCTTCTGTTGCCGCCTCGAATGATTCGTCTAGCATTTTTGAACCATCTTTTTCAAAGACTGTTAGAACGTATACTCCCATGAAAATTCCCTCCAAAAATTAAAATCAGAATCTTATAACTATTTTGTCATAAAATGCTAGAATATGCAAAGAAATATGTGACATTGCGTGGTAAAATAGAGTGAAACTTTTATAGGATAAAGAAAGGATCGTTTATTTGTGAAACAAGTAAAGTTTATACATGCGGCAGATTTGCATTTGGATAGTCCGTTTAAAGGGATGGAAATGAATGTGCCGTCATCTGTTTGGGAAAGAATGAAGCAAAGTACGTTTCAGTCGTTTGAGCGTATTATCGATAAAGCAATTCAAGAGCGCGTTGATTTTGTATTACTAGCAGGAGATTTATATGATGCGGAAACGAGAAGTCTTAGGGCGCAAGTGTTTGTGAGGGAGCAGATGAAGCGCCTTTCGCAGTATGAGATTCCGGTGTATATCATTCATGGTAACCACGATCATTTAGGGGGAAGCTGGGCAGCAATTGAGTTTCCTGAAAATGTTCATGTGTTTGCAGAGCCATATGTAGAAGAAAAGCCGTTTTATAAAGATGGTGAACTGCTTGCATCTATTTATGGGTTTAGTTATTTGCAGCAGGCTGTAACGGATAATATGACGGCGCAGTATGCAAAAATGAGCGATGCGCCTTTTCATATTGGCATGCTTCACGGGAGTGTGGAAGGCGATGCGGAACATAATCGCTATGCGCCGTTTCAAATTCGTGAGTTAAAAGAAAAGGGATTTGATTACTGGGCTCTTGGGCATATACATAAGCGAGAGATTTTAGCAGAGGAGCCGTATATCATTTATCCAGGCAATATACAAGGACGCCACCGGAAGGAAACAGGAGAGAAGGGGGCGTATCTTGTTGAGATAACAGAGCAGGGAACGGTGTGCTCATTTTTCGGTGCGGCGGATGTAGTTTGGGAAGAGACGGAAATTAGCATTGATGAACTGCAAACAGTTGATGACCTTATGACAGCTTGTACGGAAGTGATGAATGAATGGCGTCAGGAAGAGGAAGGAACTCTTTTGACAATTGTATTCATCGGACAAGGGCCATTGTCTCCTTATTTACGTGATGAAAAACGTGTGGAAGAGATTTTTCATATTTTAGCAGCGGGAGAAGAACGAAGAGATTTTGTGTATGTGATGAAGTGGAAGAATGAGACGGTTTCATTTGCAGAAATCCAGCGATTAAAAGAGGAGAATCATTTTGTTGGTAGTGTATTGCAAGAATTGGAATCATTTACGAATATGGATGCGGTGCTTAGGACGATTTGGACATCTCCAGTTGCGCGTAATGTGATTGAATCCTTTTCAGATGAGGAAAAAGCAGAGATTCAAAAGGAAGCGGAAAATATTATATTAGAGCAACTATTCCAGCAAGAGAGGGATAAAAAATGAAAATTGAAAAACTCCATATTTATGGTTATGGAAAATTAGAAAATGTGGAAATGGATCTTTCATTGCTGACGGTGTTGTACGGTGAAAATGAAGCAGGAAAATCAACGATTCGTTCGTTTATGAAGAGTATTTTGTTTGGGTTCCCAATGAGAGGACAAAGGCGTTATGAGCCGAAAGAAGGCGGGAAGTACGGCGGCAGGGTGACTGTTATGACTGAGCAGTATGGGAGACTCCAAATCGAGCGCTTGCCGAAAACGGCTGCTGGGGAAGTAACAGTATACTTTGAAGATGGAAAAACAGCTGGAGAAGAAGTGTTACAGACTGTGCTGAGCGGGATGAATGAGAGCCTGTTTGATTCTGTCTTTTCGTTTGATATGCACGGTCTTCAAAATATTCATCATATTGGAGAAGCTGAAATCGGAAATTATTTATTTTCGGCGAGTGCAGTTGGGAGCGATGCCCTGCTGCAGTTAGATAAAAAGTTAGAAAAAGAAATGGAGCAGCGTTTTAAGCCAAATGGTCGTAAGCCTGAGATCAATGCGTCACTTCAAGAAATAAAGAAGCTCCAAGAAAAGCTTGGGGCGTGGCAAGGAAAGATTGGTACGTATGAAAAGTTAATGGGGCAGTTAAAAGAAAATGAAGGGCGTCTTGCTCATATTCGGAATGAAAAAGAGATGGCAGAAAAGCGTAAGAAAGACTATGAAGTATTGGCTGCATTGCAACCTCTTGTGATTGAAAAACATGCATATGAAAAAGTGCTAGAAGAACAGAAGAATCCGTTTCCTGTTCGAGGAGTAGAACGTTTCGAAACGATAAAAGCAAAACTCGAGCCGCTCGGGGTGCAATTAGATTCCATCCAGAAAAGGATGGAAATGGTGCAAACGGAAGTGGATGGGGTAGAAGTACAAGAAGAGCTCTTGCAAAAGGCTAGCTATGTAGAAGAACTTCGTATGCAGCATATGTCATATGAAAATGCACGTCAAGAAATGCGTGATATTACAGTAAGTATTGGAAATATGAAAGAAGAGATAGAAGAGCTTGAGCAGCAAATTGGTGCTACTTTTGAGAAAGAAAGTGTGCTTTCATTTGATACAAGCCTTGCAGCGAAAGAAATGATAACGCAAACGGTGCAAAAGGCGAGAGCATTAGAGACGCGGAAAGAGCAGCTAGATGAGCGCTTTAAAGTAGTGCAAGAGCAACTAGAAGAACAGGAAGAGAATGTAGGGCACATCCGAAAGCAGATGTTAGCGGATGAAGAGCGACAGGCGCTTGTAGAAAAGGAAAGATCGTTTCAAGATACAGTTTTTATGGGTACTGGCGTGGAACGAATGAAGCGTAAATATGAAGAAAGAATGAAAATCGCGCAGGAAAAGAAAAAGCGCTGGCAGACGATTTGTTTCCTTTTGTTAGCTATTAATACAGTGATTTTGCTGACAAGTGTATTTTTAGATAACCGTGCGTTGTTATTTACGAGTGTTATCGTCTTTGTCCTAATTATACTTGCACTTGTTTTGTATAAAGATACTTCTTCCGATGGTTTACAAGAAGAACTGCTCTCGCTGCAGCAAAGTGCAGGCGGAAGACAAAATGAAGAGGCGCTATCCATTCGTTATCAATTAGAAAAAGATGAAGAAATTCGTAAATTATTTGAGCGAGAGTCTTATAAATTACAACAAATAGAACGAACCTATGATAAAGGTGTTTCTGCATATGAAGAATGGGAGCGAGATACGTTTCGTATGGGAGAGCAAGTCGATACATATAATGCGTGCTATTCTTTCCCGCACTTTTATACATATGCGCATATATTGCCAGCATTTGAACGCATTGAAAAGATGCAGCAGTTATATCGTGAGGTAGGAAAGCTGGCGGAGCGAAAAGGAATATTATATGAAATGATTTCGCAGTTTGAACATAAACTAGAAAACGTTATGGAAAATACAGATTTTGATCATCTTCATATGATCAGTAATCGTATTCAAAAGGAAAAAGAAAAGAAACAAAAGAGGGAGCAGCTTTTAGGGAAGCTAGCTGATTGGAAAGAAGAACAAGCACTATTACAGCATCAAGTAGAACAACTTACATTAGAAAGAGATGCGCTATGGAACGTGGCAGCAGCTACTGATGAAGAAATGTTTTTAGAAGCTGGCAAGAGGGCAGAAAAGCGTGAAGATGCAGAGAAGCAAGTAGAGCGGTTATCACCACAGATTGACATGTTAGAAAAACGTTTAACAAGCTTATCATTAGCGGAACACTATCAAGTGGAAGGGTATGAAGGAAAGCTGAAACAAGAAGCGCTCTATATACAAGACTTCCTTTCACAAGAGAAGGAGTTGACCGAGCGTATTGCGGAGCACCGCGTAGAGATTGCGAACTTAGAAGAAGGTAGTACGTACGGTGATTTACTCCATGAATGGGAAATGAAAAAGTCTCAAGTACGTGAGCAAGTGAAGAAGTGGGCGGCGTATGCAGCGGCAAAAACAGTGTTAACAAAAACAAAGCAATACTATCATGAAGTGCAGCTGCCGCGCATTTTACAAAAGGCCGAGGAGTATTTTGTATATTTAACAGGTGGTCAGTATAGTAAGATTTTTTCACCATCAGAAACAGAGCCGTTTATTGTAGAACGAAGTGATGGTATTCGTTTTTATAGCCATGAACTCAGTCAAGCGACAGCGGAACAGCTCTATTTATCATTGCGCTTTGCATTAGCGCGGACGTTTGAGCATGATTATCCATTTATTATTGATGACAGCTTTGTGCATTTTGATGTACTACGAACAAAACGAACAACCCAGCTAATAAAAGAAATTGCGAAGGATAGACAAGTGATTTTCTTTACATGTCATGCCCATCTATTATCATTCTTTGCGGAAAAACAGATTATAAAATTAACACGTGAGCATAAAGAAAATAAGGTATAATGTGCTATACTAAAAGTACTTAAGTTGGTGGAGGAATCAGGATGAAAAAGAAAATTGCAGAATATGAAGTTGGTGAACAAGTCGATATCTTCTTGTTAATTAAGACAGCGACAAAAGGTATCGCGAGTAATGGGAAACCATTTTTAACAGTAATCTTACAAGACCAAACTGGAGATATTGAAGCGAAGCTATGGGATGTATCACCAGAAGTTGAGAAACAATATGTAGCAGAAACGATTGTTAAGGTAGCTGGAGATATTCAAAACTATAAAGGGCGTATTCAACTTCGTGTGAAGCAAATTCGCGTTGCAAATGCGAATGAAGTGACAGATATCTCAGACTTTGTAGAAAAAGCACCAGTGAAAAAAGAAGATATGGTAGAAAAGATTACACAGTACATATTTGAAATGAGAAATCCGAACATTCAGCGTCTGACAAGACACTTATTGAATAAACATCAAAATGAATTTTTAGACTATCCAGCAGCGACGAAAAATCATCACGAGTTCGTATCAGGGCTTGCGTATCACGTTGTATCGATGCTTGATTTAGCGAAAGCCATTGCTACGCTATACCCATCTTTAGATAAAGATTTACTGTATGCAGGTGTTATTTTACATGACCTTGGTAAAGTAATTGAATTGTCTGGTCCAATTTCAACAACGTATACATTAGAAGGAAATCTACTTGGCCACATTTCCATCATGGTAAACGAAATTGGAAAAGCAGCAGATGAACTGAAAATCGAAGGAGAAGAAGTATTAATTCTTCAGCACATCGTCTTATCCCATCACGGGAAAGCGGAATGGGGTAGTCCAAAACCGCCATTAGTAAAAGAAGCAGAAATTCTGCATTACATTGATAATTTAGATGCGAAGATGAACATGATGGATCGTGCCCTTGGACGCACGAAGCCAGGTGAATACACAGAACGTGTCTTTGCGCTTGATAATCGTTCGTTTTATAAGCCTACTTTTCATAACTAAATAATACTTATGAGGCAAGTGATTTTAGCGTATAGCTGAGGTTACTTGCCTTTTTTATTTTTAAAAGTGGGGGTAGTAACACATATCCATCAACTTAAGAAATTGGTTGTTTCCCAAAACGAAAAAAGTGAGCTGAATTCTTATAAATAACTGTAGAAATATAAAATTTTCGTTTTGGGGATATTTCAAAATCTTAGCTTGATGAGTATGGGGCGTGGCCCTATCTTAAAAAATAAACCTTTTTTCCTACTTTTCATTATTTTTTTCTTCAGAAACAAAAAAAGCCTCTCAAATAAACCGAGAGCCCCTTTAAAATAAAAATCACTTTTGACACAAAACAATGATTTTATATGGCGTAGTTTGGGCTGGTATACTCATTGTTGCAAGACCATAAATAACTATTAAATTTCGATTCGCAAGATTCCCTGTAAAAAATTGGCCATTTGTTAATAAAATTTGAGTAGAAGGAGAAATATTTAATTTTAATTTTCCATCACTACTCTCTAACTGTTCATTAAAATTATCTACTTTTACATTTTGATAGGGTATATATTTCGCTATAACAATTGCTTGAAATTGTGGTGGGAAAATGAGAGGAACAGGGACGTTAGCATCGTAAAATCCAGTTACTTTATCTCCTACTACTACCGCTGCGTAGTCAATAAAATAAGTATTTGGTTTCACTACAAAATTTGTTAGAGTCCCATAACCATTATCTAAGGATATTAATTTAGTACATCCTATTTCTTCATTTGATCCTGTTACAAAATCGTTAATCATAGTTATTGTCCCATCAAATGATTGAAAGTTTTTCATTCTAATACCTCTTTTGTTTATATAATTAAACTTTTATCGTTACTCTATAATTTTTAAAAACATGTAAATGAATTAATCCTTCTTGTATCAATTCCAAAAATCACCCAAAACCTACCGTTCCATCTAAAACCAGTAACAGATCTTCGTCCTACAAAAATCGGATAATACCAAAACTGTTCACCATTCGTAAGCCATATATAGGTATTTCGAAATAAACAGAATGAAATTGCCCCTGGATCAACAGCAAATGGTGAAGCAGTTGATTGTTGAGGAATAAATGATGGAGGAGGAGATGTTGGAGCTTGTGAACTTTGCTGTCCTGGTGCACCCGGAAAACCTGGCATTCCCGGTATATCTGGTGCACCCGGAAAACTTGGCATTCCCGGTATACTTGGAATCTGAGGACCAGGGAATTGACGATCGAAGTATTGATTATAATTTATATAAGGAAAATATATTGACTCATTATACATTTAAAAATCACCTCTTTATTTTTAAAATCTCCTAAAGTATTAATATGTAATATTTTCCGTATAGGAAGCTTATTCACTTCTTATACGGAAAATATTTTAATAAAGCGGATATCAAACATAAATGTATTACCCTTTGTTTTTGGATGTGAGCGCAGTGGCTGAGGTGAAGCGAAGGGCTAGCCCCTTCTATTGTCATAAACATATAGAGTAAAAGGTATTTTATGAAAAGCCTCTTTGGTTATAGAAGAGAGTAAATTAAACAAAAAAGCAGGAAAATCCCAGTTATATCAATGGTTTTGGGGATTTTAGATACTTAACTTTTTTAATTAATTTGTTTTTTAGTGATGTCGAGGTTTTTGAGCCTACTATTGCAAAGTTAATGAGAAAGCTACAAGCAAACAACTTCATCAAGAAAAAGCAAAATAGCGTTCATATCGTAAATCCTAACATTATGATGAAAGGGAACGATACAAAACGACAAATATTATTAAGTTATTACGAAGAAGATAAAGCTTTAAATTCCATTGAGGTTTTAAGAGAAAAACAAAAAGCTATTCCAAAACAAAAAATAGCCAAGAATGAATCAAAAAATTGGAGATGAAAGATAATGATTGAGAGCGTTGAATTAAATATTTACCTAGATAATGACACAGTATCATTTAGTTTATCCCCTGTACAAACAAAGGTTGTATTTAAAGCATTAGGATTGCAATTTGATTCAAACACACAAACAGTAAGTGCATTTAGTAGCAACAGTTTACAAAAGCACATTCTTCCTAAAGTGAATTTTTCACCCAAATAAAAAGCATTACACCAATTGGTATAATGCTTTTTATTTATGAGGTAGGTTTTAATTGAGCCTTTACAGATGAATATTCTGACAATTATTTTTCAATCAGCTTAAAAGGGGGATTCTATATACAATTCGTGGAATTATGTTAACATTCAGTTTATTGTAGATGAAAATGAAGGGGATGAATTGTTGTGAGCACACATGTAGTAACGAAAGAACAAATGAAACATTCACTAGACACTTGGTATCAAGCAATGTTGCAACAACAAGTGGAAAAAGCGACACGATGTAAAGAAGAAATTGATAATAACCTGAATCAGGTAGAAGCAGATCAGGATGTATTATTGTATTATGCATTATTAAATTTCAGATACAATGTCCTGACTGACTGGGTTGCGGTTAAAGAAGATAGTTTTGATAGAGTAGAATCTTTTGAAATTCCGACAGAAGGGCTTCTAGCATATTATTATCATTTTTTTAAAGGCTTTCATTTGAGACTTATCACAAACTATACAGAAGCAAAAGAGCAGTTTGATCAAGCTGAAAAACTATTACAATACATTACAAATCCATTCGAAAAGGCTGAATTTAACTATAGGTTAGGAGAATTTTATTATCACTCATACCAACAAGTAAAAGCAATTGATTTCATTCAAAAAGCAAAAGAGGAATTTTCTAAGCAATCAGGATATGAAATCAATCTTGCATTATGTGAAAATATATACGGACTATGTTGTATTGATTTAAAACAATTTGAGTTAGCTGAAGAAACATTGAATGCTACATTAGATGTATTCCAAAAAACAAATCATGAAAAATATATACTCATGGTACGCAATAACTTAGGTTTACTGTATGCAAATCAAAATGTATCCGAATCCGCAATTCGTCACTTATCAGAAGTAACAAAGAAATCTCCAAATCATTTCCGAGCATTGTATTTAGAAGCTGATGAAAATTTGAAATTAAATCGTTCAGATATTGCTGAATCATTAATAGAAAAGGGATTGCATATTTGTAATCAATTTAAAAATCAGGAGTATCAATATCGTTTTATGATTTTAAAAGAAATGAATACTAATATAAATGCATTCGAAAAGGCTGTTTTAAAAGGAATTATGTACTTTGAAAAAGAAGAATTATTTGATTGTATTGAAGAGTATGCAGAGCGTTTAGCTGATAAATTCTACAATGAAAACAATCATGAAAAAGCAAGCAAATATTATCACATGAGTAAAGAAGCAAGAAAAAAACAAATAAAAAAAGGAGCATTAAAATGATGAAAAAAATTATCTTAACAGCAGTAGGTTTTGCATTTACGTTATCTATTACAGCTGGATTTAGTGATTTTAACAATGTGACTTTAAACAAAGGGGACACAGGAGGAGCACCTTCTAATAGCCACGCAGATTTCTCAGCACCAAAAGAAATTTAAGTAAATTTACAGCAAAAACAGAAGAACGTTTACCCTCACTAAAAGGCGTTCTTCTTTTATTTTTTTCTTCTTCATCTTCAAAGTCGCGTAAGCTAGAAAGCAATTCTTGAAAGGATGAACAGACGGGATAAATTGCTTTTTTCATATCTTCATCTTCGTGTTCCCCAAATACAATGGTTGATGACTGAGGAGTATTTCGGTAATCAAAATATAAAAAGTTTGATATTTATGCTTTACTTTCAATTAAGACGTATTTTTAATGCTTCCTCAAGCATGGTATTGAAATCATTATATATTTCCATCACTGTACCAGATGGTTTATCAAGTTCCACATATGTACCGTCAGATAAATTTTTACAAAACCAAGCAATATCTGAATCTCCAAAGAAAAGATACTCTTTTTGAAATTCATTTTCATACCAAATCTTATTCGTGTCTATAAGTCCACAGATTGGTTCCTCTCTTTCTGGTTCTAGTAAAGAAGGATCAACTCCATAAATCACTAGTCCATCAAAATCTAAACCATTTACAGTTTTAAGAAACTCTTCGTATTCAATCGGTAGATCAATATTGAAATTCTCTTTCACACGTTCTCTTAATCTCTGAACTTCAGTATCTGTTGCGGGTGTATTCATTTTACAGTTAAAGCTTTTCTCTATTTCTTCAATTTCTAAAATCAGATTTTTCCACATATGAAAACCTCTTTCTTTAATCTCCTTTAGGATAGAGTGTATCTTTTAATATGGATCAATTTATCTCCAACGCCATGCGATTATTGTATTTTCTATGTAAATAGCCGGTATATCGATTCCTAAGTATTTACCTTCATTTTCATCTAAAATAGACCAATTACTTTCTGCTAAAAATGCTGGATCTGCGCTGTCAAAATCAAATTCATTGTCTTCATCAACCATCCCGTGAAAATATTCATGAAAGGGCTTACTCTTTTCATTTAAGTGAATCGTCCCATACATCCACGGTGGATCTGCGGATACTTCTGTAATTTCACCTAATTCAATATCTTTAAAGTATAGTTTCATATGAACACCTACTTATCCGGGAGTTTTATGTAATCCTTTAGTATTTCTTCTTTAGTTCCATGCTTATTATCTATTTTTTATCCCTAGTCCAATTACTCCGGCACTATAGACTCATCACCGAACATCAAATCATCCAATTCTTCTATATCTTTTTCTATTCCTTTATTTCTTTCAATCAAATTCTTAATCATTTCTAATGAAATGATATAATTGCTTTGATAAAATCTTAATTCTGCTCCCATGTTTATTAACTTTTCAGCAGTACGTTGTAAAGAGGTTAAACCATCAGTATCGTAGCTTTCTTTTATCATTACTGGTTCTAGTGTTTCAATATTCTTTTTGATTTCACTAATTGACTGGGAAGTGACTTTTCTTAACAAAGGGATGTATTTATTAGTATTTTTATCAGTTACTATTATTAATTTCACAATAGCCATATTAACCTCTCCTATATTTAAAAAACTATTATATGATTAATAGATTTTCTTAGTTTATAGTTGGTGCAAAGATGAATGTTACTGGATCGCTACATAACTCTAAAAGACATGCATATTTTATCCCGCTATTTGTGGGTAGGAAGATTCCCGCCTCAAAATGCAGCGAAAACAAAGTAGGTAGGAGGGGGATAGGTAGCAAAATATTTTTAAAGCTGTATTGGTTTATATGCTAGTGCTATATCTACTATTTGTTCTGGAGTAAGTTCTTCATCATTCCAATATAGTAAATCACTTACTTCTGGATGTGGAACATTTCTTTCTACAACTTCTATCATTTCATCAATCTCTTTTTCAGTTCCTTCACATTCTACTAATTTACTTACTAGACTTATCAGTTCTTCTCTTGTTATTTTTTTAAACATATATTTCACTCCTTATTTATTAAAATGAAATCCCCTACTAAAAATTTCTTGATGTACCATTGGAGGAGATATTACTATTTTCTATCATAAACTTCTTCAATATATCTTGGCCATTTTTGACCTGTTTCCACTCTGGACTTCCGCAAGAACTTTAGCGATACTAGAGGCTAGTTGAAGTGTTGTATCATTCAAAATTACGTTTAATATTAATTGTTTATATCAGTAGGTACTGCATTTAGCACTACACCAACAGGTCCCAATTTTTCAATTAATTTTTTTGCCTTACCATATGGGAACTTCTTCACTAATGTAAAAGGAAGATTTTTCGAACCCTTTAATAAATCTCCTGTTGAAATATCAATTGCTAATATACTTTTTATTTTTACTAAGTCTTTTAATCCTTCATTAGGGGTTTCTACTAACACTATATTACACATATCAGGGAATCCCACTGCTATCTTCTGTATTTTTTCATTTAAGCACCCTGTATTTACCCATTCACTAAAATCTAAGATCATTACAGTAGCATGATTTGGATTCATATCACCAGAACCAATAATCAACATTTCTTTTACATCTGCACTTTGCAACATTAAAAAAACATTACCACTACCATCATCACCGATAGAAACATAACCACTTGCATATTCAGTTACTTCCCAAGTCTCATTTCGTTCTACAATATCCTCAGTACCATAAATCGTTAAACCTCCACCATTTGAAAAACCATTAGTATATCTCAATAAATCTTTATATGCATTAGGTAACTCCATTTTCATCAGATCTTCTAATTCTTGAATTTCAATATCATTTGCTGGGTTATTCTTTATTAAATCAGGAATTTTAGATAAATCGATCATTTTTTATAAAACCTCCTAACCTATCAAAATATTTATAAGCATCTGCTAATACCTTTTTTGCAGTTTTTTGATCAACCTCATGCCTCAATCATTTCTCTATAGCTTACATTAAATTCATAATGTATATCAGCATCTCTGTAGAAAATCAAAAACAACGACAAGAAGTACGAGAACGTTTAAGTACGGAAGAAGGTAAAACATTAGATAGAAAAAGAAAAATAGATGTAGAACCTGTATTTGGTCATATCAAATATAACCGCTTTTTCCAGAGATTCTCCTTACGAAGCCTTTCCAAAAACAGGGTGGAATGGGGGCTTATTTGTGTTGTCCATAATCTGCGGAAATGGGCAACAACAACGCAACAAAAAGAAAAAGAGCCACAATTATAGGAGGAAACCAACAGGATTTCTCTCCCATAAAACATTTTGTAATCCATATAAAGGTAAAAAAGAAAAGACTGTCTCCAAAACTGAGGGTTGATGCAGTCTTTGTGAAGGGAAATATAAAAGCCATCTCTTATAGGTGGCTTTCAATTGTGTCTGATAGAGGTAATATTCTGATAAGTGTTTCTCAAGTCGTTTATATATCGAAAGGGATATACAATTTGTGGAAATATGTTAATATTTAGATAATTTCAGTTAGAATGAGGGGGATGAATTTCTATGAGTGCACATGTAGTAACGAAAGAACAGATTAAGCATTCATTAGACGCTTGGTATCAGTCAATGCTGCAACAACAAGTAGAGAAAGCGACACGATTGAAAGAAGAGATTGATGAGAAGATTGTTAATGTCGAAGAAGATCAAAGCTTATTGTTATATTACGCCTTACTAGATTTTAGATATAAAGTGTTGACTGATAGTTTAAGTATTACAAAAAATAGTTTTGATGTAATCGAATCATATAACAAACCTTCTGATGAGATTCTTTCTTATTACTACCACTTTTTTAAGGCAATACATGCTACGTTAACAACGAATTATAATGATGCTAGTGAACATTATGAGAAGGCCGAAAAACTGTTGAAGCATGTGCCTGATGAGTTAGAACGTGCAGAATTCTATTATCGTATTTCTGCATTTTTTTACTATACGACGCAACCAATGAATACTATAAAATATGTAAACAAAGCTAAAGAAATTTTCTTAAAGCACACAGGATATGAAATGAGTATTGCATTATCGGAAAATCTTTTAGGATTAACTGCTATCCAAATAGGACAATACGAACAAGCTGAGGAATTCTTGAGTTCCGCAATAGATATTTTACAAAAACAAGATAATGAAACTTTGCTTTTGAGGGTGCGTCATAACTTGGGGTGGTTATATGCAAGTCAAAATCTTTCAGCATTGGCAATTCGTCATCTATCCGAGGTTACAACAAAAATGTCGACACACTTTAAAGCTATTTTTCTACAAGCTAGGGAACATCATAAACTAGGTGAAATAAATATTGCTGCCGAATTACTTATAAAAGGCTTAAATATTTGTACTGAATTGAATAATGAAGAATATATACATCACTTCACTATTTTAAAAGCACTAAATAATAATGTTTCAACAGAAGAATTAGAAAAGATTATTATTGAAGGAATTACCTATTTCGACAAAGAATCACTATATAATTACACTCAAGAATATACAGAAAAACTAGCAGTTAAGTTTTATAGTGAAAACAATCATGTAAAAGCAAGTGAGTATTTCCACACAGCATTACAGGCAAAAGAAAAAACGTTTGAGAAAGGGGCATTAAAATAATGTTTAAAAAAATTCGTGTTGTGGTAACAGGAATAGCGTTAGTTGGTATCGTATCTGTTGGTTTAAATAGTTCATTTTCACAACAAGCTAATCACGGGGATGTACCAGCGCCGCAAAGACCTGACTTAGCATACAATGTTGGAAACGGCGGAGCACCTTCTAATTTTTATGGAGACTACCCAGCACCAAAAGAAATTTAAGTAAATTTACAGCAAAAAAAGAAGAACGTTTACCCTCACTAAAAGGCGTTCTTCTTTTATTTTGCGCTTTATCTCCAGCGCCATGCGATCGTTGAATCTTCTATGTAAATAGCCGGTATATCGATTCCTAAATATTTACCTTCATTTTCATCTAAAATAGACCAATTACTTTCTGCTAAAAATTCTGGATCTGCGCTGTCAAAATCAAATTCATTGTCTTCATCAACCATCCCGTGAAAATATTCATGAAAGGGCTTATTATTTTCATTTAAGTGAATCGTCCCATACATCCACGGTGTATCTGCGGATACTTCAGTAATTTTACCTAATTTAATATCCTTAAAGTATAGTTTCATATGAACACCTACTTATCCGGGAGTTTTATGTAATCCTTTAGTATTTCTTCTTTAGTTCCATACTTGTTATCTAATTTATTATTAATCTGTACCCTCTTCCTTATAGTTCAACGCAATTTCTGGTTCTGGTGCAGAAAATTTAAAATGACTGAAAATAGTCTTTCAAACTTGGACATACTGATACTATTATTACTCTATAAAAGGTGTGTGATCAGTATGGAAAAGGAAAATTTATTTAAATGGAAACATTATCAACCTGACATTATTTTATTAACGGTTAGATGGTATCTACGGTACAATTTAAGCTTTCGTGATTTGGTGGAAATGATGGAGGAACGAGGGCTATCTTTGGCTCATACAACCATTATGCGGTGGGTACATCAATATGGGCTTGAATTAAATGAGCGAATTTGAAAACATTTGAAACAAACAAATGATTCCTGGAGAGTGGATGAAACATATGTAAAAGTGAAAGGCCAATGGATGTATTTGTACCGAGCTGTAGGTTCCGAAGGAAACACCATTGATCTTTATCTGAGTCAAACAAGACATCACACGGATGCAAAGTATTTTTTCAAGAAGGATTTGCGGTCTTTTCATGTTTCCAAACCCCGTGTGATAACAGTTGATAAGAATCCTGCTTATCCGGTCGCTATAGCACAGTTGAAGAAAGAAAAAAAGATGCCAGTCAGCAACCAAACCAGGAAGATAAAATATCTGAATAACATGGTGGAACAAGACCATCGTTTTATTAAGAAAAGAATACGCTCTATGTTGGGATTCAAGTCATTTAAAACAGCAACCTCTATATTTAGTGGCGTTGAAGCCATGCATATGATAAAAAAGGGACAGATTGATTTAGAAAACATGATATTATCCCCTTAAGGTAGACAGTGTAAAAAGACCATGAATAAACATGGATGTTACACTTTTACTTGGAGGGGATTTTATTATGGTTAAAAAAGGGGATAAATTTCAAACTTATTCAGATGAATTAAAGATACAAGTTGTAAAAAGTTATTTAAATGGTGAAGGTAGCCAAACAGCTATAGCTAAGAAATATAAGCTGAAAAGTAGAACACAGTTAATGAATTGGGTCCGGAGATATCAAGAAACAGGCGATATTTCA
>NZ_KB895583.1:0-97101 GCF_000374885.1 Bacillus sp. 105MF | reverse complement strand
ATGCCGGGGTGGCGGAACAGGCAGACGCACAGGACTTAAAATCCTGCGGTGGGTGACCACCGTGCGGGTTCGACCCCCGCCCTCGGCACCATATGCGCCCGTAGCTCAATTGGATAGAGCGTTTGACTACGGATCAAAAGGTTAGGGGTTCGAGTCCTCTCGGGCGCGCTTTTATTAACGGGAAGTGGCTCAGCTTGGTAGAGCACCTGGTTTGGGACCAGGGGGTCGCAGGTTCAAATCCTGTCTTCCCGATATTTTTAAAACATGGGGCCTTAGCTCAGCTGGGAGAGCGCCTGCCTTGCACGCAGGAGGTCAGCGGTTCGATCCCGCTAGGCTCCACTTATAACTTTATTATGGCGGTGTAGCTCAGCTGGCTAGAGCGTACGGTTCATACCCGTGAGGTCGGGGGTTCGATCCCCTCCGCCGCTACCATAAAGGACCTTTAGCTCAGCTGGTTAGAGCAGACGGCTCATAACCGTCCGGTCGTAGGTTCGAGTCCTACAAGGTCCACCATTTAAAGTAAATTCCCTGGAGGTATACCCAAGTCTGGCTGAAGGGATCGGTCTTGAAAACCGACAGGCGGCGAGAGTCGCGCGGGGGTTCGAATCCCTCTACCTCCTCCATTTTATAATAATTAAAATGGAATGATTGGATAGTTAATAAAAACTATTAGATGTACAAAGATAACTAAAAGATATAATTAATATTTATTTCATGGAGGTATACCCAAGTTCGGCTGAAGGGATCGGTCTTGAAAACCGACAGGCGGCGAGAGTCGCGCGGGGGTTCGAATCCCTCTACCTCCTCCATTTTTAAAATAATATAATACCGTCGCGGGGTGGAGCAGTTCGGTAGCTCGTCGGGCTCATAACCCGAAGGTCGCAGGTTCAAATCCTGTCCCCGCAACCAAATGGTCCCGTGGTGTAGTGGTTAACATGCCTGCCTGTCACGCAGGAGATCGCCGGTTCGACCCCGGTCGGGACCGCCATTTATATAAAGGCTCGGTAGCTCAGTCGGTAGAGCAGAGGACTGAAAATCCTCGTGTCGGCGGTTCGATTCCGTCCCGAGCCATCTTTTTTTTGACAAGCCGGCTTAGCTCAATTGGTAGAGCAACTGACTTGTAATCAGTAGGTTGGGGGTTCAAGTCCTCTAGCCGGCACCACTTAGGGGCATAGTTTAAAGGTAGAACAGAGGTCTCCAAAACCTCCAGTGTGGGTTCGATTCCTACTGCCCCTGTAAGAAATATGGGCCTATAGCTCAGCTGGTTAGAGCGCACGCCTGATAAGCGTGAGGTCGATGGTTCGAGTCCATTTAGGCCCACCATATTCCGCAGTAGCTCAGTGGTAGAGCTATCGGCTGTTAACCGATCGGTCGTAGGTTCGAGTCCTACCTGCGGAGCCATGGCCCGTTGGTCAAGCGGTTAAGACACCGCCCTTTCACGGCGGTAACACGGGTTCGAATCCCGTACGGGTCATAAAAAAGAGTCAGCAATTAGCTGGCTCTTTTTTTCTTGTGAAAAATATAATGTGAAGTTACGTTCTTTTCTAATATACGATATCGTCAATCCAAAATCCCTCTATTTATTATGAAATAAATAGAGGGATTTTGGAAAAACTATAGTATGTATAAAAAGGAGGGAATAGAGCTACATGACAACAGTTAGAGAATTTATGAGTACCGATATTGTGCAATGTACACCGCTAGATAATGTATATGAAGCTGCTGTGAAAATGAAAGAAGAGGCCATTGGGATGATTCCAATTGTAGAGAATAATCAAGTGGTTGGTCTTGTCACAGATCGTGATTTAGTTGTTCGTGGAATTGCTGAGAAACATCCTGGGTCTAATAAAATTACAAATGTCATGACAACAGAAATTGTTTCCGTATCTCCTGATGACCCTATTGAAAATGCTACAGAGTTAATGGCACAGCATCAAATCAGAAGACTACCTGTAGTTGAGAATGGCGAGCTTGTTGGAATGTTAGCGCTAGGTGATTTAGCAATAGCAGAGAAAGCTGATGATCAAGCTGGATTTGCTTTAAGTGAGATTTCCGAGCATACAGAATAACGAATAGATGCAGATTATTTTCAGGCTAGAAAATACAGTGTATTTAGGTGCTAGAGAATAGGTAAGATTGGATACGTTTTATTCCGCATTAACGGGCAGTAAGCTCCCCCACCTCAAGGTTCAGAGAGAAGCAAGGAAGATAGGTGAGGGATAACTGCCTGTAAAAGCCCGATTGGTGAGGACTTTCCATCAGTGGTGGATGAAGAAAATCCCTACTGATGGAAGTTTCACCTTATTAATACTGCAAGCAAAATTATATTGTTATTAAAACGTATCCAAAATGTTAGGCATAGATGTATATAAAGTGTAAAGATGCTTAGCTAAGTATATATGAAGAATGATATATGTTAATTTCATTTGAAATTTTGGTTAAAAATTCCTATTGCTAATTTTTGTTATGTTAAAAATGATATAATAATAAATATAAGTTTTATAATTTATTTTGAATATATTAATATTAATATTTATAATGTTATGTTTATCTACTAAGCTATCAAAGATTTTATATATAAATAGAAATGGAGGGGAAATGATATGAGGGATGTACAAAGTAATCCAAATTGGAATTTGGTTACAGATGTTTATGTAGAACCAAATAATTTTGCGGATTTATTTTCTTTACTTGTACCAAATCATCCAAAAGGCGAAGGAAAAGAACGGACAATTTTAGCTTGGAAAGAAAAAGAATTTTATAAACAAGAAAACTTGGCTCCGTTTATTTTATATGGAATGAATAAGGTGCAGGACTTGCCACAGTTCCATAAGGATGAAATACCAACTTTAATTCGTATTGTTCGTTTATGCCAGAAAATCGGTTGGTATAAGGAAGCGTATACATTTATGGTGAACCAAAGATTAGATGAATTTGTACATACATCTATGGAATATGAAACGTGGGATATTTTAACTCAAGTTGTGGCTTGGAACTACTTAATTGTAAAATATCGAATTGGCAAATTGGAAAATGATGATGTAATGATATGGGAAAGAATTAAATTTAATACAGAGTGTATTGAAAAATGTGAGAAGCTATTATCTCATAAGGAAGTAATGGAACTTACATTCTTTTATATTTGCAAACAGGCAAAATTATTGTCCAAAGAACAATTAGATCAAGAGATGATGAACTTAGCAATATACTGCAATACATACGTTTATGACTTATACATATATGACTTATTAAAAAAATATCGTAAGTGTACGGATTTTTTAACATATTATGGACCAAGTCGTTCTGTTGTTGCATGTCAAAGGGCTGTAATTTCTCAAATTTCTGATCGCCTTAATCCATTAAAAACCACGCATGTGGATGATTATCTTTATGTAATGAAAGAAATGATGGAGCACATGTCGTTTGAATTTATGAATCGATATGAGCATTTCATTGGAAAACTATTATCATATGTACCATTTTTTGAAATGATTCAAGTTCCGCAACATGCATATTATTGTGAAGAGTTGATGTATGTTTGTAAAGGAATTGAACATAAGGAAGAACTTTTGCGGAATTATATATTTATACAATTACATGATTGTTTACCGTCATTTATCAAACAATTTCTAAAGAATAAGCGTTATGCAACGATTCATGATATTTTATTTTACTGGTGTGATGATGAACAACGAGTGGGATTAGAGAAGAAATATAATTTAAGTTTTATTTATGAACGATATGCGTGTGGGTAAAGAAAAGTTTTGTGCTTTCCCTTGTTCACTCTCTATAATGTATAAATAAAAAAAGGTCTCACACTTCAAGTGAGACCTTTTTTTATTTAGTCGTAAATGAGAAGTAGACATACGTCCATTCTAAGCTTCTTGTTGTTTCTTACGGTGATCAGGAATGTAAATATATTGGGAAATAATGAGTAGTACCCCTATAAAAAATACAGGGAATATAGCAGCCAGGTGAAAACCACTATAAATAATATTTGTTATTAAACCGCCGATAATAACAAATGCAGTATATATATGAGAAATGTGTTTCTTTAGTCGGATTTTGAATGCTTCCATCAAAGATTCGATAGTAACAAATAAGATAACGATACTCAAAAAAACAATGTTAGTATTGTAAATTACTAAACAACAAATTAAACCGAGAAAAGCCAAATACTCAATTATTAAGGCAATATTACGTGGCATATAATATTACCGAACTAAATACTGCAGTGGATTTACTGCGTTTGTTTTTTCAAAATTCCATTCACCATTATGTAATTCAAAATGGAGGTGCTGCCCAAATGAATGGCCTGTATTTTCCATATGTCCTAACAATTCCCCAGTCTGAACTTGATCACCAACATTTACAATATAACCGTTTTTCCGTTTAGTAGATGTAGAAATATTTGTATTTTTTACGGAGTTAGCACTATTCCTTTTTTTTATTTTATTATTCGAATATAATATTTTTAGATTCGTTTTTATATATTGAGTGTTTTGTGTAGGCAATTCTTGAGCTGCTATAGTACGTGTATCTACTTGAGTTATGGATGGAAGTAGAGATGCGACTGCGACAGTAGTTGCCGTTAAAGCTGTAGCTTTCTGTTTCATCTAATATTAGCCCCCCATAGATGTGTTAATACATTCCCTATTATAGTATAAAGATATAATATTTTGTGCATTATTCATATAACTGTAATATGAAATGAGAAAAATAACAATTTTTTAATGGAATCGAAATATATTAAAAGAATAACAGATTAATAATCATTATAATATGGATTAAAAATAATTGATATTTTCTGAATAGATATATAAATCTAAATTGAAAAACTGACAGAAAAGCTTTCTTTTTAGGAGGGAGAGAGCATCCGACCATGCATAGAAGCGGTTAGATCCTTTTCCTACCCCGTACCAAGTTAAACAAAAAGAGAAAATGAGTACAGGTCACCTTTTATTCTTCATAGCCGCGACTTATATGTTGGAAAATCAAAATGGATATATTTATTTTTCATATTTTATATAAGTAGAACTTTGATGTAAAGAATTCTTACTTTGTATTGGATTCATGGCTCGTAAATAGGATTGGAATAAGTTAAAACAGTTGCTGATGATGGATGACAGTGTTATACTGACTATGGTAATTTCATATTGTGCTAGGAGAGTTGGTGTTGCCAGCTGAGAGTAAGGCCGAGAGTCTTTGATCCTTTACTACCTGATCTAGATTATGCTAGCGTAGGGAAGCAATTCGGACATTAACAGTAAGTCCCTGTTTCTTTGCGTAAAGAAACAGGGCTTTTTTATTTGACAATTTTATAGTAGAAACCACTAGGGGTGCTTTATGTGCTGAGAGAGGAATAATCCTTAACCCTTACTGACCTGATCTAGATTATGCTAGCGTAGGGAAGTGGAGCAACGAATAAATGTATTTTTATTTGATGTAACCACTTCTTATAGAGGAGTGGTTTTTTATTTGGATAAATTGATATAAAGGAAGGGGAAATATAAATGAAGTTTTGTGAGAGATTATTTGAGACAGTACAGCCTGTTTGGGAAAAAAGTCATAATCACCCATTTGTAACTGGGATGGGGGACGGTACATTAGAAAAAGATAAATTCCAATATTACATCATACAAGATTATTTATATTTACTAGATTATGCAAAATTATATGCAATTGGAGTTGTGAAAGCGACTAATCCGCAAGTTATGGCAAAATTTGCAGAACAAATAGACGGCATTTTAAATGGAGAAATGACGATCCATAAACAGTATGCAAAACGCCTTGGTATTTCTGTACAAGAGATGGAAGAGGCAAAACCATCTGCTAAAAATTTAGCGTATACAAACTATATGATGTCAGTATCTCAAAATGGTACGCTTGCAGAGTTAATTGCGGCTCTGCTTCCATGTATGTGGAGCTACTGGGAAATTGGAAAGCGTTTAAATGATATTCCAGGAGCAAGGGATCATGAGTTCTTTGGGGAGTGGATTCAAGGATATAGCTCAGAAGAGTATGGAAACCTTTGCATTTGGCTAATGGATTTATTAAATGAACTAGCTGAAGGAAAGTCTGAACAAGAGTTAGACAAATTAGAAGAGATTTTCTTATATTCCAGCCGCTTTGAGTATTTATTCTGGGATATGGCGTATCGTAAGGAGATGTGGGGTTTTGAGGAGCAAGAGCATACTACAATTTCATAATGTTTCCTTTCATTATGATGAAAAGCCAATTATAAAGGGTCTGG
The DNA here is from genome assembly GCF_000374885.1 of Bacillus sp. 105MF. Classification (NCBI taxonomy): domain Bacteria; kingdom Bacillati; phylum Bacillota; class Bacilli; order Caryophanales; family Bacillaceae; genus Bacillus; species Bacillus sp. 105MF. The sequence goes on along the minus strand of NZ_KB895583.1, from coordinate 90,848 downwards.
ATGCCTCGGTACAGGAAAAAGAGTGTGTTAGTATCATTGGACCGAGTGGCTGTGGCAAAAGTACATTATTTCGTTTAATTACAGGATTAGAAGAACCGACGGCTGGAACGATTCAACTTACAGAAACCTCGAGTCATCCTGTAGGGTATATGCCACAAAAAGATATGCTCCTGCCGTGGAGAACAATTATTGAAAATGCGGCATTGCCTTTAGAGTGCCAGGGGATAAAGAAAAAAGAAGCACATGTAAAGGCAAAAGACCTGTTAGAACAATTTGGTTTACAAGGATACGAGAACAAATATCCGAAAGATTTATCAGGGGGTATGCGGCAGCGAGTGTCCTTTATTCGAACTTTATTAACAGGCGGGGACATTTTATTGTTAGATGAGCCGTTTAGCGCATTAGATGCATTAACGAAAGCAACGTTGCAAGAATGGTTGTTTGAGCAATGGAAACAGTGGCAAAAAACCATTTTATTTATTACACACGATGTAGAAGAAGCACTTTTTCTTTCTAATCGGATTTTAATAGTGACAGAGCAGCCTATAACAACTTTAACGGAGCGTGTTGTACCACTTGGAACGGAGCGCTCAAGAAAAGATTTGCATAAGCCTGAGATACTAGGGCTAAAAGATGAGTTACTCGGTATGCTGCAAAGGCAGGTGCTCGTATGAAACGTGTGACAGAGCTACTACCAGCACTGATTTTAAGTAGCATACTACTCATAGCTTGGGAAGTGGGGGCTAGAATTGTAGATGAGATGTATATTTTGCCATCTCCTACTGCAATTCTAGCTAAAATGTGGGCACTGCGTGACATATTACTTATAGTTCATTTGCCAGCAACCTTATATGTAGTCTTAATCGGCGTAGTTATTTCTATTGTACTTGGTGTTGGACTGGCGATGTCTATGAATGCGAGTAAATGGATAGAAAGAGCTTTTTATCCGTTACTAGTTGCTTCACAAACGATTCCAATTACTGCTTTAGCACCATTATTTGTTTTATGGTTTGGCTATTCAATTTGGAGCAAAGTCGTTGTGACAGTTTTGATTACCTTTTTCCCCATTGCGGTAAATACGTATGATGGATTGCGCAGCACGAAAAAGGAATGGGAGGAGCTTTTAGTGACATATGGTGCAACGAAAAAAGATATTTTTCTAAAGTTAAAGTTGCCATCTGCACTTCCGTACTTTTTCTCTGCTTTAAAAATTGCTGTTCCACTTAGTGTCATTGGAGCAGCAATTGGTGAGTGGCTTGGTGCACAAGCTGGTTTAGGATACTTTAGTAAACGAATGATGACACAGCTAGACGGAGCTGGTGTGTTTGCGCCGATTGTACTTCTATCATTACTAGCTATTTTATTTGTATTATTTGTTTCTATATTAGAAAAGAAATTCATTAGTTGGAGGAAACATTCATGAAATTATTCAAACGCATCTTTGTGTTTACATTATTAGTTGCAATGATTGCAGGATGTTCTAGCAATTCATCATCAGAAAAGAAAAAGGCTGAAAAAGAAGTAACAGTTATGCTCGACTGGTATCCAAATGCGGTGCATAGCTTTATCTATGCAGCGATTGAAAAAGGATACTTTAAAGAAGAAGGAGTAAAGGTGAATATTAAATTCCCTTCTAATCCAACCGATCCATTAACATTAGCGGCAGCGGGGAAAGTAACAGTTGGTTTATATTATCAACCAGATGTTGTCATTGCAAAAGCGAATGAACAAATTCCAGTGAAATCAATCGGAGCTGTGGTCCGTTCACCATTAAATCACGTCGTATCATTAAAATCAGCGGGAATCAATTCACCAAAAGATTTAGAAGGAAAGACAGTTGGTTATTCTGGAACACCTTTAAGTGAAGCGTATTTAAAAACGATGGTAAAAGAAGCTGGTGGTAATCCTGATACTGTAAAAGTAGTAGATGTTGGATTTGATTTAGTACCAGCATTAATTACGAAAAAAGTAGATGCTGTCACAGGTGCTTATATTAACCATGAAGTTCCTGTTATGCGTCATGAAGGCCATGAACCAGCGTACTTCAACCCAGCTGACTATGGTGTACCAAATTATCATGAACTTGTTTTTGTAACAGGTGATAAAACGTTGAAAAAAGATAAAGAAGCGTTGCAAGCCTTTTTACGAGGTGCGAAAAAAGGATATGAATTTATGAAAAAGAATCCAGACGAAGCACTGGGTATTTTATTAAATCATCAAGAAAAGGAAAATTTCCCACTTGTTCCAGAAGTTGAAAAAGAAAGTGTGAAAATTTTGTTAGAGAAAATGGAAACGAAAGATGAGCCATTTTTATCAGATACGAAAGAGTCATGGGAAAAACAAAATAAATGGTTGAAAGAAAAAGGCATGACAAAAGAGAGTGTTCCTGCCAATGAATTATTCGAAAATATTTTAAAGTAGGCGAGTGAATATGAAAGATGAGCTCCACGTTATCTCAAATGGCCAGATGGCATTCGAGGAGTTAGCGAATGTAGCGATGAAAATTGAGAGTGAGATTGATTATTTGCATATTCGTGAGCGAGAGAAAAGTACGAAAGAGTTATATGAAGGTGTGGAAGGTCTCCTCAAAGGAGGCTTTCCGGCATCTAAGCTTGTGATTAATGATCGAATCGATATTGCAATTCTATTAAATATTCCTCGCGTACAATTGGGATATCGAAGTGCTGATGTCAGGTCTGTAAAGGAAAAGTTTTCTTATTTGCATGTTGGTTATTCTGTGCATTCTTTAGAAGAAGCGATAGTAGCGTTCAAAAATGGAGCAGATTCACTTGTTTATGGTCATGTATTTCCAACGAGTTGTAAGAAAGATGTTCCGGCAAGAGGGTTGGAAGAGATTTCAGATATAGCAAGGCGATTAACGATACCGATTACAGCTATTGGAGGGATAACACCTAAAAATATAGGAGAGGTTCTTAGAGCTGGCGTGAGTGGTATTGCTGTTATGTCTGGGATTGTAAGTGATAGTAATCCGTATAAGCAGGCAAGGTTGTACAAGGAGACAATAAGAAAGTGGGCGAAAAATCATGAGTAAGAAGTATGATGTAGCCATTATTGGCGGCGGTGTGATTGGGAGTTCAGTTGCACATTTTCTAGCGGAAAGAGGATACCAAGTTGCAATTGTTGAGAAACAAAGGATTGCGTCTGAAGCTTCTAAAGCAGCGGCAGGTTTACTTGGTGTACAGGCGGAGTGGGATGCGTACGATCCACTATTTGAGCTTGCTAGAAAAAGCCGTGCAATATTTCCACAACTTGCAGCAGTTTTACGTGAAAAAACGGGTATTGATATTGGATATGAAGAAAAAGGTATATATCGTATAGCCCAAAATGAAGATGAGAAGACAAGAATACTAGATATTATGGACTGGCAACAGAAAACAGGTGAAGAATCATATTTTCTGACAGGAGATGAGCTTTATGAAAAAGAGCCATTCCTCTCTTCATCGATCATTGGGGCTGTATATTATCCAAAAGATGGTCATGTTATTGCACCGGAACTTACAAAGGCATTTGCACACTCTGCGGCCATTTCTGGTGCTGATATATATGAACAAACAGAAGTATTTGATATCAAAATAGAAGACAACCGAGTAGTAGGAATTGTTACGAATGAAGGTATGATTACATGTGAAAAGGTAGTAATTGCTGGTGGTTCGTGGAGTACAAAACTACTTCATCATTTTCATAGTGATTGGGGTACATATCCTGTAAAAGGAGAAGTTGTTGCCGTAAAGAGCTGTAAACCATTGCTGCAATCTCCTATTTTCCAAGAGCGGTTTTATATCGCGCCAAAACGTGGTGGACGCTATGTAATTGGAGCAACGATGAAGCCTCACACGTTTACTAAGTCTGTACAACCAGAAAGTATTACTTCGATATTAGAACGTGCTTATACAATCTTGCCGGCTTTGAAAGAAGCTGAATGGGAAAGTACGTGGGCGGGATTACGCCCGCAATCTAATCACGAGGTTCCTTATATGGGGGCACATGAGGAAATAAAAGGATTATATGCTTGTACCGGTCATTACAGAAACGGTATTTTATTAAGTCCCGTTTCTGGTCAATATATGGCAGATTTAATAGAAGGAAAGCAAGGGAATTATTTGCTAGATTCATTGGTTTCTAAATCAATTTATCCTGCATGAACTAGCAGTAAACGCCTGATTGATGGGGGATAAAGAGAACACATGTTGATTAAAGTTTCACTTTATATAAATGTATTTTGATTTTTTAACATGTAAGTCAATGTGACAAAGAATAAAAGCTGAACTACACTCGTTTTTTTCTTTGTTTTTACTTGGCATGGGGCAGGAAAAGGATCTGACCGCTTCTATGCATGGTCGGATGCTCTCTCCCATCTAACAAGAAAGGTTTATATAGAAAGGGGATGGAAGTTTGAATTTGAAAATTAATGGTAAGCAAGTAGAGGTACCTGGGAGTGTTAAGACAGTAGCAGAATTGCTTACACATTTAGGATTGGATACGAAAATTGTTGTGGTGGAACGTAACCAAGATATTTTGCAAAAAGAAGACCATCGAGATATATCTGTTTTTGATGGAGACCAAATTGAGATTGTAACTTTCGTAGGAGGCGGTTGATTATGTTGAACATTGGACCATTTACATTTCATTCTAGACTTTTATTAGGAACAGGGAAATTTTCTGATTTTGATGTACAAAGAAAAGCAATTGAAGTATCAGAGGCAGAAATTTTAACATTTGCAGTACGTCGTATGGATATATTTGATGTAGACCAACCCAATTTATTAGAAAAAATTGATGTGAAAAAATATACATTACTCCCAAATACAGCAGGGGCAAAAAATGCTGAAGAAGCAGTTCGTATTGCGAAATTAGCAAAAGCTTCAGGGCTTTGTGACATGGTAAAAGTAGAGGTTATTGGTGATGACAGAACGTTATTACCTGATCCAGTGGAGACTTTAAAAGCCTCTGAAATGTTGTTAGAAGAAGGATTTATTGTTCTTCCTTATACATCTGATGATGTTGTATTGGCACGTAAATTACAGGAACTTGGTGTTCATGCGATTATGCCTGGTGCATCACCAATTGGCTCAGGACTTGGAATTGTAAATCCATTAAACTTAAGCTTTATTATTGAACAAGCAAAAGTACCGGTAATTGTGGATGCAGGTGTTGGTAGTCCAGCTGATGCAGCATTTGCGATGGAATTAGGAGCGGATGGTGTGCTATTAAATACAGCTGTATCTGGAGCGAAGGATCCTATTAAAATGGCAGAAGCAATGAAATTAGGTATTCATGCAGGACGTTTAGGATTTGAAGCAGGACGTATTGCACGTAAGCGTTGCGCGACAGCAAGTAGCCCGTTAGAAGGAATGAGCGTAGTTGAATAATCGATATTCTCGCCAAGAGTTATTTTCTCCAATTGGTGAAAAAGGGCAGCAAAAAATAGGCGGAAAGCATGTGTTAATCATTGGTGCTGGGGCACTTGGTAGCGCGAATGCAGAGATGCTTGTAAGAGCTGGCGTCGGCCATGTGACGATTGTGGATCGCGATTATATTGATTGGAGCAATTTACAACGTCAGCAGCTATATTGTGAGGAGGATGTAGAAAGTAATCTTCCGAAGGCTGTAGCAGCACAAAGACGTTTGCAAGCGATTAATAGCAATGTAATTGTAGAAGCATATGTTCAAGATGTGACAGCAGAGGAATTAGAACAGCTTGTTACAAATGTCGATGTAATAATTGATGCGACTGATAATTTTGAAACACGTTTTATCGTTAATGATATATCACAAAAACATTCAATTCCGTGGGTTTATGGGGCGTGTGTAGGAAGTTACGGCCTTTCTTATACGATTTTACCAGGAAAAACGCCATGTTTATCTTGTTTATTACAATCTATTCCGCTTGGCGGAGCAACATGTGATACAGCAGGTATTATTTCATCTGCTGTATCTCTCGTTGTTTCTCATCAAGTAACGGAAACGATTAAAATTTTAGTAGAGGATTATGAAGCACTTCGTGATGGACTTGTGTCGTTTGATGTATGGAAAAACGAATATTCATGTATGAATGTGCAAAAGCTTCGAAAGCCGAATTGTCCATCATGTGGTGGGGAAGCACTCTACCCATATTTAAGTAAAGAGAATACATCGAAAACTGCAGTTTTATGTGGAAGAAATACAGTTCAAATCAGACCTCCTTATAAAGAACAATTAGATTTTAAACGATATAAAGAGCTGCTGCGCGATCGCGTAGCAGATTTAATGGTAAATCCCTATTTATTATCATTTTCAGTTGAAGGAAAGCGACTAGTTGCCTTTCAAGATGGACGCGTACTTGTGCATGGAACAAAAGATATAGTGGAAGCAAAAACGATTTATCATCGCTATTTTGGATAGAAAAGGATGAGTGAGATGAAAGTGAATAAAGCTTTAACAATTGCTGGATCAGATAGCGGCGGTGGTGCAGGTATTCAAGCAGATTTAAAAACATTTCAAGAGCTTGGTGTATATGGAATGACAGCTATTACAGCTATTACAGCTCAAAACACACTTGGTGTGCAAGGAGTATATCCTGTTACCCTTGAAGGGATTCAGGAGCAATTAAATTCAATTGGTGCTGATTTAACACCAGATGCTGTTAAGCTCGGCATGCTATTTAGCAGTGAAATTATTAAGGTCGTTGCAGAAAATATTAAAAAGTTTGGCTGGAATAATATTGTACTAGATCCTGTTATGATTGCCAAAGGTGGTGCATCGTTATTACAGAAAGAAGCAGTGCAAGCATTGAAAGAACATTTATTACCAATTGCAACTGTTGTGACTCCGAATGTACCGGAAGCAGAAGTATTAACAGGGATGGAGATTCATAACATCCAAGATAGTAAAGAAGCTGCAAAAGAGTTGTATAGATTAGGAGCCAAGTACGTTCTTATGAAAGGTGGACATGCGGATTATCAAGGAAATGAAGTTATTGATTTCTTATTTGATGGTGAACAATTTATTGAGTATAGAAGTGAAAGAATTGATTCAAAACAAACGCATGGTAGCGGTTGTACATTTGCATCTGCTGTAACGGCAGGACTTGCAAATGGGTATCCAATCGAAGAAGCGGTTCGAGAAGCGAAAAAGTTTATTAGCATAGCAATTGAACAGCAATTGAATATTGGAAGTGGTCATGGGCCAACGAACCATTTTGCATATAAAGTGAAACTTTAATCAGTGGGGAGCTTCATCCCCCACTGATTATTAGCCTTCACCAATCGGGCTTTTACAGGCAGTTGATTTCCCATCTAGTAGCTTTTGCTTTCGCTGCATTTTTGGGGATCTTACTGCCTGTTAATGCGGGGCAAACGTCAAGAAACTCGTGCATAAATATTCAAGTTTTGATGGGGAAGCCAGTTTTATAACTGGCTTTTTTTATTGTTTACTTTTTCCATATTTAGGAGTATTATATCAGCCAGAATCTGTTTTTTGTAACGCTGAGTCTGATTCATTTGGAGCGGAGGAACCAAATTGTGCATGGTCACTAGGGGTGAATCTTTCATGATGAAAGTAGGGCTACTCTCAAAGTCCGAATCCGACAGCTAACTTCGTAAGCGTCTTGAGAGAGGATGGTGCATGGATGGATACATCACTTCATCGGTCTGATTAGTATAGGAGAATATCAATCTATATTTGAATTCTTTTATGCTAAGGAGGATGATGTACATGGATGGGGAAAAAGAGGTAACGCTCATTTGTGTAGGGGAAGAGGAAAAAGTAAACAGTTTACGAGAATTAGTGCCTTTTCAACAAGATATGATTATTTTTACCGCAACTGAACATGTAGCGGCTGAAGTGCGAGCATGTGGATTTGAATCAACTTATTGTTGCAATGGTGAGCAGAATTTAACTAATATTTGCAAGAGGATTAAAAAAGTAATCCTGCTAGGAGATGAGCTTCCAACAGTTAGCTTTTTTACCGAGCGTATTCGATTTTCTTTTCAAGCACCTATTACAGTTGTCACAAGAAATAAAAGATATCCGGTAAGGCTCTATCAAACAATTGGAGCTACATTTGTAGTGTTTACAAATTGTGATAACATTTCTTTTTTATTTTTTGAATAGGGCGGGGGAAGTGATGATGAAGGTGTTATTACGCGAGGATATAGCGCATCGTTGGGCAGTATCAGTAGAGCGAGTTCAAGAATTAGCAATGGATTCTATGTTTCCAAAACCATATATGATATTGCCATCAGAAGAGAGTTTGTATTTAGAAACGGATATTATTGCGTATGAAATGTTGCATGTGGAACTAACACGAGTCTACATTCGTGGGAGAAACTTGCGTTCATTTTTATAATGCAAAAAGGGAATGAATTCAAGGTACTATTAAAACGGTACTCAAATTCATTCTCTTTTTTTATTTCATATTAAAAATCGATTTTGATGAAAAAGAAAGAAAAGACAAGGAAACAGATGATAAAATATTAATCTTAATCAATGTAAGCGTTTAAATGATGAAATATTTTCTTATTTTAGGTAATTTTACTCTTTACAAGTTAAATATAGAGGAGTATATTTACATTCATAAATTGTTCATAAATATTTCCAAAAACAACCTGATATCGCTGAGTCCAGAAATGGAGCGGGGGAACCAATTTTGTGCATTGTCACTTGGGGTGAATCTTTCATTACGAAAGTAGGGCTACTCTTTAGGCCCGAATCCGACAGCTAACCTCGTAAGCGTTTGGAGAGGAGGTTTACTTTTGTGTTGTTCATTTTTGAACACTGAGTAGAGCCTCAGTGTTCTTTTTTTGATGGGTATATGGTAAAATTTAACATTTTAAAGTGAGGGATTATAATGCTTGATGTTGTGATGATCGGAATCTGTGTTGTATTGGTAGCATCTATGATAGGGCTAGCGAGCTGGTCAGATAAAGTTGTGAAAGAAGGGAAGCAATCATGATGATTGCCTTATCGGTTATTGTTGCAGCAATTACGGTGTATTTAGTTTATGCGTTATTAAATCCAGAAAAGTTTTAACTAGGGGGAAGCATTTATTATGATTTGGGTCGCAGTTGTAATCACAATGTTGTTATTCATTCTTGTCGCAAAGCCAACGGGTATTTATTTAGAGAAAGCCTTTCAAGGAAATAGCAGATTAGAAAAAGTATTTGGGCCTTTTGAAAAGATTATTTTCAAAATTGCAGGTGTTAAAGCGTATAACCAGAGTTGGAAACAATACGCTTTATCGCTAGTTGCACTCAATGGTTTCATGATCGTTGTTGTATACTTCATCTTTCGCTTACAAGGCGTGCTTCCATTAAATCCAGCTCATATTGAAGGGATGGAGCCAACGCTTGCTTTTAATACAGCAATCAGCTTTATGGCGGATACAAACTTACAGCATTATAGCGGCGAAAACGGATTATCTTATTTATCACAATTAATTGGGATCACATTTTTAATGTTTGCTGCACCGGCAACGACATTAGCACTTGTTATGGCTTTTATAAGAGGATTAGCAGGCAAGGAACTGGGGAACTTTTTCGTTGATTTTACTCGAGCTTTAACAAGGGTCTTTCTTCCCATTGCATTTGTTGCAGCACTGATTTTTGTTGCGCTTGGTGTACCGCAAACTTTAGACGGAGCAGTTACAGCACAAACAATTGAAGGTGTGAAACAAAGTATTTTGCGTGGTCCTGTAGCTTCATTTGTTTCAATTAAGGAACTTGGTAACAATGGTGGCGGATTCTTCGGAGCAAACTCCACACATCCATTTGAGAATCCAGGACAAATCAGTAACATCTTACAAATGATGCTCATGATGTTACTGCCAACAGCTTTACCGTTTACGTATGGACGAATGGTTGGTAATAAGAAACAAGGGCGTATCCTTTTTGTTTCCCTATTTATGGTATTTTTAATTGGGTTTGTAACGATTGTTTCATCTGAATTACATGGGAATCCAGTATTAAATCAAATGGGTATGGAACATGTGCAAGGCAGTACAGAAGGAAAAGAAGTACGATTTGGAACAGTCTTTTCTTCACTGTATGCGACAGTAACAACAGCAGCCGAAACAGGTGCAGTTGATACAATGCATGATACGTTAACACCAATCGGTGGATTGGTACCACTTGTAAACATGATGTTAAATACAGTGTTTGGTGGTGTTGGAGCAGGTTTTGTCAATATCATTATGTACGCAATTATTGCAGTCTTTATATCTGGATTAATGGTTGGACGGACACCAGAATTTTTAGGTAAGAAAATTGAAGGAAAAGAAATGAAATTAATTGCGGTAACAATATTATTTCATCCATTGCTTATTTTAGGATTTTCAGCATTGGCCCTTTCAACTCATTTAGGGACGGATGCGATTTCTCACTCAGGTTTTCATGGTTTAACGCAAGTTGTATATGAGTATACATCTTCTGCTGCGAACAATGGATCTGGATTTGAGGGACTAGGAGATAATACACCATTTTGGAATATTACAACTGGTTTAGTAATGTTTTTAGGACGTTATTTCAGTTTAATTACGATGTTAGCTGTTGCAGCTTCATTGAAAGAGAAGACGGTAGTGCCAGAAACAGTAGGAACATTCCGCACAGATAATAGTTTATTTGGGGGCATTTTCATTGGAACAATTGTAATTGTTGGTGCATTAACGTTCTTCCCAATGTTAGTGCTAGGACCAATTGCAGAATTTCTTACATTGAAGTAATGGAGGGGAAATGATGAAACCAGTAGTGGTAAAAGAAAAACAAGCAAATCAATCGATTCCATCGTCAATACATGTTGTAGAAAGTGAAGTTAGACAAGCGAAAACAATGGATCGTGATATTGTTACACATGCGATGAAACAATCAGTTGCAAAACTGAATCCAAAAGTAATGGTGAAAAATCCAATTATGTTCGTAGTAGAAATTGGATTTATTATCACTTTTATTTTATCGTTTCTTCCTAATATATCTAGTAGTATACCAGGTTGGTTTAATATAACAGTTTCTCTCATTCTATTATTTACAGTGTTATTTGCGAATTTTGCAGAAGCATTAGCTGAAGGGCGTGGGAAAGCGCAAGCAGATTCTTTGAAACAATCGAAGAAAGATGTATTTGCAAATGTCATAAAAGAGAATGGGAAAATCGTTCAAGTTTCAGCGACTGAGCTGAGAAAAGGTGACATTGTAATTGTAAAGCAAGGGGAAATGATTCCAAGTGATGGTGAAGTCATTAAAGGTTTGGCATCGGTGGATGAATCAGCAATTACAGGTGAATCTGCTCCTGTTATTAAAGAAGCAGGTGGTGATTTTTGTTCGGTAACAGGCGGTACAATGGTTGTTAGTGATGAGATTACAATTTCGATTACAAGCAATCCAGGTGAGTCATTTATAGATAAAATGATCTCTTTAGTAGAAGGGGCTGCCCGTCAAAAAACACCAAATGAGATTGCTCTGAATACAGTACTGACAAGTTTAACTCTTATTTTCTTAATTGTAGTTGTAACACTACCGATTTTTACAAATTATTTAGGGTTTAAGATTGATACAGCCGTACTTGTTGCACTTCTTGTTTGTTTAATTCCAACAACAATTGGAGGATTATTATCCGCGATTGGGATTGCAGGAATGGACCGTGTTACGAAATTTAATGTATTAGCAATGTCAGGTAAAGCTGTAGAGGCTGCGGGTGATATTAATACAATTATTTTAGATAAAACGGGTACTATTACTTTTGGAAACCGGATGGCACATACATTACTTCCTGTAGGAAACGAAACAATTGAACAATTAGCAAAATGGGCTGCATTAGGATCAGTTTTAGATGAAACACCAGAAGGTCGTTCTGTAATTGAATATGTAAAATCAAAAGCTTTATCATATAACAGTGAGCTTGCTGAGCAAGGAGAATTTGTTCCGTTTAAAGCAGAAACAAGAATGAGTGGTGTAGACTTACTTGATGGTACAAAAGTAAGAAAAGGTGCAGTTGGTGCTGTTATTGAGTGGGTACAAGCACAAGGTGGTACGATTCCAAAAGATGTGAATCAAAAGGCAGATTTAATTTCAAAAGAAGGTGGGACACCACTTGTAGTTGCAGTGGATGATCGTATTTATGGCTTAATCTATTTAAAGGATACTGTAAAACCTGGTATGCGTGAACGTTTTGAACAACTTCGCCAAATGGGAATCAAAACGGTCATGTGTACAGGGGATAACCCATTAACAGCAGCAACAATTGCGAAAGAAGCAGGTGTAGATGAATTTGTTGCAGAATGTAAGCCAGAAGATAAAATTGCAGTTATTAAAGCAGAACAAGATAAAGGAAAACTTGTGGCAATGACTGGTGATGGTACGAATGACGCACCAGCATTAGCACAAGCGGATGTTGGGTTAGCGATGAATAGTGGAACAACAGCTGCGAAAGAAGCAGCTAATATGATTGATCTAGATTCCAATCCAACAAAAATTATTGAGGTTGTAGGTATTGGTAAACAGCTGTTAATGACGCGTGGTGCGTTAACAACGTTCAGTATCGCGAATGATATAGCAAAATATTTTGCGATTATTCCAGCGATGTTTACATTAGCAATTCCGCAAATGGAAGCACTGAACATAATGAAATTAACTTCGCCACTTTCAGCTATTTTATCAGCATTAATATTTAATGCGATTATCATTCCATTACTCATTCCATTAGCAATGAAGGGGATTGCGTATAAACCGATGAGTTCCAATGCATTGCTTGGTCGAAACCTATTAATTTACGGACTTGGAGGAGTCATTGTTCCTTTCATTGGGATTAAGGTAATTGATCTAATTGTAGGATTGTTCATATAAGGAAGAGGGGAAAAGAAAATGGCTAAAAAACAAAATATACTTTCACCGGTCATTCGTGTTACCTTTACATTTCTTGTTCTTTGTGGGCTTTTATACCCGCTGCTTGTAACTGGAATTGCGCAAGCAGTGATGAAGGATAATGCGGATGGAAGTCTTATATATAATGAAAAAAATGAAGTAATTGGCTCAAAGTTAATCGGCCAAAACTTTAAAGACCCACGTTATTTTCATGGACGCGTCTCTAGTATAGAATATAAAGCAGAAGCGTCAGGATCAAATAACTATGCACCATCTAATCCTGATTTAGTAAAACGTGTAGAAGAAAGTGTAGCGGATTGGAAGGATAAAAATCCGACTGTTTCAGTTACGGAAGTACCGATGGATTTAGTGACGAATTCAGGTTCTGGATTAGATCCTGATATTAGTCCAAAGGCAGCTTACGTACAAGTTGATCGTATTTCAAAATTAACGAATATTCCGAAAGAAAAACTAAATCAAATGATTAAGTCTCAAACAGAAGGTGCTACATTAGGATTATTTGGAGAGGATCGTGTGAACGTTTTGAAATTAAATTTAGAATTACAAAAAATAATGAAATAGTACTGTTACTACCTCAATCCAATCGATTGAGGTAGCGTTGTTTACTGGGAAGGAGTGCGTGTAATGTATGCAGATGACTATAAACCGACGTTTCAAAGACGAACGCCGGAAGAATATTTAGAATATATACGCCAGCAAAATCGCGGGAAATTAAAGCTGTATGTAGGTGCTGCTCCAGGAGTAGGGAAAAGTTATAAAATGTTGTTTGATGCGCAAGAAATGAAAAAAGAGAATATTGATATTGTGATAGGTTTAATTGAAACGCATGGAAGAAAAGAAACAGAAGAAGCAATTGCTGATTTAGAAAGAATACCGTTAAAAGAAATAAACTATAAAGGAAAAGTATTTTATGAGCTCGATGTAGAGGGGGTTATAAAGCGAGCACCACAAGTAGTTGTTGTGGATGAATTGGCACATAGTAATATACCTGGATTAAAACATAAAAAACGTTATATGGATGTAGAAGAATTATTGGACGCTGGGATATCAGTATTATCAGCGTTTAATATTCAACACTTAGAAAGCGTTCATGATATTGTGGAACAAATCACGAATGTAAAAGTACGAGAGCGTATTCCTGATTTTATTTTACAAAAAGCAAATGAAATTCAACTTGTTGATGTAACCCCTGAAGTTTTGAGGAAACGATTGACAGATGGAAAGATATATAAAGAAGAAAAAATTCAGCAAAGCTTACAAAATTTTTTTACGGTTAATAATTTAGGAGCTTTACGAGAGTTATCACTTCGTGAAGTTGCCGACGATATGGACGAGAAGATTAGTCAGTCAGTGACAGAACCAATAGGTGTAAAAGAAAAAATTCTCGTTTGTGTGCAATATAGTTCAACAGCAGAGAAATTAATACGGCGTGGTTGGCGTATGGCAGATCGATTAAACGCTGAATTGTATGTATTAAATGTTGAAAGAGAAAATATAGAATCATTATCGGCAAGCAAAAGACAAACAATTGAGGAGTGGCAAGCGTTAACGAATCAATTTCATGCTACTTTCGTATTGGAAGAAGCGAAAGGAAGAAAGCCAGCTGATGTCATTATTGAAGTGGCAAAACGATTACAGGCCACCCAAATTTTACTTGGTCAATCAGCAAGAACAAGATGGGAAGAAATTCGAAAAGGATCAATTGTAAATGAAATTATGAGGCAGACGAAGCATATTGATATTCATATTGTGGCGGATCAGAGAGTATAAAAAAGAGAATGTCCAAATGCAGTAAAATAGCTGTTTTCGGACATTCTCTTTTTTGTTTGTAATATACATAAATGTTTATTTAGCTTTTTGAATTCTAGCTTTTCTTACAGGATGAGAAGTTAGCTTTTTCATAGAATATAAGACCACAATCAGAAAAACAATTGCCTCTACAAAGAAAATCCAAAAGTAATTTTGATTAAAGAGTAGAAAACTGCCTACGATTGGTCCTGTACCCATTCCGATATAACGGATAAAGTTGTAGATACCAATGGCAGTTGCTCGTTCGCTTACAAATTCTTCAGTTAGTAGAGTTGTATGGGTTGGAATTGATAGTCCCATGCTAAAACCGTATAGGGATGTTGCAATGATAAGGATTGGGATATTTATATGATATGTGAAAGCAAATAGAATAACGCATGTGATATTGAGAAAACTGGTGAGAAGTAAAGCTTGTTTTGTTGTAAGTAATGTTTGTAAAAACTTGTAGCAATAACTTCCTAGCATAATACATAGAGACATTGGTACAAACATAAGCCCAATTTTACTTGTGTTGAAATGAACTAAATTGGCTAATATTGCTGGTAAAAAAACAAGAAAACAAAAATAAATGCAGAACTGCATAAATCCAATGATCGCAATAGCAGAACCAGTTCTGTGTTTTAAGATACTCCAATAATTATTAGTTGTTGTAGCTTTTTTAGGAATAACCGGTTTTGTTTCTGGTAGCCATGCAATATTTACAATTAATAGGGCTATGCCAATCGTAGATAAGAATAGAAAAATAGATACGTGACCATTTATATTTCCAAGATAGCCGCCTATGAGAGGGCCTACAGCAGGAGCAATGGAAAGTAGCATTTGATAAAGACTCATGGCTTTCCCTCGTTCTTTTCCTTCGAATAAGTCCCCAATAATAGTAGCCGCTACAACAGGTATCGCAGCTATCCCTGATGCTTGAATTGCTCTGAAAATAAGAAATAAATAAATGTTTGTTGTAAAAGCACAACCAATTGCACCGATTGTACCTATGAATAGACTGGGAAGAAGAATATATTTGCGTCCTTTTGTATCAATTAATGGTCCATAAACAAGCTGCATAATTGCAAGAACAAAAGTAAAAATAGAGACAGTTAAATTCACAAGATAAAGAGAGGTGTGAAAAGAATCTTGAATCATTGGTAAGAGGGGCGTGTAAATGTTTTGAGCAAAGGAACCTAATAGAGCGCTAATACAAACGATATACAAAATAGATTTTAATTTTGATGAAGATAATGAGTGATTCATCAGAAAACCTCCTTATTTTAGTTTCCTTGGAAACTAAAATAATTTTAACATTATTTTCTTACTTGTAAAGATAAAAATGAATTTAATTTTTATTTTGAAATGGTATATAATTAAATTGTTTCTGTGGAAACTTATGAAGTATCATGGAGGGGATTCGACTTGGACCGTACTGTAAGGCAAATAGAAATACTTTTGGATATTCGTACACTTTTTCATAAACAAGAAGAGCATATGAAAGGAAATGATGAGCGTTTTCTTCGTGAGACAGGGGTAAGTGGTATGTCTTTATCAGAATTACATGTGATCCAATGTATAGGAAAAAAAGGATTAATGAATGTAACAGCTATTACTGAAGAGATGGGAATGACAAAGGGAGCAATTTCTAAAATTTGTACAAAATTGTTTAATAAACAATTTGTTGAAAAGATGAAAATGTTAGATAATCAAAAGGAAATATTTTTTCGTTTAACAGACAACGGAAATGGAATTTATATGGCGCATGAGAAATTGCATCAACAAGCTGAAGAGAAGTGGTTGTTACTTTTAAATCAGTATACAGAAGAGGAATTATCATTGATTCAAAGGTTTGTAAAGGATGTAGGAGCTCATTTAGAGAAGTAGAAGAATAATTTTTCGTTCGCACCAAGCCTTCTGAATATGGTTTTCGTGAAGACTCTTATATAATAGAAAGAGATATTTAACAAGGTGAATAATTAAAGAGTCTATGTATATAAAGAGGAGAGAAAACAATGCTTGAAAATACGGGTTTAGTATTAGAAGGCGGCGGTATGCGCGGTGTATATACGGGGGGAATACTAGAATACTTTATGGAACAGGATTTATATTTTCCATATGTTATTGGTGTTTCAGCGGGAGCGTGCCATGCGGCGTCATATATTTCAAGACAAAGAAATCGAAATAAAACAGTAAATATTGATTATGCAACACATCCGAGGTATTTATCTTACAAAAATTTATGGAAAAAACGTCAGTTATTTGATATGGACTTTATTTTTCGTGAGATTCCAGAACAGCACGTGCCATTTGATTTTGACACATATTTTAATAGTGCAGAGCGTTTTCTAGTAGGAACGACAGATTGTGAAACTGGTGAACCAATGTATTTTGAAAAAGAAGGAACAAATGAAGATGCATTGACTTTATTACAAGCTTCTAGCTCATTGCCATTTATCGCACCAGTTGTAAATTACCGTGGTAAACAATTATTGGATGGTGGAATTTCGGATCCAATCCCAGTTCGTAAAGCACAGCAAGATGGTTATGAGAAATCGGTTGTTATTTTAACGAGAAACCATGGATATGCGAAGAAAAAATCAAAATTTGGATGGATTGCAGCAAAAGCTTATAAAAAATATCCTAATCTTGTCAATACGATGCTTTCTCGTTATGAAGTATACAATGAGACACTTCATTATATTGAAAAAGAAGAGTTAGCTGGAAATCTATTTGTCATTCGTCCAGAAGTACCACTTCAAGTGGATCGAATGGAAAAAAATCCACAAAAGCTGCAAAATTTATATGAACAAGGCTATAAAGATGCAGCAAGACAATTTG
Organism: Bacillus sp. 105MF; assembly: GCF_000374885.1. NCBI lineage: Bacteria > Bacillati > Bacillota > Bacilli > Caryophanales > Bacillaceae > Bacillus > Bacillus sp. 105MF. The sequence goes on along the minus strand of NZ_KB895583.1, from coordinate 73,350 downwards.
CGGATTTACAGGCGTTTTTACAAAGGTAATGGATGGAAAAAACCTCTTTAAGGGGTTTTTGTTCTTGTGATAGACTGAATATAAAATCTATTTAGAGTTAATTGTGGTGTAATTTGGGTAAAAGTGTATAGAGGAATGATACATATGGAAAATGTATATAAGGGACTTAGACGTATGGGATATACGGCAATGTTTATTTCTTCATTTTTGATTCAAAAGTATAGTAAAGAATTGCAAATGAATAAGGAATATTAGAAAAAGCCTTTGTTCACAGAATTTGTGAGCCAAGGCTTTTTTATTAGTGCGGTAAGAAAACTAATTGATAAGCAAACAAAATACCAAATACATATACAAGTGGATGAACAGCACGGAATTGTCCTTTTGCCATTTTCATAAGTGGATATGAAATGAATCCAAGTGCAATACCTGTTGCGATGCTGGATGTAAGTGGCATGCTTAAGATTACTAAGAATGCTGGGAATGCTTCGTCGAATGTATCCCAATCAATATGACGTACAGCGCCCATCATTAAGCTACCAACAATAATTAATGATGGAGATGTAATTGCTGAAACACCAGAAACAGCACCTACTAGAGGACCAAAGAATGCAGCAACGGCAAACAATGCAGCTACTGTAATTGTTGTTAAACCAGTACGTCCACCAGCTGCAACACCCGCAGATGATTCAATATATGCTGTTGATGGTGTTGTTCCGAACATAGCCCCGATTGTTGCTGAGAAAGAATCAGATAGAAGAGCTCGTCCCGATTTTGGGAGTTTACCATCCTTCATCAATCCACCTTGCTGAGCAACACCAAGTAATGTACCGGTTGTATCGAATAATGTAACAAGGAAGAGGGAGAATACAACGCCGTATAAACCGTAGTTAATTACATCAGAAACAGCAGTAATTGGATTTGAAACAATAATTCCTTCTGGTAATCCAGGCATAGATGTAATGCCGTTTGGGAATGTTAACTGACCTGTGAAATAAGCGATAATTCCTGTTAAGAGCATTCCGAAGAATAATGCGCCGTTTACATTTAAGGACATAAGAATAAGTGTGATCCCAAGTCCAGCTAACGCTAGTAGTACTGGAGGCGAATGAAGATCTCCAAGTCCAACTAAGTTAGATGGATGTTTTGTTACGATGCCCGTCATACGTAAACCGATAAAGGCGATAAATAAGCCAATACCAGCAGTAATTGCGTGTTTTAAGTTTTCAGGAATTGCTTCCATTAATTTTGTACGGAAAGATGTAAATGATAACAAAATTAAAATCATACCTGCTACAAATACAGCAGAGAATGCAATTGCGAATGTCATTCCTTCATGCGCTTTTACAACAGAGTAAGAGAAATAAGCGTTAAGTCCCATACCCGGCGCGATTGCAATTGGTAAATTTGTAAAGATTGCCATAAATAATGTTCCAACAACAGCGGCAATAATTGTCGCTGTAAATGCTTGTTCAAATGGAACACCTGCATCCCCAAGGATGACAGGGTTTACGACAATGATATATGCCATTGTTAAGAAGGTAATTATACCTGCCATAATTTCAGTTTTAATAGAAGTTTTATGTTTTGAAAGGTTAAACATATAAACATCCTTTCTGTTTACGAATAATTGTCACAACAGTTATATATAATATTCGTTTTTTAGTTCTATTGCAAGAGTTTCGCACAAAAAATTTTATAACAATTTCTATTTTATGTCTTAATTTCGAATATTAATCACAGAACAGCTCTTATGTTTCGGCTTTTCATATATAAGTACTTTTTATAAATGTGTACATCATAAGAAAGAGAAATGAGAAGGAGCTGAAATGTGTATGCCTGAGCAAAAAAAGTTTTTAACATTACCACCACAACATCAAAATAAACAACCGGGGATTGAAGCGATGATGAATCCTCTCCCAGAGTACGAAGATCCTAATTATCGCGGTAGTGAAAAACTAAAAGGGAAAAACGTACTTATTACAGGAGGGGATAGTGGAATTGGAAGGGCGGTATCTATTGCGTTTGCAAAAGAGGGAGCGCATATTGCTATTGCTTATTTAGATGAACTTGAAGATGCAAATGAGACAAAAAGACTTGTTGAAAAACAAGGAGTGAAGTGTATATTACTTCCTGGTGACTTAAGTAGTGAACAACATTGCCAGCATATTGTAAAGGAAGCGGCTTCGAAGCTAGGGGGGCTGAATATTGTTGTGAATAATGTCGCACAGCAATATCCACAGCAAAGTTTAGAATACATTACAGCGCAGCAACTTGAAAAAACATTTCGCATTAACATTTTTTCTTATTTTCATGTTACAAAAGCTGCGCTTTCACATTTAAAGCAGGGAGATACAATCATAAATACAGCTTCGATCGTTGCGTATGAAGGAAACGAGCAACTCATTGATTATTCTGCAACAAAAGGAGCGATTGTTGCTTTTACACGTTCACTTGCAAAATCACTAGTTCAAAAAGGAATTCGTGTAAATGGTGTTGCGCCAGGCCCGATTTGGACACCGCTTATTCCAGCGAGTTTTGATAAGAAGAAGGTATCGGAATTTGGAAGTAATGTACCGATGAAAAGACCAGGGCAGCCGTATGAATTAGCACCTGCTTATGTATATTTAGCTTCAGGCGATTCCACATATGTTTCCGGACAAATCATTCACGTAAATGGTGGTGTAATTGTGAATGGATAAGTTAAATCTGAAGAAGCTTTGTACTTTCATTCATAAGAATAGAATTCATAGTAAAAGCTAATTGTACCCTCATATATTATGGTCAATTTTAAAGGGGGATGCTTGGGGGGATATGAATGAAAAAAGTATGTTTAGTTGTAATACTCTTTTTCTGTCTACCAATTAGCACTTTTGCGGATACAGATCATCTGATATTAATTAACCTTACAACGAATCAATTATCTTTTTTTGAAAATGGCAACTATGTAAGAACGTTTCCTGTTACAACTGGAAAGCGTCAAACGCCAACTCCTGAAGGCACATTTTGTATCATTAATAAATATAAAAATAAAGAATATCACCGTAAAAATATTCCGGGTGGTGCACCGAATAATCCACTTGGAACAAGATGGCTTGGTTTAAATGAAAAAGAATATGCAATTCATGGTACAAATCGAGAAGGGACAATTGGAAGAAGAGAATCAAACGGTTGCATTCGTATGCATGATCGAGATATACAATGGCTGTATGACCGAGTATCGTTACGGACAAAAGTAATTATTTCTCAGTTTTATACATCTCCAGAATATGCAGCGCATAAGCTTGGATATCGTGTTACAAGTTGGAATGGACGTATAATAGAAGAAGAACAAATTGGAATGTTAACACTTGTGGATCGTATGAATATATATTGGCAAGAACCAAATGGCCAATTTACGAAAGTAAAAACAGTATTGCCGAATGAACGATATGCTGTTTATTCTCGAGGGAAAAATGGAAGTTATTATATAGGTAATAATTTGTATATTATGGATGAAACAGGCGGGAAAATTCGTTATGAGCAAGTGCCTTATTCCATTTTAAGTAATATATATAAGAGGAAATATAATGTACAGTAAAGCTATCGTAAATAGGCGATAGCTTATTTGTTATATAAATAAAAAGCGAAAGACCTTTCTTTTTGGATGAGAGAGAGGATCAGTCCGTGGATAGAAGCGGTCAGAGCCTTTTTTGGCCCCATGCCATGTTAAAACAAAGAGAGGAAATGAGTGGAGGTCTCTGTTTGTTTTCATAGCCGCGATTTATATAGCAAAGTGTAATTAGTTGGTCCAATCGCAACTATTCTGTTCTTGTGAATATAATACAGTACAGATTGGGGGCGGGCGTGTTATGAGAAAAGGGAATAGCCAATTTGCATTTAAAATCTTTTTGTTAACGAATTGCTTATTTATTATTTATTTGTATGTTTCATTTATGTTTAATCTGTATATTCCCTATATTGATTTATTACTTTTCGTTGGTTTTATTTGGTCCTTTGTTGAAGCGAGAGAAGGGGAAGATGGAATCTATCGCAGGATAACATTGTTTGGAACAGTTTTTATATTAATTGTGTATATAACGATAATGCATGATGCATGGAAATATGGGGTTGTTATAATGTAGAAGCATACCTTTAGCTGTATGCTTCTACATCTTTAAGCGTTAGGAAAGAAACGATTGCCCGCGATTTGTACAAGTTAAGGCAACAACTTTCTTTTCAAAATGTTTACCATCTGTTAATGATGAATGAATATCATGGCATACAAAGTCGATTAGTAATTCCCCGATATAAAAAAAGAAAGAAAAATCCCCATCTCAAAAGGAGATGGGGATTTACGTCTTAATATTTCGGTCTAAACGTTTGACAACAAGTCTCAACACTTGCTGACGCAGAGCTTTCAAGTGTTTCACCTGTTAAGGTCGAATTTGTATAAGATTCATTTGATTGATTCGTGTTTTGATCATCAGGCTGGACAAAGATTGAATTCGCCTGACAAAAATTCCCTTGTCCCCAAAATGAACAATTGGACACAGAACAGCGTACCTCTGGCATAAAACCCCCTCCTTATACATTAGTGTGGGATTTTACACAGCTTTCATGTATAGAAGGAGTTTCCTTTTCTTATTACTTCTTGTTTTCTTTAAACCATTTTTCAAAATTATCTTTTGGCTGTTCGCCACTAATGCGGCTTACTTCTTTTCCGTCTTTGAAATGAATAATTGTTGGTGTTCCTTCAATTTTATAATCATCCCAAGTTGGGTTATCGTTTAAAATATCAATGACTTTCATATCAATGTTCATGTCTTTAGCCATTGGTACAACAATAGGTGAGACTTTTTCACAGTAGTGACAATCTGTTTGATAGAAGTAAATGGTTTGTTCTTTCTTTTCCTCGTTATTTTTACGAATATCAGAAGAAGAGATTTTATTTGTATAGTAATTTTTTTCTTGTTTCGCTGTATTTTTGTTTTCCATCTGTGTTACAGCAAAAATAGCTGCAAATAAGACGATAATAATACCGCCAAAGATAAGCATTTTTTTCATTATGTCATCTCCTTATTTATTTTTAATTACAATCAAACTACAAATGGCAATCGTGACAAATCCGATAAGTGCCAAAAATGGGATTGTGACAAATCCGAACCAGTTTATATATTCCCCCGTACAAGGCACACGTCCACAAGCTGCTCCTGCTGCTGAGAATGCAGAAACTTTTTGAATGGCATAATGATATAACGAAATACAGGCACCAATACTTGCAATTGGTAAAGAATATGTAGCAATGCGGTAGTCTTTTTTTACAACTGCAATACCAAGCCATAAAACAAATGGGTACATAAAAATGCGTTGATACCAACAAAGTACACAAGGCTCAAATTTCATGATCTCAGAAAAATATAAGCTTCCAAGTGTAGCAATAAAAGAAGCTCCCCAAGCAGTAAACAATGCATATTCTTGTTTTTTCTCACGTTTCATGTTTTTTACCTCTCTTATAATAGTTACATACTAAATTATAGTATGAAAAGGATAAGAAAATAAAGAGAAAATATTTTTATCAAGGAAAGTTTTATAAGGGGAAAACTTGGAAATAAAAAAACAAGGTCCATGAACCTTGTTTTTAGGGGGTGTTTACGGCTTTTGTAGCATTGAAAAATTTTTGAATTGCTTCTTTATTTGTTTCTGGATTTATTTTTAATACGGAACCAGCGTGTTTGGTAAGAGCAGATTCATATTCGTTATCAATTGGAATTCGCATCGTTTCTATATTATCAATGGGTTGAAACAAAATATTATTCCCAAGTGAAAAGAGCGTTGGTATATCTAGATTTGTTTTTATATATGGAGAGAGTTCATGTGCCATTATTGGTAAATTTAGTACCCCATCTATAGAGTGAACTTTATCAGTAAGGGTTTGTTTCAATGCCCGGAGTACTTCTTGTTGTCGTTTCACACGGCCAAAGTCACTTTCAGTATCATGGCGAAAACGCGCGTATTTTAGTAAATCTTTCCCGTGAAGAGGTTGTATTTCTGGCTTTACATGTAGTCCCATATCATCGATTATTGTTTGTGTAACATTCACTTCAATTCCTTCAGGTGCAATGGTATCCACAATTTTAACAAATGCTTCAAAATCAATCGTAACGTAATGAGAAACATCGATTCCAAAATTATGTTGAATCGTCTTTCGTAATAATTCAGGGCCGCCATAGTAATAGGCAGCGTTGATTTTATTATATTTTTTATCATAAGAAGGAATTTCTACATAACTATCCCGCATAATTGAAGCGAGCTTTGCTGTATTTTCTTTTTTATTGTACTGGGCAATCATAATTGTATCAGCACGGGCTTGTTGTTCACCTCGTGAATCGCTACCGATAATTAAGATATTCCATATGTTTTTCTCTTGTTTTACCCCCTGAAATAAATGAGGATTATTCGCTTTTTCACAACCAATTAGCAGTATCATCATGCTGAGAAACACGTACAAGGATTTATACAAATAATCACGTCCGTCCACTATTGATATGTGTATTATGAACGGGAATGTGGAAAAATATTCAAAAAGCGCTATTCTCAAAGGGAGAATAGCGCTTCATTTACATTTGTACTTGGTCTATTTCTTCTATATGCGACTTTTGTGAAGCATGGTCGATATATTGGAATAGAAGTTGAAGTTGTTTATCTACTTCTGGTAGTTCTTTTCCATATTTGTAAGCATGTAAAAAATGCTCAATTCGTTTAGAAAATAATTGATCATCAGTTTGCACCATTAAAACAAGCAACTTGTCCCAATTACAACAATACGTGTAATAGAGAGCTTTATCGTAGTCGTTATATGTCTGCATTGTGTACCCTCCTTACTGAGGAGTTACATATAGTGTACGTCAATCGAGAAGAAAAACACTTGAAAGAATTTGCTAAGGGAAATGTTACGTAAAAAATAAAAAACGAGGAAATTCCTCGTTTTTACGCTTTTGGCATTGGGGTAGGCGTTGGTTTTGCGTAGCCTTCTTTATATTTATTATCAATGTATTTTCGAATTTCAAGAGTCGATTTTCCTTTTTGATGCATAGATGCAGATTCTACCGCAATTTCTAAACAGTTTACACAGGTCGTTGCGTGAGAATCCCAAACAACTTCTCCATTTTTCTTGATTTCACGAATAAAACAGTTTTTATTATTTTTATGTCCCACACTTTCTCCGCATCCACAGTAACAAGGTATCCAATTTAATAATTCGGCATTTTTTCCTGCAACTGTATAGATTTCTTTCATTTGTGGGTCTAGTTTGTCCAGAAACGTTGGTAGCGTGTCGATCCCTTTTGTTGTTTCTTGTATATCACCTTGCTGAGAATGGGAAGCGTGTTCTTCTTTCGGTTCAGACGTTTGTTTCTTGTCCGCTGCGCCGCATCCAGAAAGCATAAGACTGCTTATTACAAGTAGAGAGAATAGATATTTTTTCATCTGCATATCCCCTTTGCCTTTGTATTAGTAAAATTGTACCAAAATCGCTAGTACTTTCCTATGGTGAAGTTTTATTTTGTTTATTTTTCAATCGCCAGCGAATGGAATGCCATAGAAAAAGGAGAGGGATATAAACATATACGATATACAGACCAGCCCGAGATAGGAGCGTGTTCAATGTATTAATATGTTCTCTGTTTATAATAAATAAAGACGCGATATACACAACGAAAATGAAAAAAGGCAATGTAAACTTAAACGGAATATGGAACGATCGTTTCATGGATTGGCAAGAAGACCAAATCGTTACACAAAGATTAGGTAAAATGATGAGAAACCAAACAAAAATAATGATGTACTCAAATCGTTGAATGAAAGGAATTTTAATAATTTTAAGCATTGTTAAGGTTGCCCAAATTGTACGCTGCAAAAGTCCTTCACTAAAGTACATGAAAGAAATGAGTGCTAAGATAACGTAAATAATGGTTGTTAAAGCAATTCCACCGTGTGCCCATCTTTTTAGAGATTTTCCTTTTTCAATGAGTGGGTATACAAATAGTAATGCTTCAAATCCGAGAAATTCTAATATAGAATCTTTTGCTGATTGAAAAATTTGTAAAGGTGAATGCGTCAAAATAGGTAAAATATTACGGAAATGAGCATATTTCATTGGGAAAATTAAAAAAAAGATTACAAAAAAAGGAATGACGATCCCCCAAAAGCAGATACCGGTTACAGAGCGAAATCCACCTTTTATAACATAAAAAACAATGAATAAAAAGAGTACATTCAACTTCCACGATTTAAGTGTAGGAAATACCCAAACTTGAATGACTTCAATATATGTTTGAAGAATGGTAAGGCAAAATAAAAGAAAATAAGCAGTAAAGCATAGAGAAAAGAAAGATCCGATCCACTTTCCAAAGCATGTTGTATGTATATTGATTAAGTCGTTATCTTTCTCTAGCATCGCTAACATACAAAATAAAACAATGTGAGTTGCAAATCCCATAAGGATAAGAGAAATCCAAGCATCATATCCAGCGCTTTTAATCAGGATACGTTGAAATCCTAAAATTCCTACTCCGATTTGAAGAGAGTGAACCAAAAAGAAAGCGAAGTAAGGAGATACTGTTAGTTCTTTGCTGCGGGTATTCATATCGTCACCTCATCATTCTCCGATACCAGATTGCACAACATTAACCTTTACATCAATATTTACATCTACAGATGGATACATTTTATGTATTTGTTGTATGTTCCATTTTCTCGTGCGGCTTCTAATTTGATCCTGTATTCCTAACGGATCTATTTGTTTTTGTTGAAATTGCTGAATCAAAGCTTTAGACTGTTTTTCCATCGTTTGCTCGATTTGTTTTTTGATATAAGCTATATTTTGAGGCTTCGTTAAATTAAGCCAATTCGGAGAATTTTTTATCAAGCCATTTAGTTTTAAATGAATGTTTACTTTCGGAATCTCACCATTTCCATCAAGGTAATAGGTGCTTTTTCCAGATAAGTTTTGTGTGATTACAAGCCCTTTATGGCCATCTTTTTGGATGGACGTTTCATAACGACCATTTTTAGTAGGATGAGTTAGTAATTTTACTAAAAATGAATCTTTTTGATCGGCAAACATAACTACTTTGTCTTTTTTGAGAAATGCAAGTCCTTTTACTGTAGCCGCTTTATTATTACTCATTTGAATGTAAGGAATGAATGGATCGGATCCATATGAATAGTAATTATATAAAAAAATATTTAAAGTAGCATGAGGAATATTTTCATTCATCATATTTTGATCCAACAAGTCAGAGAGATATAATGAACCATTTGACGCAACATGTTTTAACAGCTTTTCTGCTGAGCCGTCGACAAATGCAAATTGTACATCCCTTCCAATATTGGGATCTCTTTGTAAATTATTCACAATATCACCAATTCCATATGTACCAAAAGACTTCCCAAATAACACGGTACGCATTTGTCCTACAACAACATTGTGAGGAGACTTTCCATTCATACGAGATGCGATTGTTTCAATCGAATTTGCCGATGTTGACTGAATTTTTGGTTTCGTCTGTACACCACGGGTATAGTCGGGATACAAAATCGTTCCTTGAACTTCTTTATTTTTGTTTATATCGAATCCCGCAACATGAATAATTCTTTGTGTATCAATAATTTGAGTTTGAGTGCAAGCAGATTGGAAAAATAATCCCCCAATGATCCATACAGTTAAAAATTTTTTCATGTCTTTTCACCATCACGTTTTGTCTTTGCTTTACTCGGGTTATAGCGCCAATTCGATTTTGGGCGTAGAAAAGAAGGACGCTGCGCTGTGTGGCTAAATGGGAAGCGAATAAAACCTTCAGATGCAGCTAAACCACGAAATGGATATAAAGGTACTAAGTAAGGTGATCCAAGTGATTTTAACTGAATTAAGTGCGTAAGTATCATCACAAATCCAACAATAAGACCAAGTCCGCCAAAGGCACCGGCTAAAACAATGAGTGGAAACCGGAGCAAACGAATTGTCGAAGACATCTTCACTGTCGGTGTGGTGAAAGAAGCTAATGCAGATAATGCGACTGCAATTAATAAAATTGTACTCGTTAAAGCAGCTTGAACAGAAGCTTGTCCAATAACAATTCCACCGACAATACCAATGGTTTGACCGACCTTTGTAGGTAAGCGTGCTCCAGCTTCACGAAGTAATTCAATTGTAATTTCTAAAAAGAGTGCTTCTAAAACTGGGGGAAAAGGTACATTGGCTCTAGAAAAAATAATAGGTCCTAACAAATCTGATGGGATCATTTGATAATGAAATGTTAAGACAGCTGTATAAATGGCAGAAGAAAATAGAGAAAATAAAGCACCAAAAAAGCGAATAATCCGGAAGAAGGAGCCGATGATCCATGGTAAATAATAATCTTCTGGAGAAACAAAAAAGTCTAATAATGTTGTTGGTCCGGCTAATGCATACGGTGATCCGTCTGTTAAAATTAATACTTGACCAGTGATAAGAGCGAATACAGCCCGATCAACTCGCTCAGTTGGCAGTAAAACGGGAAAGGGTGAGTTACTATTATCACTCAAAAATTGTTCAATCATTGTCGCATCAAAAGGAACATCAAAATCAATATCTTGAAGACGCTGCGTCGCTGTATTAATGTGTTGTTCATTTGTTAGTCCTTTTATATAGGCAATGGTAACATGTGTCTTGGACATAGAACCGACAATAATCTCTTTAAAAATGAGTTGCTCTGTTATGATGCCGCGACGTAATAAGTGAATATTTATATCAATGCTCTCCACAAAACCAACTTTCGGTCCAATTACACTATATTCATTTTCAGTATCATTATATAAACGCTTACCAAGAACGGTACTTTCTGCTTGAATTAAAGCATACTGTGCAGCATGTGATGTATTTTGTAACTCTATGAGTACATATCCACCCAATAACTTTTCACGAATATCATCAATGGAAGGAGAGATAATAATGTCTTCAATAAAGACGATGTTTGTCAAGTCTGCAATGTTTTGGATTTGTTCTAATTGCTTTTTAATAGGTGTCAAAATAAATCGTTTAATTATGAGCTCTTCCACGACAGATTTATAATAAAAAAGACAGAGTTTTCTATTTTCTGTTATGTTGTAGGATACAAAATCCGTAGATTCTTTCATCGTATGAATAAATTCTGGAATGGTACAGCTCATTTTTTTGTTTTTTGCTTTAGAATTTTTTCGTGGTAAGCTAAACAATAATTTTCACTCCTTCCCTTATATGGAATGCTCTCGTTAGTTTTTTTGGGAAGAACAAATTTTATACAAGAAACATAAAAAAGGAAGGGCAACAAATGCTTCTTCCTTTTTATGTTTAATTTGTCTTTTTTTCTTTCACAGACTGTATTAATTTCATCATTTCAGCTCTTATATCTTCTTTCTTCACGTTTAATTTTTCTGCGATTTGTTTAATATGCATGCCATCTTTTTTCATTTTTAATACGTCATTGAATGGTGTATTGCTTTTTTGTGCAATGATAGTTAAAACTGTAAGGTGATGCAAACGAATATTATTATCTTTCATTATTTTCTGCATTTGTTCTGGTGTGGAGTTTTGCATTTCGGCTACTTTTTGCAGTAGTGCTTGCTTCATTTCTTTACTCATATGGTGTTTATGCAGTTTCTTTGGATCCACGCCAAAATGCTTTGCTGTTTCTTTCCAAGATTTATTTTGTTTATAGTACGATAAAACATCTTTAATATCTTTTTTGCTAATCTTTGCAATGTGTGCTGCTTTCCAAATTTCATGCTTGTTGTATCCTTGTTTTTCTAACGACTGGATTTGTTCTTCTGAGATTAACTTATGATGATGCACCGCAACTTCTTTTTGCGAGGCAGCTGCAGCTGGGAAGACAGATACTCCACATAGCAGTGCTACCATAGCCATACTTAATACAATTCTTTTGTACATACAAATTCCTCCTAATTGAATGAAATGGAAAACTTTACACATAGCATGTCCGTAAGTTGTGAAAAACTTGTGAACATTTCAAGTTTTTTTCGCAATGTAACAAAAAAAATTTTTATTAGTTTCACAACATAAAACATTGATTAATGGTAGAAAACTGCGTTATAATCGAAATTGAAAATCAATATCAATAACGAACTTATACATATAGATGAGAATAAGGGAGAGAAACATATGACTACATATACTTCCATTGCAAATATCATTAAAGAAAGACGTTCGATTCGTACATTTACAGATAGAGAAGTAGAAAAAGAATTATTAATTGAATTATTAAATGATGCAACGTGGGCACCAAACCATCAGCATCGTGAGCCATGGAAATGTAAATTATATATTGGTGAAGGACGTAAAACATTAGTAGATGCTGTATTAAATTCTTTTACAGAAGAAGAAAGAACAAAACGAGGTAAAATTTTATCCGATCGTTTTCTAAGTACACCGGCTCAAATCATTGTGTATATGGATGAAGATCCACGTCAAATCCAGCGCGATGAAGACTACGCAGCAGTATGTGCATTTATGCAAAACTTTCAGTTACTCGCTTGGGAACGTGGACTAGGCTGTGTTTGGAAATCAGGCGGATTGAATTATAATCCTTTATTTATAGAAGGAATTGGATTAACAAAAGGACAACGCATTGTTGGAATCCTTCATATTGGTTATTTCGATAAGAAGCCAGAAGGAAAAGAGCGCACGCCGATTATGGAGAAGCTTGAAGTTATTGAAGGGTAATAGATAAAGGTGGAAAGCTGGATGCAAATGATGTGAAATTTGTATCCGGCTTTTTTGTGCTTTTCTAGTACTTTTTTATATTGCAGTAATTGATGAGTATGTAAGTAAACACTTGCTAAACCATCGTAAAAGGTACAAGTATTGTCAAAAATATATGCCAGGGGATTACCCTTATAATATGTGCCAACGCTGTTATGAAGAGCAGTATCTGTCATATGATTATGAAGAAGACTACTGGTTAAAGTGAATGGTAGAGTATCTATTTTTCATCATTTCTCATGAAAGCTTGTTTTCCTTCATACACTTTCTTAAGGGAAAGTGTAAGGAGGGAAAATAATGAGAACTAGTGATGATAAAGCACTACAATATGCAATCGCTGAAATTACTGAAATTGCAACTGGATTTGGGCTGGATTTTTATCCGATGCGCTATGAAGTATGCCCAGCGGAAATTATTTATACATTTGGTGCTTATGGCATGCCGACGCGGTTTTCACATTGGAGTTTTGGGAAACAATTCTTCAAAATGAAGCTACATTATGATTTGGGACTTAGTAAAATATATGAGCTTGTCATCAACTCTGACCCATGTTATGCATTTTTACTCGATACAAATGCATTGATTCAAAATAAATTGATTGTAGCACACGTATTAGCACACTGCGATTTCTTTAAAAATAATATCCGCTTCTCAAATACAAAGCGCGATATGGTTGAAAGTATGGCAGCGACAGCAGAACGAATTAAAGCATATGAACATAAATATGGAAAAGAAGAGGTAGAAACGTTTTTAGATGCTGTTTTGGCCATTCAAGAACATATTGATCCATCGCTTATGCGGCCGAAGCTAGCTTGGAGCATAGATGACTTAGAAGAGGAAGAAGTAGAAAAGAAACGAGTTTCACAGTATGATGATTTGTGGAATTTAGATGATAGAAATAAAAAACGAGAACGGCCAAATATGCGGAAGAAAAAGAAAATCCCGCCGCAGCCAGAGAAAGATTTGCTGCTCTTTATTGAAGAATATAGTAGGGAGCTAGATGAATGGCAACGTGATATTTTAACGATGATGCGAGAAGAAATGTTGTATTTCTGGCCGCAACTAGAAACGAAAATCATGAACGAAGGCTGGGCGTCCTTCTGGCATCAACGTATTCTTCGCGAAATGGACTTAACATCTGATGAGGCAATTGAATTTGCGAAGCTTAACGCGGGTGTAGTTCAACCATCAAAAACAAGCATTAACCCATACTACCTTGGCATTAAAATGTTCGAAGATATTGAAGAACGTTATAATAATCCAACTGAAGAAATGAAACGTCGTGGTGTAAAACCTGGATCAGGCCGTGAAAAAATCTTTGAAGTGCGAGAAATTGAATGGGATGTATCCTTCTTAAGGAATTACTTAAATAAAGAATTGGTTATGAGAGAAGATATGTACTTATTCCAGCGCCAAGGAAAAGAGTATAAGGTAATTGATAAAGAGTGGGAACATGTTCGTGATCAGCTTGTTAATATGAGAACAAATGGCGGATTTCCATATTTAGTGGTGGAAGATGGGGATTATTTGAAAAATGGGGAATTATATATTAAGCATTGTTATGAAGGAATTGAGCTTGATTTAAAATACTTAGAGAAAGTACTGCCATACATTCATCAGCTATGGGGAAGAACGGTGCATATGGAATCTAATGTTGAGAATAAAGGTGTTGTCTTCTCATATGATGGGAAGATGGTGCATCGGAAATATGTGTAAAGCCGCTGGGAAACCAGTGGCTTTTTTCATACCAAGCTTGTTTCAATTTTGTGAACAAGTATAAAGTTTGAGCTTTATATATTGTCATTATATTTTTTTGTGTTTATTATATACCTATACGGGTATATGTAATTTGATGTCCTGTATATTTATATGTAGTAAGTAAAAAGAAGAAAAGTTAAATGAAAATAATCGTGGAGGTTATGAAAAGATGAGCAAAAAAATTGTTGTAGTCGGTGGAGTTGCAGGAGGAGCATCAGTAGCAGCACGTCTTCGTCGTTTAAGTGAAGAGGATGAAATTATTATGTTCGAGCGAGGCGAATATATTTCGTTTGCAAACTGTGGGTTACCATATTACATTGGTGGTGTGATTCAAGAGAGACAGAGGTTGTTAGTGCAAACTGTTGAAAAGATGTCAAAGCGATTTCATTTAGATATTCGAGTTTTAAGTGAAGTGATAAAAATTAATAAAAAAGAAAAAACAATTGTTGTGAAAAATGTAATGACAAATGAAACATACGAAGAGTCTTATGATATTTTAATTCTTTCACCAGGATCTAAACCAATTGTACCGCCTATTCCAGGAATTGAAACAGCAAAAACGTTGTTTACATTACGAAATGTACCAGATACAGATCGCATTAAAGCGTATATTGATGAGAAGAAACCACGTCATGCTACTGTTATTGGGGGAGGATTTATTAGTGTTGAAATGGCAGAAAACTTGAGAGAAAAAGGAATTGATGTGACGCTTGTTGAGATGGCAAATCAAGTAATGCCGCCAATTGATTATGAAATGGCAGCATATGTACACGAACATATGAAAAAGCATGGTGTTCAGCTCATTTTAGAAGATGGAGTAGATACTTTTGAAGAAGGCGGAGCAGTCGTACGCTTAAAAAGTGGTTCGAAAATCAATACGGATATGGTAATTCTGTCTATCGGTGTCCAGCCAGAGAGTAGCTTGGCAAAAGAAGCAGGACTAGAACTTGGAGTACGCGGGACAATTAAAGTAAATGAAAAACTACAAACGTCTGATTCATCTATTTATGCCATTGGTGATGCGATTGAAGTAAAAGATTTTGTAACAGAAACAGAGACAATGATTCCATTAGCATGGCCAGCAAATCGGCAAGGTCGTCTATTAGCGGATATCATTCATGGGCATACAGAGTCTGTATACAAAGGGACGATGGGAACATCAATTGCAAAAGTATTTGAATTAACGGTTGCGTCAACAGGAGTAAATGAAAAGGTATTGCAGAGTTTAAATATACCCTATGAGGTAGTGCATGTACAGGCGAATTCTCATGCGGGTTATTATCCAAATGCATATCCAATTTTATTAAAATTGCTTTTTAATAAAGAATCAGGAGAAATCTATGGTGCACAAGCTGTTGGGCGTGACGGTGTAGATAAACGAATTGATGTAATTGCGACGGCAATGAAAGCTAAGCTAAAGGTAATGGATTTACCAGATTTAGAATTAGCATACGCACCGCCGTATTCTTCTGCAAAAGACCCAGTAAACATGGTGGGGTATGTTGCAAGTAATATGATTGAAGGGCTTGTAGATACAGTGCAGTGGCATGAATTTAATCATATTGCCCAAAAAGGTGGATATTTAATTGATGTTCGTGAACCAAATGAATTGAAACAAGGGATGATTAAGGGATCAGTTAATATTCCATTAGATGAATTACGTGAAAGATTGGATGAAATTCCAGTAAATGAAGAAATATATATTACATGCCAGCTAGGTATGAGAGGCTATGTTGCTGCACGTATGTTAATGGAAAAAGGATATAAGGTGAAGAATGTAGATGGTGGTTTTAAATTATATGCAACTGCTTTACCAAACTGCATTGTATATTAATATATTAGGGGCTGTGGCTAATAATATAAGGTAATATAGTAGGAATTAATTTTAAATATAAAAATATGGCTTTACAAAATACCCTGAAGGGTATATGATGAGGTTGTAAATTCAAATAAGAATTTTACTACAATCTGGTGCAGTAGACATTTTTTTTAGATAAAGCATGTCTATTAAAGTATTGAGGTGATAGCACGTTGGAATATAATCAAGATATTAAAAATAGGTTGAAGCGAATTGAAGGACAAATTCGCGGTGTACTTCGAATGATTGAAGAAGAAAAAGATTGTAAAGAGGTTATTACACAATTAACAGCATCTCGCTCTGCTATGGATCGCACAATTGGATTAATTGTAGGAACGAATTTGGAAAACTGTTTGCGAGAACAATTTGAAAAAGGCGATACATCAAATGAAGATTTAATTAAAGAGGCTGTACAACTGCTTGTGAAAAGCAGATAATCTGTCAAACGAATGTGTTGACAGATTTTAAAAAGCATTTTAACATACCCGTACAGGTATATGTATATTGAGTGATGTAGTGGTAAGCTACTACAGAAAAAGAATAAGAAAAAATTTGAGTAGGGCAGTTAACTTTTAATTTTTTTAACAAAATTTATACCATAGGGGGTAAGGTAGTGGGTGCTATAGGATTACAAGCGAAAGATATTGCTGAGAAAGTTTTATTTGGAGAATTATTTATTTTAGATGTTCGTAATGAAGTGGATTATGTGGATTGGAAAATTGAAGGGAAACAAGTTTCTTCTATTAATAAACCATACTTTGATTTGTTAGAAGGCGTAGAAAGCATCTTGGAAGAGTTGCCAAAGGAAAAAGATATTCTTGTTGTATGTGCGAAAGAAGGATCTTCCAAGTTTGTTGCTGAGCAACTTATAGAGGCTGGTTTGAAAAATGTTTATTATTTAGCTGGTGGTATGAAAGCTTGGAGTGAATATGTGAAGCCGATTAAAGTAGGGGATTTAAAAGATGGTGGCAGCGTGTATCAATTTAACCGTCTTGGAAAAGGATGTTTGTCCTATATGGTTATTTCAAATGGGGAAGCTGTAGTCATTGATTCTATACGAACAATTGAAGCATATGAGGAGTTTGCAAAAGAACAAAGTGCTATGATTACAAACGTTATGGATACACATTTACATGCCGATCATATTTCTGGTGGTCGTAAGTTAGCACAGAAGGTGAAAGGTACGTATTGGTTACCGCCAAAAGATGCTGAAGAAGTTGTTTTTTCTTATGAGCCACTTGTTGAAGGGATTGTCATTCAGGTGGGAGAAACAAAAATTGCTATTGAGACGATCTATTCACCAGGTCATACAATTGGAAGTACATCATTCATTGTAGATGATGTTTATCTTCTATCAGGTGACATTTTATTTGTAGATTCTATTGGTCGTCCGGATCTTGCGGGCAAAGCGGAAGACTGGGTAAGTGATTTGCGTAACACTTTATATAAACGTTATAAAACATTATCTCAAGATTTGATTGTTTTACCAGCGCATTATTCGAAAGTAAGCGAATTGGATGAGCAAGGGCGGGTTCGTGCAAAATTGAAAGATCTATTTAAACGAAATGCAGGATTAAATATTGAAGATGAGTTGGAGTTTCGAAAAACAGTTACAGAAAATTTACCGCCCCAGCCGAATGCATATCAAGATATTCGTCAGACGAATATGGGGAAAATCAATCCAAGTGTAGAAGAAGAGCGCGAAATGGAAATTGGCCCAAACCGCTGTGCGGTGCACGATTAATAATAAAAAAATATGTTGGAGGTATAGAATATGAATGCAAAACAAGTATTAGATGTGAAAGGCTTAGCATGCCCAATGCCAATCGTAAGAACAAAAAAAGCTATGGAAGCTTTACAATCTGGAGAAGTGCTAGAGGTTCATTTAACAGATAAAGGTGCAATAAAGGATATTCCAGCTTGGTCAAAAACAGGTGGACACGAAGTACTACAGCATATGGAAGAAAATGGTGTACTGAAGTTCTGGATTAAAAAGGCGTAAAATAAAAAGACCTGCTCTACGGATACGAATTGTATAGAGAAAGATTGGAGGAGATGGTGTATGAGTGCAAATGTAGTATTCAATATTGTTTTAACTATACTTGATGCTTGGTTTATCATTTCTCGCTTTTTACCGGTTAAGGGAGTTAAAAATATAAACGGGAAAGAACTAAAGACGGAGATGAATAAAAAAAATAAACAATTTATTGATGTTCGTACACCTGGTGAATTTAGAGGGAATCATATTCAAGGGTTTCAGAATATCCCATTAAATGAGTTAGCACAAAAAGCGAGTCATTTAGATAAAAACAAAGAAGTAATTGTAATTTGTCAAAGTGGAATGAGAAGTAAACAAGCAACAAAAATGTTAAAAAAATTAGGCTTTCAACATATTACGAATGTCTCAGGTGGTATGAATGCTTGGAATTAAGGAGGAAATGAAAAATGAAGGAAATAACAGCAAAAGAATTAGAAAATAAATTGATGAATCATGAAGTATTACACGTTATTGATGTTCGTGAAGTGGAAGAGGTGATGGAAGGGAAAATTCCGGGAGCTATTCATATTCCACTTGGTCTGTTGGAATTTCGCATGCATGAATTAGATAAAAACAAAGAATATATTATGGTGTGTCGCTCTGGTGGGAGAAGTTCACGAGCTGTTCAGTTTTTAGAAAGCTATGGTTTTGGGGTTATAAATATGACTGGTGGTATGTTAGATTGGGAAGGTAAAATAGAATAATACGGAGTACGACGCAGGGTTCTTTTATAAATAAAGGCTTTTGTATATTTCGTAAAATACCCATATAGGTATATTGAGGTGGGGAGTTAACATGGAGAAAAAGAAAAAAACAACGATTGTTTTGTTTAGTGGAGATTACGATAAGGTGATGGCAGCTTATATTATTGCCAATGGTGCAGCGGCGTATGATCAAGAGGTGACTATTTTCCATACGTTTTGGGGATTAAATGCACTTCGAAAAGATGAATATGTAAAAGTAAAGAAAAACTTCTTAGAGAAAATGTTTGGAAAGATGATGCCTCGCGGTGCAAATAAGATGGGCTTATCTAAAATGAATTTTGCCGGTATGGGCCCTCAAATGATTAAGCATGTTATGAAAAAGCACAATGCTATGCCGCTTCCAGATTTAATTGATATGGCAAAAGAGCAAGGTGTTAGGCTTGTAGCTTGTCAAATGACAGTTGATTTATTAGGACTAAAAGAAGAAGAGATTATGGAAGATGTTGAATTTGCTGGTGTGGCAGCTTATCTAGCAGATGCTTCTGATGGAAATGTGAATCTATTTATTTAAAGGTAATTCATTAAAGAACGCCTTCTTTCTAGAAGGGAGAAAAATAAAGATGAGCTTCAGTTTTATGATTGTAATCTTTCTTATTGGTTTTGTTGGTTCATTTATATCAGGAATGGTTGGTATTGGCGGTGCTATTATTAATTATCCGATGATTTTATATATTCCTGTGCTATTAGGGTTTACTGGTTATACGGCACATGAAGTAAGTGGTATTACAGCTATTCAAGTGTTTTTCGCAACATTTGCAGGTGTATGGGTTTATCGGAAAAGCGGTTATATAAATGAAACATTGGTGCTATATATGGGAACGAGTATTTTAGTGGGAAGTTTTGTCGGGAGTCTAGGTTCAAGAGTATTAGATGCAGGGCAAGTTAATATTGTATATGCTATTTTAGCTACGATAGCAGCTATTATGATGTTTATTCCGAAAAAAAATCGCAGCGAGCTTCCTTTAGAAGCATTGACGTATAATAAAGGATTAGCTAGTGTTTTAGCATTTATCGTAGGTACTTCTTCTGGTATTGTTGGAGCAGGCGGTGCATTTCTACTTGTGCCAATTATGCTTGTCATTCTTAAAATCCCTACACATATGACAATTGCAACTTCATTGGCAATTACTTTTATTTCATCTATCGGGATTACAATTGGAAAAGTAACTACAGGACAAGTGGTAGTACTGCCGTCTATAATGATCGCGATTGCAAGTTTAATTGCTTCACCGCTTGGAGCAAG
Source organism: Bacillus sp. 105MF (assembly GCF_000374885.1). NCBI lineage: Bacteria > Bacillati > Bacillota > Bacilli > Caryophanales > Bacillaceae > Bacillus > Bacillus sp. 105MF. The sequence continues at coordinate 52,914 of NZ_KB895583.1, read as the reverse complement.
TATAGGGAAGAGGTTAAATCAAAAAATATTGCAGTGGATATTAGCGATATTGATTGTTTCAACATCTATTAAAATTTGGATGGATATCGCATTGTAATATGATTTTTGGGAAGTGTATTACCAGATATTACTGGATAGATATTTTAAGAAGAAGGTTAGTATAGAAAGAATGTAAGAACGCCACTAGAGAACCAGTGGCATTCAAGTTATTAAGCCCAAATAAGTTTCATTAATCTTTCATATTCATCATTTGCAGCTTTATATAATAGTCTAGTATGCTCAAATACAAGGGCAGGGTTAAAGTATGGTTCTGTAAATACAAGGGAAGTTGAAATATCAATGGAGTCGCTGTTACTAATTGTGAATTTTGCGAATCTATATGCTGTATTTAGTTCGTTGATTAAATGTAATATTTCGCTTTTCTTGGCTGAATCAGGAACTTGAGCGACATTGAAGCAATATATATCGACAGTAGGATGCTCGTTATGAAAGGCAGCGATAAGACGAATTTTTGCACCACTCTCTGTTTCTAAGTTTACTGAAAAAAATACAGAGCCATCATTCTCATCTATGTTTTCTTCCATATGTATTTCATTGGATTGTAGATAATCTTTAAAGTCTGAAACGTTATGCTTTACTGCGGCTTTCATATGTTTGTGCCTCCTGTTAATTAGAATATAATTCTACCTTTTATTATAATTTAAAGATATTGAAATTGATAGTTAAAAAAATTAGAATTTTTGTTGTTTTCAAAATTATATTAGGGTGTATAAAAACCCAGCTCTATCTCTATAGAGCTGGGTTTTTTATTAATTTTTATTCGATGTTGTCTCTGTGTCTTCATCGTTATTGTTATTTTTTTGGTTAGTAGAATTTTGACGATTATCGTTATCGTGATTTGTATCTTTTGTTTTCTCATTCGATGATGTTTTGGTCTCTACGTTTTCATCGTTATTGTTACTTTTTTGGTTAGTAGAATTTTGACGATTATCGCTATCGTGATTTGTATCTTTTGTTTTCTCATTCGATGATGTTTTGGTCTTTACGTTTTCATCGTCATTGTTACTTTTTTGGTTAGTAGAATTTTGACGATTATCGTTATCTTGTTTCGTATCTTTTGTTTTCTCAGAGCTTGTTTTTTTCTTGTTCTCTTTATCATCAGAATCAACTTTCTTATACTCAGATAGTCCAAGATGAGTACGAAGTTGTTTTGTTAAATCGTCTAAATCTTTTTCTACTGGCACATAATAATACGTACCACCATCACTTGCACGACCGCATTCTTTATCACCAGCTGACATATAACAATCTTTACCATTAATTTGTAATTTTTCAAGTGAAGAATCTGAACCGTATTTATAGAATGATAACATATCATCGAATGTTAAGTTTGTAACGAACTGTCCATTAATGTGATCAATAATATTTCCTACTTTTGTTACAGAATCAATGTTTGTTAGTTTTTTCAGAATGGCTTCGATAACAAGTTGTTGACGTTGACCACGCATTGCATCACTATCAATATGGCGTGTTCTAGCAAGAGCAAGAGCTTCTTCACCGTTTAATTTTTGAACGCCTTTTTTCAAGTGGATTGCACCTGCATTATCGTTACTATCTTGTTCAGTAAATTCAACAGGAACGTCTACTTCAATACCACCTAAATCATCCACAATTTTTATAAATGATTTAAAGTTGAATTTTACAAAGTAATCAACAGGAACGTGGAGTAAATCTTCTACCGCATCAATACTAGCTTGCGGGCCACCAGCTTTTCCATTTTTAGCCGAACCAAATGCATGTGCATGCGTAATTTTATCCATTTTCTTTTCTATTGGGATATAAGTATATGTGTCTCGTGGAATACTTAAAAGTTTTACAGTTTTACTATCTTTATTAAAAGTTGCAAGTAACATTGCATCTGTTCTTATAGCAGCACCGTATTCTTTGCCACGGACATCGCTTTCATCAACGCCCATGATTAATACAGATACATTGTTAGAAATAGGTTTAACTGCTTTATCACGTAAATCTGATTTATCACCGCGTGCTAAATCGTGGGCGGCATTAAAAACAGCAGAGGATGCTTTATTTACTAAAAACCAAGTATAACCGCCTCCTACTATTAAAAATAATAAGAGAGCACTTAGAATGATTTTTGTTTTTTTCTTTCCTTTTTTCTTATTATTTCGTGTATTTTCTTGCAAAGATGGGTTTTGATCCATTTCATATACTCCTTCATTTGGATTGAAATACGATACTCATATCACCTAATTATAATGAATGTTAGCGAAAAAGAACATTACAAATCATTTACATTTCGCTAAAATCTGATTTATTTTACGAAAAGTCAGATTTTTCCGCCTTTCGTAAAGTGAATTTTAGGAGAATAAGCAATAGAACAATTATAATTTGTCGTATTAGAAATAGAAATACATATTATGAAAAAATAATAAAGAAGTAAGATTTGTTGAAATATGTTCAAGAGGAAGATTATATTACATTCTTCTATAGGCCTTATATAATGAAGTGAAAAAACTGTTTGTTAGGAGTGAAGGAGATAGACATAATGAATCATACATCATTTCGAGCAATTCTTATAAATGAAAAGGAAAAAAATCAATTATAAAGTGATAGAAGACATGGGATTGCCATGTCTTCTATTCGATTAAATCCATTTTGATTTGTTGGCATATAAGTCGCTGCTATGAAAACAAAAGGAGACCTGCACTCGTTTTCTCTCTTTGTTTTCACTCGTCATGGGGCTAAAAAAGACCCTGACCGCTTCTATGCAAGGACGGACGCTCTTTCTCACCAAAAAAGAAAGATTTTATATCAGTTTTTTCAATTTGTATTATAGTGTTTGTTTTAATGCAACTTTCCCTTGTTCCCCTAAAACTCCATCTGCAATATTTACAGCGTGATCACCGATACGCTCTAAATTACTTACCATATCAATAAAGATGATGCTTGCATCACCTGAGCAACTACGTTCATTCAGGCGTAGCACGTGGCGCTTACGTAATACACGTTCCATTTGGTCAATTTTACGTTCTTTCGTAATGACCGTTTGTGCAAGTTCAGTGTCGAAGTTTGTTAAAGCTCCAATTGCATCTTGTAATGTTGAAATTGTTAGTTCAAGCATTTCATTTAGTTCCGCCATTGCTTCATCTGATAGTGTGACACGGTTAGAAATTTGGGAGTCCACAAGTTCTACAACGTTTTCTACATGGTCGCCAACGCGTTCAATATCTCCGACAACAGACGCTAAGACAGAATGTTTTTCGGAATCCATTGGTGAAAGTGGTTTTTCAGAAAGTAGCACTAAATACTCCGTAATTTTTCTATCTAAGTTGTTAATAGCACCCTCTAGTTGAGTTGCCATATCAGCATGTTTCTTTTCTTTTGTATTTAAAAATTGAGTTGCTTCTTTTAGGCCGTGTAATGAGAACTCTGCCATACGAATAATCTCTTTTTGTGCCTCTGTTAAGGCGATAGCAGGAGATTGTTCAATAAAGATTGGATTTAAATGCTGCGGTTTAAAGTCAATAGCGGCATCTTCTCCGCGAATAATTTTTGTTACAATCCACGCTAACACTGCAATGAATGGAAACTGAATAATCGCATTCGTTACGTTGAATGTTCCATGCGCAACAGCAATTGTCATTTCTGGATTTAAGTTTAACGATGTTTGGAAATATTGAATTAAGTTTGTAAATGGTACTAATAAAATTGTAAAGATGATGGTACCAACTATGTTAAAGATAACGTGTACTAATGCTGCGCGCCTTGCTGCAATAGAAGTACCAATCGCTGCTAATACAGCGGTAATTGTTGTTCCGATATTATCACCAAACAGTACAGGTAGAGCAGCTTTTAAATCGATTGCACCTTGGCCGAATAATTCTTGTAAGATTCCAATTGTTGCACTTGAGCTTTGTACAATTAATGTAAAGATTGTACCTACGATAACTCCTAGGACTGGGCTGTTACTCATACTAACAGTTAATTCTTGGAATGATTCTAAAGAGCGTAGTGGCTTCATACCTGTGCTCATTAATTCTAAACCGAAGAATAACATACCAAATCCGAAGACGACTTGTCCAAGAGATTGTACTTTTTTATTTTTAAAGAAGAATAGTAAGATTGCTCCAACTGCCATAATTGGAAGAGCATATTCTCCGATTTTAATTCCGATAATAAATGCTGTAACAGTTGTACCAATGTTAGCACCCATAATAACGCCAATTGCTTGTCTGAGCGTCATAAATCCAGCACTTACAAGTCCAACTGTTAAAGCGGTTGTTCCTGAGCTAGATTGAATCAGTACGGTAACTAACATACCTGCTAGTACGCCCATAAGTGGGTTAGTTGTAAAACGATCGAGAATGTCACGTAGGCGATCACCAGCTGCTTGTTGCAGACCGTCTCCCATGTACTTAATCCCAAATAAGAAAATACCTAATCCACCAATAAACTGGAAGATCATGTCTTGAACATTAAATTCCACGCATTTCACTCCTTAAATTTCATGTACGGTGTAATTATTAACTAAAATTTGAGGTGGTGTAAATGATATCAATGTAAACTTTACATTAAATTTACAAAGGGATAAAAAGTTTACATTTATTTAAAGAAACCCCTGGATTTAATTGGTTTTAATGCGTTATATAGGGTTGTATTGTAAAGAAATAACATTTAATTTGGAAGTTCTTTGTATACTTTTTGTTTAACGTAAAAAAATATGCGAAGTAAATAGTGTCTTAGAACTATACAATTTGAATATTTATATGTAAATATTCAAATTGTTATAATATGAGAGGATAATATATATCCAAATAAAGAGGATATAATCAAATTCAGAATTAAGTATAGGCGTGGAGAAAATAATGAAATATGCATCTACTGTGTTAATGATAATATTCGTTTTATGTGGAGCTATTGTTACGTTTGATAATAATGGTGTTGGGACTTTTACATTTACAAATATAAGAAGTAATGTATTGCAAAAGGCAACCATTCAATTAGCTGGAAATAAAGTGTTGTTAACAACTAAAATAGTTGCTTCTGGAGAGTATGGATCTGAGACTTATTTTGGAGACAATGTAACAACAAATTTAAAGTATCATCGAGATAGATAAGGGTTAGAAAAAGCTGCTGGGTTATCCAGCAGCTTTTTCATTCTTTTTATCCATCTGTTTTTGTTTTCGTATATTTGTAATGTAAATAAAGAGAAACGCGATAAGTAATACAGAAGAATAACGATATACAGTTGCATAGTCTGTAAAGTGTGCGATGAATCCGAAAATAATTGCACCTGCCCCAATGCCGAGGTCAAATGCCGAGAAGAATGTTGCGGTAGCAACGCCGCGGCGATGCGGAGCTACACGGTCAATCATCCATGCTTGTAAGGCCGGCTGAATAGCGCCGAATCCACTTCCGTAACAGCTTGCTGCAATGATTAAACTTGGTATTGTTGTTGTATACGATAACAGAATAATTCCTGTAAATGTTAAGATAACACCGGGAATAATAACAAATGCATGGCCTTTTACATCGTATAGTCTTCCTGAGAAGGGACGTGTTACAGCGATGGCAAGGGCGTTAAATAAGAAGAAAAGGCTAATATCAGCGATACCGACTTGCGTAGCAAATAACGTGATAAAGCTCCCAATTCCTCCGTACATTAATGTAATACACAATATTAATAATGAAGGAAGTAAAGCTTTCTTTTCGATAAACCCATCTAAAAATGATTCATGTGCTTGGTGAATTGGTTTTTCAGTTGCTTGAATTTTGAGTAGCTTTGTTAATATTAATGAAACGACTGTGCAAGATAGTGCACATAAAAAAAGAATCGTAAAGCTATAAGTCTGCATGAGCCAGAGGCCGATAAGAGGACCAAGTGCCATAGCGATCGTTCCAGAGAGGCCGAAATATCCCATACCTTCACCACGACGTGCTGCAGGAATTAAGTAAGAGACTACAGTCCCATATGTGGTCGTTGTAATACCAAAACCAGCTCCGTGTAAAATGCGAACAGCAAGAAGAAGAAAGACAGTGGAGGCAAATAGGTAGCTGCCCATCGCTAGTAGGCAAATTGCAGTACCAGTCATTAAAATCAGTTTTTCACTAAATTTTTGCAGTGCATTTCCAGTGAGAGGCCGAATAATTAAAGCTGCCACAGTAAACATTCCAACAACAAATCCGATGTTTGAACTTGTGCCACCAATTTCTTTCACGTAAACAGGTAATGTTGGAATTAACATTTGAAAGCCTAAAAACATACATAAGTTTGCTAAAATGAGCGCAATAAATTCTTTTGTCCATAATGGTTCTCGTTTTACGAGTGCTGCTTCTCCCATATATTCATCCCCTAAATATTTTTCTCTGTTCTTTCGAGTATATGTAGTGGTCAATGTACCAGTCAAGAAAGGTGAACTGAAATGATGTAACAATTTTTTGGGGCGAAAAAATTTGCGAATTTGTGTAAATGCTACACAAATGCTCTTAAAAAAGGTAAAGTATAGATGTATAGTCTGCTAGTTGTTAAGATTGATAGAGATGTTTTTTTGAAAAGAAAGCGGATTCAAACGGATAGTAAAGTAGAAGGGGATTTCTACTACTTTACTATATATATTTGAAAGGGTTTACAAAATGATGATGAAGAAAGAGGCGTATATGCATGAGACGATTAGGTATTTCTATTTATCCAGAACATTCTACAGTAGAGAAAGATAAGGAATATTTAACATTAGCACATCAATATGGTTTTACACGTGTATTCACATGTTTATTATCAGTGGATGGAGAAAAAGAGAACATTGTTAAAGAATTTAAGGAAACGATTTCGCATGCGAATGAATTAGGTTTCCAAGTACTTGTTGATATTAGTCCAGCTGTTTTTGAACAGCTTGGTATTTCTTATAACGATCTCTCATTCTTCCACGAATTAGGTGCATATGGTATTCGTCTAGATGTTGGTTTTTCAGGATTAGAAGAATCCATTATGACATATAACCCATATGGATTAAAAATTGAGATTAATATGAGTAACGGTACGAAATATGTTGATAATATTATGAGTCATCGTCCGAACTGTGAAAATTTAATTGGTTGTCATAACTTCTATCCACATCGTTATTCTGGTCTTTCTTATGATCATTTTATGAAATGATCATAACAATTTAAAGATTATGGCATGAGAACTGCTGCCTTTATTACATCATTTGATGCGACATATGGTCCATGGCCAGTAACCGAAGGGTTATGTACAATCGAACAACATCGTGAATTGCCAATGACAACGCAGGCGAAACATTTATTTGCAACAGGATTGATTGATGATGTAATCATTGCGAATGCATATGCATCAGAAGAAGAATTAAAGGCGCTCGGAGAAGTAAATAAAGAAAAGCAAACGTTTGATGTAGAGATTTATGAAACAACAACAGAATTAGAAAGAAAGATTGTAGTAGAAGAACCGCATTTTTATCGCGGGGATGTGTCTGAATATATGATTCGTTCAACACAAAGCCGTGTGAAATATAAAAAAGAAGAGTTTAAACCTCATAATACAAGACCGATTAAACGTGGCGATATTCTCATTGATAATGAACAGTATGGCCAGTATAAAGGAGAATTACAGATTGCTTTAAAAGATATGGTTAACACAGGAAAAACAAACGTAGTTGGCCGTGTTGTAGAAGAAGAGATTTTCTTATTGGACTATTTACAGGCTTGGGACAAGTTTGGATTTGTGCTAAAGAAATAATATGTTTATATAAGAAGCCATCATGAATATGGTGGCTTTTTTGTCGAGAAAAATCTAGGGGACTATAAATGTATAGATGATACAATAAAAGGAACTTTTAGTAGGAAATGGGTGAAGAAATGCAAATAGAATATACGTTAACAAAACAAGATTTTATTGCATTTAATCTACATTATGCAAGGCATTCTAAAACAGTAAAGCGCTCTTTAGTTCTTCAGCATTATATTGTAGCTATTATTCTGTTTGCTGTTCCACTTAGTGTTTTTTTATTTGGACCACCAGATTATAAATCGATGGATTTACCTTTTATTTTTTTACTAGCAGGGGTTATATGGATCGTGTTTTATCCTAAGTGTTTCTATAAACTTATTGAGAGAAATATTAAGAAAATGCTTCGGGAAGGAAGCTATGACAATTTAATAGGTAAGCACAATGTACAAATAACGGATGAGGGAATTATTGAAACAAATAATGGTGGAGAGACAAAGCTAAATTGGACAGGAATCAAGAAGGTAGAAGAAAATGAGGCATATATTTTTATTTATGTAAGCTCGATGAGTGCAAATATTTTTCCTAAACATGCTTTTGCCCACGAGAATAGTAAGAATAAGTTTATGAGAAGCTTGCAAGCTGGTATGGAATCTTCAAGAATATAAAAAAGGTTGCCTTATGATAGGCAACCTTTCGTTTATTCATATCGTAAGCACTCAATCGGATCAAGCTTCGCAGCTTTATTAGCGGGTAGTAAACCGAATAGGATACCGATTAGCATAGAAAGTGCGACAGAAATCAGACCTAGTTTTATTGAAACAACAAGTGGCCATCCTGCAAATATTGCGACAATCCAAGCGAAGAAAATACCGAGCATAAATCCGATGAATCCGCCTAATGCTGTTAAAATACAAGATTCAATAAGGAACTGTACCAATACTTTTCCGCGCGTTGCACCAAGTGCTTTACGAATACCAATTTCACGCGTACGTTCTGTTACAGAAACGAGCATGATATTCATAACGCCAATACCACCAACTAAAAGTGAAATTGCGGCAATGCCACCGAATACGCTTTTTAATATACCTGTAAAGCTATCAATCTCTTTTAATGCTTCCTGTGGATCTGGTACTTTAAATTTTCCTGTGTGCTCTGGTTTTTTCGCATCATTTAATGATTTTACAACTGCATCTTGCACAGCTTTCTTATCTTGACCTGGAGCGATTTTTACTGTTAAGCCGTCATAATTATTTTTCCCAAATAGAACAGGCCAGTTGTCAGCAGAGATAGCACCTTCTTTAAACTCCATGCCACCCATCATTGCTTTGATAGAATATACACCCACTACTTTATAAGGAGTACCTTTTATATCAACATATAAACCTTCCTCCCAAGAAGGGAACAATTTATCAAATGCATCTTTGTGTAATACGATTGTATGTTCAGGTTTATCTAAATCAGCGGCAGTGAACAACCTGCCGTGCTCAAGTTTGAAGCGAGATGTATCTTCAAAGTAATCGCCTTTTACACCAGTTATATCAATATCTAATTCTTTTTTTCCGGCATATACTTTCTCTTTTCCTCTAACATCAGGATATACATCTTGAACACCAGAAATTTTTGAGACATTGTCATACATGCTTGCAGATATTTTTCCATCCATATCAGAATAATCTTCTGTTGTATAGTTTACTGAAAATTGATCCTTTTTTTCTTTGCCAATTTGTTCACGGAACTTTGCGTTTGTTCCATCTCCGATTGAGATGATTGTAATAATCGCACTAACCCCGATAATAATCCCCAACATCGTTAAAATAGAACGCATTTTATGCGCAAATATAGAGGAAAGGGCCATGCGTATATTTTCGTTTGTGTTCAAAATTAACCTCTCCAATCTTGGACGATATTTCCGTCACGAATTACAATTTGGCGTGCTGCCGCTTCCCCAATTTCACGATCATGGGTAATCATAATGATTGTTGAGCCTTGTTTGTTTAATTCGTAAAAGAGATCCATAATTTGTTTACTTGTCTTTGTATCAAGCGCGCCAGTTGGTTCATCAGCTAAAATGAACTTTGGATTATTTACAATTGCACGAGCAACGGCAACACGCTGTTTTTGTCCACCAGATAATTCATTTGGCAAATGCGTGGCACGATCTGCTAGACCTACTTTTGTTAGTGCAGCTAATGCACGTTCACGTCGTTCTTTTTTATCTACTCCAGCGTAGATAAGAGGTAATTCTACGTTTTGTAGTGCATTGAGACGTGGGAGAAGCATGAAGTTTTGGAATACAAATCCGATTTCTTTATTACGAATATGAGCTAACTCCGTTTCAGACATGTTTGAAATGTTCTGTCCAGCTAACGAATAAGTTCCACTTGTCGGCTTATCTAAGCAGCCGATAATATTCATTAATGTTGATTTACCAGAACCAGACGGCCCCATGATAGAAGTAAATTCGCCTTGATTAAGTGTTACATCAATACCATGTAAGATTTGAACTGTTTCTTCACCGTTTTGAAAGGCTTTCGTGATGCCTCTTAAATCAATCATTGGGCGTTAACCTCCATACCATCTTTTAAGTCTTTTTCTGGTTTAGAGATGATTTGGTCACCTTTTTTTACGCCAGAAACTTTCGCTTCGCCATCTGTTTCAAATTCAACAGTAACAGCTTGTTCCTTTGCCTTACCGTCTTTCACGATAAATACAACATTTTTATCACCTTTTTTCACAATGCTGCTTTTTGGAACAACTGTACCAGTTGCTTCACCAGACTTGCTTGTTACGTATACGTGGAATCCAGTTTGTAGCTCTTCATTATTATCTAATGTAACGATAAATTGATAGTTAGATACTGTCTTGTTTTCATCCATGCTCTTTACTGGTGTTGTACCGATTTCAGTGACTTTTCCAGTCCATTTTTTTCCTGGTACCGTTTTGGATGTAACAGTTACTTCTTGCCCAACTTTTACTTGGGCTAATTCATATTCTGATAGCTGACCTTTTACTTTAAGAGGACCGGCAGTGCGAAGGGTAATGCCGCTCATACCTGTTTTTTCATTCGCATTTTTTGCAATTTCTTCAATTACGCCATCAGCTGGGCTTGTTACAGAAAGTGTAGTGAGTTTTTCTTTGTTTGTTTGAATCATTTGATCAGCTTTTTCAACTTCAAATTTTTTCATTTCAAGTTGTGATTCAAGTTGTGTGATTTCAGTTTCTGTTGCTTTTAGCATCTCCCCAGGTGAACCGGCATTTTTATCTTTTTGTAATTTTTGTTTTGCTGCATTTAGTTGTTTGTTTAATAATTCTACTTCTTTATTAGCAAGTTTTTTTTGCATTTCGGCTTCTGTTACACCTAACTTCATGGAAGGATCATTATATTTAAAAAGTAGCTGTCCTTTTTTTACTTCATCGCCTTTTTTAACAGATAGCTCATATGTCCCTTTTGATGGATCAAATGCGATTGTTTCAATACCATTTGGAATGACTTCGCCACCAAATTTTTGTGCATTTTCAATTTGCTTTTCTGATACTTTATAGCTGCTGTAAGCTTTCGCTACATCGCCACCGCCAGCAAAAGCAAAATATGAACCTGCTGCGATTCCAATTGTTATTAAACCAGTAATGATTACTTTATTTTTCTTTTTCATTTATTTATCACCTTTTCGCTCGTTTTTGTATCTGTTTTCAGTATAGAAGAGAGAGAAAATATGACAAATCGTTTTAGCTTACAATAACATTACAGTTTTGTAAGGTTAGCGTATGGAGAGAAATAAGGTTGAGAATTTGTATATCTGGAGCCTTTTCATTTAGGGGGAGAGCAGATTGGTTGACGAGCCTTTTCTTTCTTACAATAATATTTATGAAGGAAAGGAGTGAGGAATATGGAAACGTACTTTGGAGCATTTCCGGTAGAGCCATTTGTTCCGTATTCAAAACAACATGTCATTATACTACTTCTTATCGGTATAGGAGTGTATTTTCTATATCATTTTCAGGATATACTTCGTCAAGAACAATGGAATATGATGGTTCGATATGCGATTGCTTTTTTATTTGTTGGAAGTGAAATCGGACTTGATGTGTGGCAAGTGAAAGCTGGAATTTTTCAGTTGAGTACATCATTACCATTTGAGTTATGTACCATTAGTTTAGTATTAGCAACAATAATGGTTATTACAAAAAGTTATAAAATATACGAGATTGTCTTTTTTACTGGGATAATCGGGGCATCACAAGCAATCTTAACCCCAAACTTACAGTATGCATTTCCGCATTTTCGCTTCATAGAATATTTCATCGCACATGTATTACTCATTTTAGCACCGCTCTTTATGACATGGGTAGAAGGGTATAGGCCGACTTTTCAATCAATCAAGCGTACGATGATTTTTTTAAACATATTGATTCCAATTGTTTCGTTTGTGAATTATAAAACCGGTGGTAATTATATGTTTTTGGCGTATAAACCAGAAACGGCTTCATTACTTGATATGTTAGGTCCGCATCCATACTATATTATTTCATTAGAAATCGCTGCGTTTATAGGGTGCTTATTATTGTATATGCCATTTGTTAGAAATGAAAAACGCGTGCATAAAGAATCACTAGGATCATAATCTAGTGATTCTTTTTTGCAGAAAATATTTACAATTCTGAAAATTGTTTATAAAATAAAGTGAAACTCTAATCACTGGGGGGCATCCCACACCTAACTTCTTTGCTTTTGCTGAATTTTGAGGTGGGGGTTTTACTGCCCGTTAATGCGGGGTAAAGCGGAGTATCAATAGAATGGAAATTTGTATAGAGAGAAGGGGGAAAATGACAAGAAAGGTGATTTCAAATGGAATAGAGATTACAGTGCAATTTATTCTTTCTGTTATTGGTATTATTTGTTTAGGTGCTCTTCCAAAACTATTCGAAGGCTTACATATTAATTTTTCACAGTATGTACAGGCTTTAAAGATGTCAGTTATGAAACTGATAGATGTTCCAAACTTAACGTATGGGATGAATCGGCCGTTATTTCCACAGCTATTTATTCATTATAAAGAAACGATGATTCTTTTTTTAGCTTCATTTTTTATTTCATTATGTATAGCTTTCTGCATTGTATATATGATGATGAGAAGTCGTTCGCATATACAGCGGCGCATTAAAACATTTCTGCTTTTTCTTGAGTCCATCCCAGACATTCTTCTTATTATCGGATCGCAAATTCTTGTTGTATGGTTTTTTCAAAAGACAGGTTTTTTACCTATTAAAATTGCTGCGCTGAGAGGAGAGTCCATTCGGGGTTTACCTATTATTTGTTTAAGTATTCCCACTACGATTATGTTTGTAAAGTTATTACTCCTTCGTTTTGAAACAGAATTAGAAAAAGATTATGTATTATTTGCACGGGCGAAAGGGTTTGATCGTTTCTATATTTTAAATCGTCATGTATTGCGGAATGTGTTGCTTAGTACATTGTTTTTTGCGAAAACAAATATTTGGTTTATGTTATCAAATTTGTATATTATAGAATGGCTTTTTAACACACATGGTATTTTTGTATTCATTAAAAATTATCAACCGATTGAAGTTTTTACAATGAGCATCTTACTTATTTATATCCCGATCTTTGTTCTATTTAAGTCATTTCATTATTTCGTTCCAGATGCGATGAAAGAGAGGGCGTAAGAGATGTGGAAATATATAAAGCGCGATAAAAAGTTTTGGTTTAGTATTTTATTTCTTGTCGTGTTAGTTGGACTTAGCATTGGGAATACATTGTGGAATGGAGGGCATATTCGCCAAGTTTCGCTGCAATATGACGCGCAAGGAAATGTAGAAGCTCCACCATTTTCGCCTTCATCAAAATTTTTATTAGGAACAGATCGAAAAGGTTATGATCTTTTACATTTAGTCATTGAAGGGGCGAAGTGGACTATTGGTATATCCGCTTTTATTGCGATGATGCGGGTGGTTTTAGGTCTCTTTTTTGGTGTTATATTAGGAACCTATGTAAAAAGAGGGTTTTCAAAAATTGAAGCGTTTTTTGATAGCTTTACAGTTATTCCAACTGTTATGATTGCATATTTCTTTCTTCAGTTTGCAACTAGTTTTGTGAATGGAGCAGAGACGACTAGTTTCTTTGAGAGAGCATCATTTCAAGTCATATTGTTTATTGTGCTTGCACTTCCTACAATTTCTCTCTATATTGCGAATGAAGTGCAGAAATTACAAAAGGAAGAGTTTATAGATGCTGCTCGTATATTAGGCGGAAGTAGAAGGCGTATTGTTGTGAAACATGTGTTTCCGCACTTATATATGACGTTTGTACTTGTATTGATGCAGCAGTTTATTCAAACGTTGATTCTTTTTCTTCATTTAGGATTACTTGAAGTGTTTTTTGGAGGGACGGTCCAGTTTGGAGGAATGGTCAAAGAGCTAGATTCTTACACACATGAATGGTCTGGTTTAATAGGTGTATACTTTCGCTCTCTATCAGTGCATCCATGGATTCCGCTCGTACCAATTACTTTTTTTGGACTCACTATCTTCTCAGGGAATATGATTGTAAGAAGTATAGAGGATGCGATAGCAAAAGTAAGGTTAGGAGAAATGAACAAAGACGAGGAAGTAGAAGAAGTAAAGTCTATTTCACTTCCTAAAGAAGAGTTATTTACATTTAAACATACGATGTAAAAGAAAAGAAGCAGGCATTTTTTAGAATGCTTGCTTCTTTCTTTATTTAGTAGAAACTTCACCTTCCGTTTGTGTCTGCGGGATAAAGTATCCGACAATACCTCCAATAATTGCTGGGACAATCCAGCCAATCCCTAATTTGTAAAAAGGAATTGTGCTCGCAATAGATGTAATAGCAGCTGGCATCATTCCCACATTATCAAGCGCGTGAATGCAGCTAATAATGAACGCAGCAATCATTGCACCGATGTATACAGATGGTTTACGCTTCGTATATTTATCAATAAATGATACGAAAATTAAAATGATTGTAATTGGATAAAGAATAATTAACACAGGTAATGTAATTTTGATTAATAAGCTGAGTCCTAGATTGGAAACAATAAAGCTAAAAATACAAACATATAATACAAGATTTTTATAAGAAACATTTGTTAATACGGTTGTGAAATAGTTGGCAAATGCACTGACTACACCAATAGCTGTCGTTAAGCAAGCAAATATAATTGCGATGCTTAGCAAAATATTACCGCTTGTCCCAAATAATTGGTACATAACAGTTGCTAATAGCTGGCCGCCATTTTCAAATTGTCCTAGGTTTCCATTTGATGCACCGATGTATCCAAGTAAGAAATAAACGACTGTTAAAAGGAAAGCAGCAATGCTTCCGCAAATAATTGTGTACTTTGCAATGGAGGCTTTTTCCCTTACACCGTTTTGACGAATAGCATTTACGACAATTGTCGATAAAACGAGAGCGCCAATCGCATCTAATGTTAAAAATCCTTCTAAAAACCCTTTGAAAAATGGAATCTCTTTATAGTCGCCAACAGGAGGAACAAACGAACCTGTTGGTGAAAGAATCACTTTTGTTGCCATAACCGCAATAATACCAAGTAAGATTGGTGTTAATATCTTCCCAATATGATCAACTAATTTGGATGGGTTTAATGATAAGAAGTAAACAACAGTAAAGAAAATAAAGCTAAATAGTAACATGGAATACCATTGGTCCTGAAAAAGCGGTGCGATTCCAATTTCATAAGAAACAGAGCCAGTTCGTGGAATAACAAATAGTGGGCCGATTGAAAGGTAGATAATAATAGCTAATACTGCTGCAAACTTTGGATGAACACGGCTCGCTAAACTTTTAAAACTACCACCTGCAAGAGCAACGGCGACGATTGCTAATAATGATAAACCTACATCTGTAATAATAAATCCTGAAATAGAAACCCACATGTTTTCTCCTGAAGAAAGCCCAAGAAGTGGCGGGAAAATCATATTACCAGCGCCGAAAAAAACTGCAAATAGCAATAAGCTAATGGAGAGAATTTGCGATGGCTTTAAAGTTGTACGCATGTATAGAAAATCCTCCTAAATATCTTTTTGTCGAAAATTCAAATAATTTGTCGAGTAACTGTTATAATTTTAATCGTCTGATGACTAGAAAGCAACAGGAAACTTTAAAAAATTTTAAAAATAATGCGTTAAATTGAATAATTATGCCTTTTTGGAAAAACATCGGTATGGAAGTTAGGGAAAGATAGATGGACAATAAAAAATACACATATCAATAGGATATGTGTAGCTGAAAAAATTAAAAATAAATTTTTCGATCGCGTTCTTCTTTTAAAATTTCAACAGCTTCGCGGAAACGCTGGGAATGAACGATTTCGCGCTCACGTAAAAAGCGGAGGCTATCATTTATATCAGGATCATCTGATAAATCAATGAGCCACTGATAAGTTGCTCTTGCTTTTTCTTCTGCAGCAATGTCTTCATATAAGTCTGCAATTGGATCACCTTTTGCTTGTATGTATGTGGCTGTAAACGGAACGCCGCCTGCATTGTGATAAAATAGTGCACTATCATGATTAGCGTACTGAGCATCTAGTCCAGCTGCTTTCATCTGCTCAGGGGTCGCGTCTTTTGTTAATTTATAAATCATTGTTGCAATCATTTCAAGATGAGCAAATTCTTCCGTACCGATATCTGTTAATAAACCTATTACTTGATCAGGAATCGTGTAGCGCTGGTTTAAATAACGGAGAGCAGCTGCCAATTCCCCATCTGCACCACCGTACTGCTCAACTAATAATTTTGCAAGTGCTGGATTACAAGTACTTACTTTTACAGGGTATTGCAATTTTTTCTCATATATCCACATATTTTCTCTCCTTTATATTTGCCATGGCCAAGGACCTTTACTCCATTCCCACGGAGCATTAGAGTAGCTATTACCAAACTGTTGGAGTGGGCCATACTTTTCTTCAATTTTTTGCTTTTGCAATCTTCTTTTATAGGAAAAATCATTAAATTGATTTATCGCTGTAACATCATCTGGATGAGTATCTAGATAAAGCGTAAGTTCAACTAATACAAAATCGAGTTCTTGCAACTCTTTTATCCATTCATAATATTCATCTGGCAGTGTTTGAGTCACGATTCTTGTCACCTTCCTTTCTTATGGGGGCTTTCATAATAATCATAAAGAGCAGGCCATAAAGTGCCTTTTTGTAAGGCGTCTCTTGGAGGGAATTGTGGTAAATTAGTTGGTTGGAATCCCATATATAAATGAGGAGGGGTTGAATAAAATCTCTTTCCAATCGGCGGACAAGGATCTTTTGGACTATGGTAAGGTGTGTAAGATTTCATAAATTTGTCCATAATGCAAACCTCCTTTATAAGTGAAACATTCATCACTATGTATTGTATTCAGACATAATTGTTATTTATGACTCATATAGAAAAACTAGTAGGGTCAAGGAGGAAATGTACGTGGAGACTATTACAAATTGTATTGTATTAGAAGTAAGAAATTTAAAGGAAACATTATATTTTTATGAAGGTATCCTGGGATTTCAGCCAAGTAGGCACCGGCCACAATTACATGTGCCTGGCGTTTGGTATGATATTGGTGCAACGAGAATTTGCTTCGTTTTAAATAGGGAAAAAGGCGGGGATTTCGGTGAGGAAGTGCCTTCTTATATAAATTTTAGTTTGCCATTTTGTGATATGGAAAAAGTACGAAAAAAATTAGAGTTCTATTGTGTGTCATTTCAAGAATTAGAGAGCTGTAAAACGGAGAAAAGAGGTATTATTGTGCATGATCCTGACCAGTATAGAATTCTAATTGCGCCGAAAGAGTAGATAAGGGGGGAGTTAACCGGATGAATAGTACGTATGAAGAAATCGCGTTGTTTGAACATAAATTCTGGTTGAAGGTTCTTGGCGATCATGCGCAGTTTCTTTTAGATGCTTTAGCTCAAAATGAAAGTGAAGATATTCAAAAAGCGATGTATTTTGTCCAAACATTTGATAGATTCCTCAGTAATATTCATACGGTAAATTTGATTGCATTTGCGAAAGATGCACATAAAGTAGCAGAGGAAATTAGAAAATTTAAGTTAAATATTATACAAAAGCAACTGGAAGGAAAAATTGTCATTCATTTTACACCAACTTTTATTAACCATATGGTGAACGAAGTGGAAGAGTACATAACGGTATTAGAATATTTAATAAAAGGAGAAGTGCCACCTGTTTTTCATGAATTGCATTATCATCTTGCTTGGCTAACGGATGCAGCGGGTCATGCAGGTGCCATTTCAGGTGGATTAGATCTGGTCGAGAAACGACTGAAAGAGAAGAGTGAAGAATATGAAAAGCATTTTGAACAGTTTTATTTAAAAGCTGTGGAAATGACAGGTTACTTACGGGCGGAACTGCATTCTTTTCCAGCTCTAAAAAAATTTACAAAAGATGTTTCATTAGAATTAACACTATTCTCCCGTTTTCTTCACGAATTAGAAGAATTAGAGTTATCTAATCAAGTATTAAGCTTAATATCTGGAAGAATGGCAGACCATATGGCAAGGGAAGAATGTTATTATTTACTGAAACTAGCACAAGCTTCTGGGTTAGAGCTGCCAAAGTGTAATCCGCTTTAATTTATACCATATAAAGTGAAACTTTAATTGGTGTGGGGCTTTGCCTCACATCAATTATTAGTTGAACCAATCGGGCTTTTACGGGCAGTTGATTCCCCACCTAATTTCTTTGCTTTCGCTGAATTTTGAGGAGGGGTCTTACTGCCCGTTAATGCGGGATAAAAATTCGCAATGATGTGGATTTTTATATGGTATTTTTGTTTTTTTAGGAGATGCTAGAAAGGAATTATAGAAAGGGGGAATAGAAATGCAATTAGCAACGCATGAATTACGTGACTTAAGTGAACTGATAGCGGGAGACTATAACACAATTAATACGATGTCTACATATATACAGCAAGCACAGGATGATGAGTTGAAACAAATGTTACAGAATCATCTTCCTCTTCATGTGCAAGATTATAATTTGAAGGTGGAATTTATACAAGGTGAGACAACTCCAAATATATCAAAGTTTCAGCCGTCTAAATTAAAACCAGTATTAGCTTCTTATACAGAGGCACCTTCACAAAAGTATTCCCCCGTTACACCAAGCGTCATTGCACAACCACCTAATGATCGAGCAATTGCGACTGGATATTTATTGAACCAAAAGTCTTCTGCGTTTAATTGTGCAGGTTCTTTATTAGAGTGTGCGAATCCAGAGTTAAGAACGCTTTTAGAAAATACCTTTTTAAATAGTAGTCACCATGCTTATGACATTTGGCAGTATATGGTGAAGAAAGGGTATTATCAGCTATCACCAGCACCAAGTTCTGAAATGCAAGCCATAGCGAGTATGTATCAGCCTATTAATGAAGGATAACCAAAAAAGATTGACAAGTTCTATCAAATATTTTAAGGTGATTTTATAAGATTGCGTATATAAAGGGGAGTAACTTGTCACAATAAAGCCGTCATTACAGGGAGAAACCCTCGGCTTTATTGGCAACGATTTGTTGTTAGTGAGACCTTTACCAGCAATGGTAAAGGCCCCTTATTGTTTTTTTTAGGACCTTTACTATATTTGGTAAAGGTCCTTTTTGTATGCAGAAAAAAGAGAGGTGAAAAATGAAAAAGTTTATAAACCGATTTCGATTTATGCTTCATTTTCGTCAATTTGGTCCATTTTTATATGACTTTTTTACATCAAAAGAAGTCGCTATGCAGAAGAAAATACTATCCATTGTTTTTTTAATTGGGTATGTCGTATTTCCGTTTGATCTCATCCCTGATTTTCTACTGTTTTTTGGGGGATTAGATGATATTGCTGTTGTCTTATTTATTTTACAGCGAATTGTGAAAATGGCACCGAAGCACTTACAAGAAAAATATAATTTAAATAAAGGATAGGAGTTCATAAATGGAGCAGTTTATTTTAGATGTAATTGAGTATTTAAAGCAGTTTTCTTATTTCGGTGTAATTCTAGCATTAACATTTGAGTTTATTCCAGCAGAAATTGTGTTGCCGCTTGTTGGATATTGGGTATACGAAGGAGATATGAATTTTTGGCTCGCAGTATTAGCTGGAACGATCGGAGGAACGACGGGGCCGCTAACACTATATGCGCTCGGGTATTATGGTGGTCGACCGTTATTACTGAAATATGGAAAATACTTTTTTATAAAGGAAGAACAGATTCAAAAAGCAGATCATTTCTTTGAAAAATATGGACCAGCTGTGGCGTTTCTTGGCCGATTTATTCCAGGGGTTCGTACACTTATTTCAGTTCCATGTGGAATCGCCAAAATGAACATTTGGCAATTTAGCATATACACATTTATAGCGATGTTGCCACTCACAACGCTATATGTATATGTAGGATTGAAATTAGGACCTCATTGGAAAAAAGCAGGTGCGATTGTTGAACAATATACATTACCGATACTAGGGATTGTTTGTTTCATTGTGATAGGAATGTTCATTTTCAAGTTTGTGAAAAAGAAAAATAAAGCGGAGTCTATGTGAAAGATGATGAGACTTTTGTTTGATTAAAAGTATTTTAGACGATAGAAAAAGTATTGGACTTAAAAGGTGCTTTCATATACAGAAAGCACCTTTTGTAACATAGATTATCTTTTTATATTGTGATTTATGTGATTAAAATCTACTTTTATCCTCCAAACATCTTTTGGTTATCACATAATACTGTTTCTAGATTGTAAATTTAAATCCTTTTATATATTCCAGTAGGGCTAATCGACATCATATCTACTATTTAGCCTAATAGAGATTTAAATGGAACAACTATATATGAGTGATATATAGTTGTTCCATTTCGATTTGCCAACATATAAGTTGCGGCTATGAAGAACAAAAGGTGACCTGCACTCGTTTTTTTCTTTTTGTTTTAACTTGGCATGGGGCAGGAAGAGGATCTGACCGCTTCTATGCACGGCCGGATGCTCTCTCCCACCTAAAAATAAAGGTTTTATGTCGTTTTTTGTATTTATATAGCTGTTGTGGCACTTTACAGGAAACTGACTTTATATTTACAAAGATGTAATATTTTTCATTATTCGTTTAAACGAGGTTAATATGTGTTAGATACAATAATCCTTGTACTGAATCAAACATATGAGGAGGATTTACGTGAGTAGGAACATGTTTCAGAAGGTAAAAGGTCTTATTGGATTATTAGCAGTTTTCATTTTAGCGTTTGTATCGTTTCCATGGAACACTTCCGCACAAACGGAAGAGAAGAAACAAGAGGAAAAACCGCAGGAGAAAAAACTTGTCTTTCCGGTTGTAAGTGACGTACATATTAAAAATAGCGGAACAGATGATACGTTCCGTTGGAAAAGAGCGATTGAACAGTTTAATACACTTGCGCCAAAACAAGACGCATTTGTTATCGTTGGTGATTTTACAGATTCAGGGTCTAATCAGCAATATGATCGTTTTATGCAAGTATATAATCAATATGCCAATAAAGATGCAGTGAGAATGAATTCACTTGGAAACCATGATTATTGGAATGGTTTATCGGCAGAGGATGCACAAAAACGTTTCTTAGAAAAGACAGGAATGGAATCTATTTATTATCATAAAGTCGTGAAGGGATATCACTTCCTTGTTATGTCACCAGAAGATGGAACGACACATGGATATTATTCTGATAAACAAATTAATTGGTTGAAAGAAGAAATTGCGAAAGCAAAAGCTGATGATCCAGAAAAACCAATTTTCGTGTTCTTGCACCAGCATATTAAAGAAACTGTGTATGGTAGTCATGAATGGGGAACGAAGGACAGTGCAAAAATTAATGAAGTATTAAAGGATTATCCGCAAGCAATTACATTCTCTGGTCATTCGCACTATCCATTAGATGATCCAAGATCCATTCATCAAAAAGACTTTACATCTGTTGGAACATCTTCAGTAAGTTATATGGAAGTAGAGGGCGGGAAAGTTCAAGGTAATATTCCGCCAGGTGCAAGCGATTTAAGCCAAGGTTTATTAGTAGAGGTAGACGATAAAGAAGTAACAATTAATCGTCGTGATTTCCATACGAATTCTTGGACAGGTGAACCATGGAAGGTTCAACTACCAGCTAAAAAAGAATCTTTTAAACATGTGGAAAGCCGCGATAAAGAAAAACCATCTTTCGAGAAAAATGCAAAGTTAAAAGTTTCAAATGTAACTGAGAGTTCAGTAACAGCGACTTTCCCGCAAGCAGTGGATAATCTACTTGTTCATTCTTATCGTTTACAAGCAAGAGATAAAGAAACAGGAGAAATTAAAAATAAGTTATTAGCATTCTCAGAGTTTTATCGTGATCCAGTGCCGAAAGAACTTACGTTTACATTAGGTGGGCTAGATAGTGGAAAAACATACACGCTAGAAGCAGTTGCGATCGATTCATTCGAAAATGAAAGTGAACAGCCATTACAAGCAGAAGTAACAACGAAAAAAGAAATTATTGATCCGAATGTGAAAGTGCCAAAGGCGGATGTATTTGATGTTAACTTTTTAGATGGTATATTTAAAGATAACTCATCATTTGGAAGTAAAGGCGATGTAAAAGGGAATGTATCAATTGAATATGATAAATCATTGAAAAAGCATGTAATGAAATTAAATGGAAAAGCAAACACATTTGGCTATATCCCGTTTTCAGCAGCGCAAAAAGAGAAAGTGGCGAATACATTTACATTAGAAACGGTATTTTCTATGAATGAAATTCGTGGTCAAGCTATTATGGAAAATACAGAGAGCGGCGGAATTGGGTTCGAATCTACTGGAACTGGATATGTAGAATTATGGGCTCATATTGGTGGTAGCTATAAACGTATAGGTACACAATTAGAGGCAAATAAAACATATCATTTAACAGGAACGTATAATGGAAATGAATTAGCAATCTATGTAGATGGAAAAAAAGTAAATAGTCAGCCAGTGACAGGTAAAGTATATCATCCGAATGTACCATTCGCGATTGGTGCAGATCCAACAAGTGATGGTAACGGTGGGGTTCCATTACATGGACAAGTTGCGCTTGCAAAATTATATAGTAAAGCACTTACTTCATCTGAAATAGTAGCGGCATACAATGAGTTTACAAATCGCACAAAACTAGAAGAATTAAATGCTTTATATGAAGAGATTGGTAAAGCAAAAGAAACATTAGCAGGTTCTTATGAATTCGGTGAAAAGCCGGGCCAATATTCACAAGCTGCCTTTACAGAATTACAAACAAGTTATAATGGAGCAAAAGCAGTATTTGAAAATATGGCGACGACAGGTGAGCAAGCAGTTGGGGCATATCACAGTTTAAAAACAGCACATCAAACATTTATACAATCAAAAGTAGTTGACCAAAAACCAGAAACGCCAAAAGAGAAATTACAAAAAACAATTGATGCAGCAAAAGTTTTATTAGAAAAAGTTCAAGTAGGACAAGAACCAGGACAATATCAAGAAGGCCCAGTGAAAGCATTAGAAGGAAAAATCAAAGTAGCGGAATCTGTAGTAAAAGATACAAAAGTAAAAGATCAGTATGTAGAAACAACGAATCGTACATTAGAATATGCGATGCAGCTTGTTGAAAAGAGTGTAAATAAGTAAGAGAATGGGAAGCTTGCCTTGGGCGAGCTTCTTTTATTAGTAGGAATTTATGTCGTATCGCCGATATATGTAGTGATTCCGCCGATATATTATTTCATGTTACAATAAAGAGAGATGAAACAAACGTAAAGGGGCGAAAGATTTGGAAGAGCAAAAGCTAAAAAGAATTCTTGAATATGTATGGATTGCAGTTGTGCTCCTTGTTGGATATTATTTTTTGAAAGATAAAAGCAAATGGGTTCTGTTTTTAATGACTTTTCTATTAGCAGGATTAGGAGCATTGTTTATTAACTTTTTCTTTGATAGTGTAACTGCATGGAAAAAGAAAAAGAAGGAAACAAAATAATAAAGTGAAACTTTAATCAGTGGGGGATTTCTTCATCCCCCACTGATTGCTAGCCCACACTAATCGGGCTTTTGTGGGCAGTTCATGCGGGATAAAAGAGAATGGATATGCGAAACTGGAAGCTTGTGTACCAATTGGTTGTAATGATGATTGTAATTACGATTGGTATTGTAAATTACTCGTCATCAATAGGGAATTGGGCCTGGTTTACAGCTTGCATCGACATATTTTTCATTCTACAAACGTTAACAAAAAAACAAACTCGAACGTAAAGCAGCTCGCTAATATAGCGAGCTGTTTTTCATGCTTTTTTTTGTTCACCATTATTTTCTTTGGTCAGTAAATGGCTATTACGTCTAGAGTAGAAGAAATATACACATAGTCCAATGACAAGCCAAACAGCAAATCCTTTCCAAGTTGTTGCAGAAAGGTTAATCATTAAATAGAGACAACAACAAATTGCAACAATTGGTAATATAGGTACGAATGGTGCACGGAAACCTCTTTTTAAATCTGGGTGTGTTTTGCGTAAAATAAGTACAGCAAAGCAAACGAATGTAAAGGCAGTTAGTGTACCGATGTTCACTAAATTTGCAAGTAGATGTAAATCTAGTAATCCTGCTAATAAAGCTGCTGCAATGCCAGTAATCCACGTATTTAATAGAGGTATTTTAACTCTTTGATTCACGCGAGCTAATGCTTTTGGAAGTAGCCCGTCACGGCTCATTGCATAGGAAACGCGAACTTGCCCATACATAACGACTAAAATAACGGTTGTCATTCCTGTCATTGCACCGACAGCTAATAATCCAGCAATGGTGTCTTCACCAACGAAATGAAGCGCAAAAGCAACTGGATCTGAAACATCTAATTGTGTATAAGGAACCATCCCTGTTAAAACAAAGGATACAATCATATAGAGTACCGTACAAATGAGAAGGGAACCGATAATTCCAATTGGTAAATCTCGCTGTGGTTTTTTCGTTTCTTCAGCAGCTGTTGCAATGGCATCAAATCCTAGAAAGGCAAAAAATACTGTTGCTGCACCTGTAATAATCCCATCATATCCAAATGGTAAAAACGGTGTCCAATTTTCCGGTTTGACGTATTTTGTACCTGCTACGATAAAGGCAATAATCACTGCTAATTTAACTAATACCATAATATTATTAATGCGAGCACTTTCGCGTACACCGAAGCTAAGAAGCAGTGTAATAAAAAGTAAAATACATACAGCTGGTAAATCGATTATTCCGCCTTTTCCCATTCCAGGGGCCGAGGCGATAATGGCGGGTAGATGAATATTAAATCCGGAAAGTAACGATTGTAAATATCCTGACCATCCGGCCGCAACCGCCGCAACTGCCAGTAAATATTCTAGCATTAAACACCAGCCAACAATGAAGGCAACGACTTCTCCAACTGTCATATACGCATATGTGTAAACGCTTCCTGAAATAGGGATAGAAGAAGCAAATTCTGCATAGCAGAAGGCCACACATGCACAGGTAAATGCAGCAATAAGAAAAGATAGCATAATACCAGGACCAGAATGTTTGGCCGCAACAATTCCTGTTAAGACGAAAATACCTGTCCCAATTACAGCTCCAATTCCTAAAAAGGTTAAATCTAACGCAGTTAACGTTCTTTCTAATTGCCGTGGTGATTCAGTAGTAAGTGGTTTTTTTCGTAATAATGATTTCACTTGGACTCTCCCCTCATTCTTCGATTTTCACAACTGCGAATATAATACGAGTCCACTGCAAAATAGTCCATAAGCGAATAGAGGTACAGTTGTGTGCTTTGATAAAAAATCTAGAATTGCTGTAGTAATTTTATTATAATTCAGAATATTTTGTCAAATAAAAATGTAACAAATAAAATCTTAGATGTAAGGAAAAACTAACACCAAAAATAGATGTATTTTATAAAGTAGGAGAAGATATTATGCTGTTTTATTTTGAAATTGTCGTTATTTTACTTTGTACGAAATTAGCTGGTGATATTAGTGTTAGACTTGGTCAACCATCGGTACTAGGAAAATTAATTGTTGGAATTATTATTGGTCCCGCTGTTTTTGGAATTATTAATAGTTCTGAACTTATTGATGAACTTAGTGAAATTGGTGTTCTGTTACTCATGTTTATGGCAGGATTAGAAACTGATTTGGAGGAATTAAATCGCAATTTGAAATCTTCATTCGCAGTAGCGATGGGAGGTATCATTTTTCCTTTCCTCGGCGGATATTTGGCGGGACTCGCATTTGGGATGTTACAATCACATGCCATTTTCCTAGGATTACTGCTCTGTGCAACATCAGTGAGTATTTCTGTTCAAACATTGCGAGACTTAGGGAAAATGAATACAAGGGAAAGTACAACGATTTTAGGGGCTGCCGTATTTGATGACGTTATCGTTGTTATTTTATTAGCCTTTGTTATGAGTTTTTTAGGCACACAAGATGTGAGTATTACACTTGTTATCGCTAAGAAAATCATTTTTTTCGTAAGTATTGTTTTCATTGGATGGAAAGTGGTTCCGTGGATTATGAAAATGTTGGTGCCGCTCCGTGTGTCAGAGGCGTTAATTAGTGCAGCACTTATTATTTGTTTTTCATTTGCTTACTATAGTGAGCAAATGGGGATTGCTGGTATCATTGGTGCATTTGCTGCGGGGATTGCCATTTCACAAACAACATATAAACACGAAGTAGAACATAAAATAGAACCGATTGCCTATGCGATTTTTGTACCAATCTTTTTTGTTAGCATCGGGATGGAGATTACATTTCAAGGTATCGGAAACCAAATTTGGTTTATTGTCATCATGACGATTGTTGCCATTATCACAAAGCTAGTGGGGTCAGGCTTAGGAGCGAGGTTAACAGGTTTTAATTTAAAGTCTTCGATTAGCATTGGGGCTGGGATGGTATCGCGTGGAGAGGTAGCACTTATTATTGCCGCAAATGGACTTGCAGCAAATTTGTTAGCGAAAGAAAATTTCACTGCAATTGTAATTGTTGTTATCCTTACGACGATTATTACACCGCCGTTATTGAAGAAGTATTTTATCTAAGGTAAGAAAGCTTATCTCATGTGGATAAGCTTTTTTTATGAGTATAAAAAATAGTAATAGTGTAGAGTGGCGAAGTAATAATTGTGTTAAAATTTATGTGTGCTTTAGTACTAGAAGGAGAAAAATGAATGAAGATTGCATGGAAAAAAGTTATATGTGTAGTTGTAATTCTTTTAATGTGTTTACCATTTACATTAGGAAAAGAATCAAAAGTTAAAGATTTTCCTGTTTCTGTTTTCTCTTCTTATATTGCAGGAGATGATTCGAAAGGATATAGATACACTTCCTTTTTACCTGATGCTGCAATTTGGATAAATGGATGGGAAAAGAAGTGGTCTGAAGGAGAAAGGACGGTCTATCAAAAAGGAGATCGAATTGTAAATGTGTTTCATCCTCCTGGTGAAGATGTCTTTTATCTTTATGATTCGCAAGATATGGAATTGGGATATGAAAAATAAAAGCAACCGTAAGGAATGGGGGATGAATGGTGAAGGCGTCAACGCTACTATTTAAAATAGAAAATCATATGAATCAATTTTCACCAGCTGAAAAAAAGGTTGCTCAGTATATTATGGAGAATGCAGAAATTGTTCCTAATTTAACGACAAAAGAAGTTTCTAATAATGCAGGATCCAGTGAAGCAAGTGTCGTACGCTTTTGTAAAACGATTGGTATAGGAAGTTTTAAAGCTTTTAAGTTAGCGCTTGTTAGAGAATTAACAATTGTCGATTATAATATTAATGATTTTTCAGTGATGAACACAGAGGATAGTCCGTTTGATTTATTCAATAAAGTTACATATGTCAATAAGGCTGCGATTGAAGCGGGTATTACTGCTATTGATAAAAAAGAGTTAGAAAAAGCAGCAGATGCCATTTTAGGAGCAAAGAAAATATTATTTTATGGAGTGGGTGGATCAGCTACGCCAGCAATGGATGGAGCGTATAAGTTTACTCGTCTAGGGTTTACGGCTATGATGCTATCTGATTTTCATATGATGCTCCCGCTTGTTACTAACTTAAAACAGGGAGATATATTTGTCGCTCTTTCAACATCTGGCCGGACGAAGGATGTACTAGAAATGGCGCAATATGCTAGTAGACAAGGTGCTACTGTTATCGCTATTACAAAGCTAGATCAATCGTCTCCATTATATAAAGAATCACATATCCGTCTTTGTATGCCAGATGTAGAACAAGATCATCGTATTGCAAGTATTGCTTCAAGAATGACGCAACTTAATATAATTGATGCTTTGTATGTGATTACATTTAATAGGATAGGTAATCAAGTATTGGATAAATTTACAGAAACAAGAGAAGAAGCAGTACGATTACGGAAATTGAAGTAAAGGAAAAGATGAGATGAAACTCATCTTTTTATTTTGGTTAAATAGACACAATTTTGTTATAAAAAGAAATTTCGTTTCGTAAAATGTAATATAAATATTGATTTTAAGTTTCGTGAAGTTATAATAAAAGTGTGAAATTAAATTTCAAAGAAGGTGAGAATATGTTAGAGAATTTATCAACAGAACACCGAAATGAAAATACGATGAATTTAGACGAGATGAGCATAAGAGAAATTTTACAAACAATGAATCGAGAAGATTGTAAAGTCGCTGTAGCGGTTGAAAATGAAATCGAACAAATTGAAAAAATTGTTCAAAGTGTTGTTTCATCTTTTCAAAATGGTGGACGATTAATTTATATTGGTGCTGGTACAAGCGGACGACTAGGAATTTTAGATGCTGTCGAGTGTCCACCGACATTTGGAACAGATGAGAAACAGGTTCAAGGCTTTATAGCAGGAGGGTTGAAAGCGCTTACTAAAGCGATGGAAGGGACCGAAGATCGAGAAGATCTTGCAGTAGATGATTTAAAGGGGATTCAGTTAAGTAATAAGGACACTGTTATTGGAATCGCTGCAAGTGGTAGAACACCTTATGTAATTGGTGGATTAAAATATGCAAATTCTACGGGAGCAAGTACAGCTAGCATTTCCTGTAATAAGGGAGCAGAGATAAGTAAATTTGCAAAAATTAGCGTGGAAGTAGAGACAGGTGCAGAAGTGTTAACAGGATCTACACGCCTAAAGGCTGGAACAGCACAAAAGTTAGTACTGAATATGATTTCAACTGCTTCTATGATTGGCATAGGGAAAGTCTATAAAAATCTAATGGTTGATGTTCAGTCGACAAATGAAAAGTTAGTCGAGCGTTCCAAACGAATTATTATGGAAGCGACGGGAGTAGATTACAAAGAAGCGGAAGCATATTACGAAAAAGCAAAGCGTAATGTGAAAACAGCAATCGTCATGATATTACTACAGTGCGAATATGGGGAAGCACTTGAAAAATTAACAGATGCGAAAGGATTTGTGAAAAAGGCATTATAAAAAGTGGGGAGGGGGATTTTACAATGAAGAAAGAACAGCGGATGGCAAAAGAGATTACAGAGCAACTTGGGGGAACGAAAAATATTCGTGGTATTGCACATTGTATGACGAGGTTACGTCTAACACTTCATGATGAAAGTAAAGTCAATATGGAGCTTTTGAAAAAAGTAGACGGTGTCATGGGTGTGATTGAAGATGAAACATTGCAGGTCGTAGTTGGGCCCGGAACTGTGAATAAAGTAGCAGCCGAAATGGAGACTTTGACAGGGTTACGAATTGGTGATGTTGCTGATTACCACCTTGAAGATCTTGGCCAAGAAATGAAATCAGCAATCAAGAAGAAAAATAATACGCCTGTTAAAAATTTATTGGGAAAAATCGGTAATATTTTCATTCCATTAATTCCAGGTCTTGTTGCATCAGGAATTATAAATGGGGTTGCCAACTTTGCTAAAAATGCGGGGGCAGATCCAAATGCAACATGGCTGCAAATGTTACTTTTAATTGGCGGTGGTATTTTTACATTCTTAGGTATTCTAGTTGGCTGGAATACGGCAAAAGAATTTGGCGGAACTCCAGTTCTCGGAGCGATTGCAGGTATTTTAATTTTCAACCCAGCTATGGCAAATGTGAAACTATTTGGTGAAGCAATGGTACCGGGGCACGGTGGTTTATTCGCTGTCATCTTTGCAGCATGGCTTATGGTTGTAGTGGAAAGACAAGTACGAAAGGCAGTACCAAATGCAGTTGATATTATTGTGACACCGCTTATTACGGTATTAGCAGTGAGCTTAGTAACGATGTTAGCAATTCAGCCAGTGGCTGGTTTCCTATCTGATGGAATTACAAGTGGCATTAATGCAATTTTAGATGTTGGCGGAGCATTTGCAGGCGCTGTACTCGCAGGAACATTTTTACCGCTCGTTATGGTGGGACTACATCATGGTCTAACACCTATCCACATGGAATTTATTAATCAAACTCATGTAACACCGTTACTACCGGTTTTAGCGATGGCAGGAGCGGGGCAAGTTGGGGCAGCGATTGCGATTTATGTAAAAACGAAAAATAAGCGTCTTCGTAATGTAATTAAAGGAGCACTACCGGTTGGTTTCTTAGGAATTGGAGAACCTTTATTATATGGGGTCACATTACCACTTGGTAAACCGTTTATTACGGCTTGTTTAGGTGCAGCTGTTGGCGGTGCATTCCAGGCAGTTATGAAAACGGCTTCACTCGGAATTGGTGTATCAGGATTATCGTTAATTCCGTTAATCGCTGATAATAAATATTTATTATATTTTCTTGGTCTTGTCATTGCTTATGTATTTGGTTTTATCTTTACGTATTTCTTCGGGTTTAAAGAGGAAATGGCAGAGAACATATAGAGAAAGGGATTCCTTTCTCTTTTTTTCATGATAAGTAGAAGGAGAGATTACTATGATAGGAGTTTCAATATATCTTTCAAAGGACCGGATAGAAGAGCAAGAAAAATGGTTGAAAACGGTAAGCGAATACGGCTTTACGTCTATTTTTACTTCTCTTCATATTCCAGAAGACGATCCTACAACTTATAAAGAGTTAATACAAATACTTGGGAAGCAAGCGGAAAAATATGAGATGGAACTAATGGTGGATGTTTCTCCAAAGTCTTTGCAGTATTTAGGGATTACATATGAAAATGTGAAACAGTTATTAGCGTGGGGGATTACGGGCTTACGCATAGACTACGGTATAGAGGCAAAGCAAATTGCACGTATATCACACAAAATGAAGATCGCTTTAAATGCGAGTACCATTACGGAATCCTTTTGGAAGGAATTACTTCAGGAAAATGTAAAAGTAGATTGTGTAGAAGCATGGCATAATTTTTATCCACGTCCTGAAACAGGGCTTGCTAAATCATTTTTACAAAAGCAAAATCAATTTTTGCGTGAATGCGGTATAAAAACAATGGCATTTATTCCAGGTGGTGGTGAAAAAAGAGGACCTTTATATGAAGGGCTTCCTACATTAGAAAAACACCGATATATGCGCCCGCTTGAGACATATTTGGAACTTGTGGAAGATTGCTTCGTTGATAAAGTATTAATTGGAGATATAAGTGGGAGTTTACAAAGTGTACAAGAAATTACAAGTGCAAATAAAGGGATTATTCCAATACGTTATAAACCGCTGATTAGTGAAAGAGAAGTATTAGAAACAGTAGAGCGAGTACATACGAATAGGCTTGATCCAGCGCATGATGTCATTCGTTCTGTAGAATCAAGAGAAGGACATACTGTTATTTTACCAGCGATGAATACAGTTCAAAGAAAGATAGGGAGTATTACAATTGATAATGAACTGTACGGTAGATATGCAGGTGAAATACAAATCGTTATAAATGATCTATCAGAAAATGAAAAGGTGAATGTAATTGGAACGGTTTTCGAGGAAGATCTATCATTATTGTCTTACGTAAATGCAGGAAAGAAATTTGAACTTATCTCGAAAGAATAGAAAATTATTGATGTTTTTTCGAATGTATTTCCACATGTCGAGCCTTGTAGGAGTGCTATTTTTTGTTAAACATTATCCGTAAAATGGATAATGTTTTTTTATTTCTATTAAAAAAAGTATTTGACGAATAAAAAGAAACAATGTATTGTTTTGTCTTGTGAATAAAAGGTTTGTATAACAAAACGAAAAGGAGAGTTTAGAATGAATCAATATATTGGTAATTTAATTATTCGTATTGTGTTAGGAGTTACGTTCTTTGCACATGGCTTAGCAAAGTTTCAATCAGGTATTGATAATGTAGCAGGTTGGTTTACAAGCATTGGCTTACCAGGTGGTCTCGCATATGGGGTTGCAACATTTGAATTAGTTGGTGGTCTATTATTAATCATTGGCTTAGGTGTTAGATATGTGGGATTATTATTTGCTCTTATCTTGGTTGGTGCAATTGTAAAGGTAAACGGAGCAGCTGGTTTATTAGGAGACGGAAAGAATCCTGGATATGAATTAGATCTTGCATTATTAGCAATGGGTGCGTATTTATTTGTTGTAAAAGCAGAAGGGTATGTAGATCGTTTCTTAAAAGAAAAAGTACTCAAAGCAAAATAAATTATTATATAAAGCACTGTTCTTTTCTGAAGAAGATTTATGAAAAGAACAGTGTTTTTGTATATATCTATTTTGCTGGGGAATTTTTTGGATATTAAAGTATTGACTTGGTGCTTCGTTGTAACTATAATTATTACAACGAAGCGATTAGCAATGAAGTGTGAGTTGTAAATAGATAGCATATTTTTTCGGTCTACTTGTAACTATTTTGGTTACAACATAGAGTGATTATAACAAGTAAGGAAATATAAAATAATAAAAGTGGAAATGTATATAGAAAAACGGAGGAAACAACATGTCAAAATTACATGTAGAAGTCTTTACAGGATCTGAACAAGCCTTTCAAGTTACATCAACGATTATTTATGGAGAGAAAGATGCAATTGAACATACTCGTAAATACTTAGTGACATTTGATGAAGTACTTTCGAAGAATCCTTCAAGTGAAGAAATTCAAACTGCAATGAAGGAACGGTTTCCAAATGTAAAAGCACTAGAAATCGGACTTGTTTTAGCAGCAAATGCGTTTGGAGGGGAAAAATAATGGGACAAAAAACAAATTTAGAGATTATTCGAAGCACATATGAAGGACCATCTTCTTCAAATGCAAAATATTTAGTAGAAACCCTTTCTGAAAAAGTAGAATGGACCGAGGCAGCTGGTTTTCCATATGGTGGAACATATATTGGTGTAGAAGCAGTAATGGAAAATGTATTTAGTCGTTTAGGATCGGAATGGAATGATTATAAAGCAAGCGTAAATACGTATCATGAGGTAAAAGGAAAAGACGTTATTATTGCTGAAGGTGTGTATTCAGGAGTCTATAAAGAAACTGGAAAAGCATTTGAAGCAGAGTTCGTTCATGTATGGCAACTTGAGAATGGAAAAATCGTAAAGTTCAAGCAATATGTGGATAGTCACGTTGTTAGAGAAGCGATGAAAGCTTAAAAATGATAAACAAATGAAATCGGCTATTTGTAGGCGATTCCATTTGTTTTAGTAACAATTAGAGGAGATATCAAAATACATAATATGAAAAAATGGATAATAGGGACGATTACGACTATCGCAATTGTAATGGGTGTTATATTTGGCGCTTATAAATTTCTTGAGTATGTCGAAGCAGAGGATAAACGTTTAAAGGAGCAGAAAGTAATTGCTCAAAAGGAAAAGAAGGTAACGGAAGAAACGCCGCAAGTTAGTGAAGATGAAATCATATCTACTATGCATAAGATGGTACATCAAAAAGTAAAATCCTCTGAGAAATGGGGATTTATCGAAATGACGAAAAAGGAAATTCATAATACGAAGAGGGCTGTAGAGAGTAGTAAAAATTTTAATAATAAAACAAGGCTACTTGCTATTTTAGACCGCTGGGACAGAGGGGATTTTTCGCAAACAGTTGAGGAACATAACTTTCTGTGGAAAATTCAAGGTGGTGATACTGGAAAGGCAACAGAACGTTTATCGCCAGCAGAAGAACAGCAGTATTTAAAAGAAATGAGAAGTGAAAAGTGAAGAATGTAAAAACATCGCCATTATGTTAAAGATAATGGCGATGTTGATCTATTAAGAGTGCTGCCGTACTAAAGTTTGGCTAGGTTGATGAGCAACTGTTTTAAAGTGAGAAAATAAATAACAGCCAGTAATAACGGTGATAGTCCCAAAGATTTGGATCAAAGTTAGTTCTTCTCCTAAGAAAAGAAACGCTAAAATGGCAGTGAAAATTGGATTGAAATTTAGAAAAATTCCTGATGTAGTTGCTCCTAATTTTTGAACACCAATATTCCAAAATACCATACAGACTACAGTTGAAATTAAGCCTGTATATAGTAGTGAAGTGATAAATGAAGCATTAATATTGGAAACAGTAAAGCTTGGTATATTAAATGGAAGCAATATGATAACGCCAAAAACTCCTGAATACAAAGTTGCCATCATTGGCGTAGTTGTTTTTGTTGCCCATTTACTACAAACAGAATAGATACCCCAAATACAAACCGCAGCCATCATCCACAAATCTCCGCTATTCAAATGTAATGAAAATAACAGTGCGATATTTCCTTTTGAAAGGACGAGAATTACACCAAAAAAAGAAAGAATCATAGAAAGAATTTGAAGTATATTGATTTTTTCCTTTAAGAATAAAGATGAAAAGAGTGCAATTGAAATCGCATTTAGTGTAGAAATAAGCCCTACATTTGTTGCTGAAGTCTGTTCTAACGCTAAGAATTGAAAAATGTTAAAGAGAACAACGCCAGTGACCCCCATAAGTAGTAAGGGAAGAATTGCAGCGCGTGGCGGAAGAAGTTTCTTTTCTTTAAACCAAACAATCGGTAAGAGACAAACAATCGCAATCAGCCATCTTAAACTTGTAAGCGTCATTGGAGAAGCATGATCGACGAGTGATTTTCCAACGACAAAATTTCCACCCCATAGTAAGCTTGTTAGCAATAATAAAAAGACATAAAAATAAGGCATAGTTTGGAACTCCTTTTATTAGTGTATAAATTGAAAAACTGATAAAAAACCTTTCTTTTTTGGGGGAAGAGAGGATCCGTCCATGGATAGAAGCGGTCAGGTCCTTTTTTAGCCCCATGCCGAGTAAAAACAAAAAGAGAAAATGAGTGTATGTCCTTTTTTGTTTTCATAGCAGTGACTTATGTGTTGAAAACACAAAATGGATTTATATCGTATGGATTGTAAATAATTTTAGCATTTTTCTTTGTTATCTAATATATTCTTTTGTATAATGGTGAAAATTCAATAAAATGTTTTGTTAAGGGTTATAATTAAGAAATTTTATTCAATTTCATTCAGTGTATTATATGTTTTTCCGAAGAATCGTCGGTAAAGAAAAGGAGGGTTTTTATGGAGTCATCAGTTATTAAAGTGTTAGATGATTTAGACGTACAAATTTTAGATATTTTACAAAAAGAGTCACAAGTAAGTAATGCAGAACTTGCGCGTCGTGTTAATTTGTCACCAGCTGCTATGCATGCACGAATAAAAAGGCTAGAAAGTGAAGGTTTCATTGATAAACAAGTCGCAATCTTAAATCAAGAAAAACTTGGATTTGATTTGTTATGTTTTATTTTTATGAGTACAAATATTCATCAATCTGAAAAGCTTGAAGTATTGGAAAGAGAACTAGAATCTATGCCTGAAGTGCTGGAGTGTCATTGTTTAACAGGGGAGTATGATTACTTATTAAAGGTCGCAAACAGAGATCGTAAAGAGTTGGAGCGTTTTATTAGAAAGTTAAATAAGCTTGGGATTACGCGAATACAAACGAGCTTAGCACTAAGGGAGATTAAATCTTCTACAGTATTACCAATACGGGATTTGGAAGCAAGTATTGAATAAAAACTATTTTTTTTTAGGTAGAAGAGAGGATCCGGCCGTGCATAGAAGCGATCAGGGCCTTTTTTAGCCCCATGCAAGTTAAAAATAAAGGGAGAAAAAGAGAGTAGGTCTTCTTTTGTTTTCATAGCCGTGATGTATATGCTATATTATTTGCAATAAATATGATGTTAAATAATGTAAATAGGGGGTGGGGAAATGTATTGGGAGACTCTTCCTAATTGGTTTTGGGCAATATATTATTTATTTTTATTAATAACATTAGCGACTGCAATATTTTGTGTTATACGAAAGAAAATGAAAAAGTTGTCCATTTTAGCCATTGTTTTTGCTATAACAGTTCCAATAATTAGTTTGATAAATAGCATTGGAAGAGCGGAAGGAATTAATGAATTTGAACATTTAATAAATCAATTACAACAAGGGGCTATTTGGTCTATATTCATGACCATAGGTTATTTGTTTTTATTCGTATGGTGGATTTTCTTTCTACTCAAAAGTAAAAATCAAGTTATCGTTTCAAAGTGACCTCTAGTTGAGGTCTTTTATTATGCATTTCTAACCGTATTATAATTAGATTTTTGACACGTTGAAATCATCATATATGTCTTTCTACATCTCAAACTTGGCTTTAACCCGCATTAGATCAATATTTTAGTAGTATGTTCAGAAAATAGCCCCAAATTGACTTGGCTATATAGAAGAAATCGGTATGTATTTTTATATGAAAAATTCAGAATAATAATTGACGTATTTATAAGATGAATGTATTATTATATAAATTTATGAATTAATATTCATATTAAAGTATGAATATTTCATGTAAGGAGATACATTATGCAAATTTCAAACGCAATTACAAGTGATGTGAAAGAAATATATAACTTAATAGAAATATATTCGAAAGAGGGAGTTGTTCTGCCGCGCTCACTTTTGTCCCTTTATCAGTATTTACAGTGTTTGTATGTTGTGAAAGAGGAAGGAGAAATTTTGGGAGTTGCTGGTTTACATGTTTTAGGTGAAGATCTTGCC
Organism: Bacillus sp. 105MF; assembly: GCF_000374885.1. Lineage (NCBI taxonomy): Bacteria > Bacillati > Bacillota > Bacilli > Caryophanales > Bacillaceae > Bacillus > Bacillus sp. 105MF. The sequence goes on along the minus strand of NZ_KB895583.1, from coordinate 16,138 downwards.
GAAATACGATCATTAGTCGTATCGGATACATATGCAGGTAAAGGGTTAGGCCGTATGTTGGTGAATCATGTCATGAATGAGGCTACTAAAATAAAAGTGAAAAGAGTTATTTCTTTAACATATCAAACTACATTTTTTAAGAAGTGTGGATTTGATTTTGTTGATAAGGAATCGCTACCTGAAAAAGTATGGGTTGATTGTCGGCATTGTCCGAAATTTGATTGTTGTGATGAAGTTGCTATGATACGGTATGTTATTTGAGGTTTAGTATGAAATAGATAATTGAGATAAACAGAAGGAGGAGGGGATAGCCTCCTCGTTAATTAAATTAATGTATGTCCACCTTCAACATGAAGAGTAGTTCCAGTGACAAATTGATTTTGCATTAAATATAGTACACCATCAGCTACATCTTTTGCCTGTCCAACTCGTTTGACAGGGAGTTTATTTGCTATCTCCTTATAGAATTTGTCCCGCGCTTTCAGCGGCATTTTGCTACGTGACGGTGTATCAATAATGCCAGGAGAGACGATATTTACGCGAATAGGAGCGAGTTCTAATGCTAATGTTTCTCCAAGATTAGAGACTGCTGCATTTACTGCACCAAGCGTAGCTGAACCAGCCATTGTTTTATAGGCAACTACGCCTGAAAATAATGTGATTGATCCGTCTTTCGTAATCTTAGGTGCACCATATTTTGCAGCATAGAATTGTCCCCAAAATTTATTTTCGAACAACTGGCGCGTTTTGCTTACTTCTGTATCAAGGAAAGCTCCTCCGAATGTTTCAGCTGCTGTAATAACTAAATGATGGATTGTATTTATTTCTTCAAAGAATGACTGTACTTGTTGCTCGTTTGTTATATCAAGTGTATAAGTTGTTACATTTCCCGCTAATACCTTTTTTGCCCCTTTTAATTTGTCTTCGGATCGACTGGCGATAATAACATCTGCACCTTGCGCTAATACCAATCTTGCTGTTTCTAAACCAATACCTGAACTCCCGCCAATAATAGCTACTTTTTTTCCTTTTAGCATCTTTATGCCTCCTAATTATTTCGTTTTTACTTTGTTGCCATCATTGTAGTTTGAAGAATTCCATATTTGAAGTAGTGATATTTATTTCATATAGTTACATTTCGGAAAGTTTTTTATTATATAAGGGGAATCGGAGCGGAAAAAATTTAAAGTACTTTAACTAACAAAAAAGGACTCACGGGTCCTTTTTTGTTAGTTTTCTAGAGTTAGTCCAAAGCGCTTTAATTCGATAAAAATACCTTCTAATTGTTTCCCTTTATCCGTGAGGGTATATTCCACTCGAGGAGGAACTTCAGGATAAACCTTTCTTGTTACAATACCTTGACCTTCTAATTCCTTAAGGCGAAGTGAGAGTGTTTTTGGGCTGATACCATCCATTGATTTTAGTAGATCACTAAAGCGCAGTGTTCCTTCAATAAGAAGGTCCCGAATAATTAAAAATGTCCATTTTGTTCCAATTACGTCGAGTGTTTTTGCAATAGGACAAGGTATACCAGGTGAACCTTTCGTTAATACAATCGGATCTATATTGCTCATGGAAATAGCCTCCATAAAATTTTTTTGAATTGATTTTCTTTATAGTATCACAAAACTATCCTTTTAGTAACTATATGAAAAAAATATCACTACTTCCAAAAGGGAAATTACTGCATATAAAATAGTGTTAGGAACCACAAATGATTTCTAAACTAAGGAGGTGACTATGATGAAAATAAAAAATCAAACAAAAAAGTTATGGTGGTCATTTAGTTTTCTCGTGCTTTGCATTGGCGTAATCGGTACCGTGCTTACTGCGTGCAGCAATACAAAAATGTCTGCTTCTAAAAGTGAAATTCAATTGTTGAAAGGCAAGCCAGAGCCTAAAACAATGACAATCGATCCTTCATTAAATCAAAAAGAAGCTACAGCAATGATTCATGCAGCCCAACGTTTTTATGCATTTTGGGATACTGGCAATGAGGAGCTTATTCCACAAACCGTTACAGAGAAATTCTTTGATAATACGTTGCCAAAAGGGCGCCCACAAGGTCCCGAAGGCTTAGCATTTGCTGCAAAAAACTTTCGTAAAGTCGTTCCGGATATACATTGCGAGATTGAGGATTTATTAGTGGTTGGTGATAAGGTCACAGCTCGTCTATCCTTTACAGGAACACATGATGGAAAGCCTATTAGCTTTTTTGCAATCGACATTTTGCGTATTAAGGATGGGAAAATCACTGAAGACTGGCATTTAGAAGACAATCTTACTCTTATGCAACAACTTGGAGTAGTAGCTGAGAACTAAATGATAGCGGTACGAAAAAGTGTGGATTTAGATAGATGCAATTCAATCAATAAAAAATAAAGGGGAAGAAAATGATGAAAAATATATTAATCATAAATGGTCATCAAAAATATAGTGCCGACGGAGGGAAATTAAATCAAACATTGGTTGATCGCATGGTCAGTCTACTAAGTGAAAAGAGTCATGTGAAAACAACGATTATTCAAGACGGATACAATATTAAAGAAGAACAACAAAAGTTTTTATGGGCGGATGTTATTATCTATCAAACACCGATTTATTGGTTTAGTGTACCAGGATTATTTAAAACGTATATGGATGAAGTATATGAGTACGGCCTCTTTTTTAAAGGAGGAGATCAATATGGAGCAGGAGGGTTATTAACAGAGAAAAAATATATGTTTTCCACTACATGGAATGCACCTAAAACAGCGTTTGAAGATTCCTCACAATTTTTTGAAGGTGAGAGTTTAGAAGAAGCAATTGGTCATTTACACCGAGTACAGAAATTTATTGGTATGAGTCCTTTAAAGAGTTTTGCGTGCTATGATGTAGTCAAAAATCCTAATATTGATATGTTTTTAGCAGAACTTGAAATGCATGTAAAAGAAGTGGTGAATCTTTCCTAAATTTTAAAAATAAATAGCTAGTAAAACCTCAATCTGAAGATTGAGGTTTTACGGTTATGCAAGTTATCCATATTATATAAATGCGGATTGAAAGACCGACGTAAAACCATTTCTTTTAGGCGGGAGAGAGGATCCGATCATGCGTAGGGGCAGTCAGTGTCTTTTTTAGCCCTACGCCATGTGAAAACAGAAGGAGAAAATGAGTGAAGAACTTCTTTTGTTTTCATAACCGCGACTTATATACTGGAATTTTAAAATGAGTATATATAAATAGTTAAGTAAATTGATTTCAATACTCTTTAGCTGATTCCATATGGTGAATCCATAACTTTGAAAAATCCGTCCAGCCAAAAGAATCAATTGTTACGTTCTTTAAAGAAGAGGGATATGTTTGCTTTTTTAAAACATGATAATTAAATAGGATAATGTATTCCGTTCGAAGGAATTCTTCAATTTCGAATATAAGTTTATGACGATGTTCCTTATTTTCTTCGGCTAAGAATGTATTTAGTAAACAATCAATCTGTTTTTGATAGTGAGGATGCATAAAACGGTTGATAAAACAGCTTTTACTTTTAAATACATTGAGAAAAGCTATTTCTATATCCGAATTAAAAACCTCCCCCATTAAAATAATATCGGCGTTTTGATCAATAGAACGATTCGAGTAGTCTGAGACTGGAAAAGGGTGTAATTCCATTTGTATGCCTAAGTTTTGGCAATGCTCTTTTAGCCAAATTGCATCATGAGCACTATCTTTAAAAGAGAAAAAGTAAATATGTATAGTTTCACCTTGATATGTACTTTTTTTCAGGTATTCCTTTGCTTTGCATAAAGAATAAGATTGTTTCGTTGCTGCTCGGCTTTGACTTGGAAAGAAGCTTGATGCGGGGATAGTCCGCATACCTTTTAAATCACGAATAATCGATTCAACGTCATATATTTCTCTCCAAGCTTTTCGAAAATAAATATCATGATGTGGACCAGGCCTTGTAAAGTTAAATGCGGCATATATACACCCGGTTTCTTCTATTTGTACTTCGTGTTCTTTTGTATATTCAGTATTTGGTAGTTCATAGTGTGTATGTATTTGTGCATGTTCCGGAATCCGCCAAAACTCAATACGATCAAGCAACGCCCGTTCTTTAAAATAATCCGTAAACGCTTCTAATATAACTTGATCTTCATCATAACAATGTAATTTAAAAGCTCCCGTCCCGATATAATGGTGATTTTGTATTGTTACATCATGAGGTAAAATGGCTAATTGCATCGAACTTACATAACGTAGGAAAAACAAGTTCGGCTTTCGAAGGTGAAAGCTTATTTGTAGTGGTGATGGTGTTTCAATCTGCACAATCTCTTCAGTTAACCAGGCATAAGGAGAGTGTACACGTTGTAATCTTTCAAATGAAAATTGAACATCTTTAGAAGATAAGATTCTTCCATGATGAAAATGGATGCCTTTTCGTAAATAAAAAGTCCAGGTAAGTTGATTGTCACTAACCTCCCATGTATGTGCGAGGTGTGTTTCAATTTCTTCTGTGACGTAGTTGTAAGTAACTAATGAGATGACTCTCTGTTGTTACAGCTGCAAATGCTGGATCAAGTGGCAATATTTTTCTTGAGCAAGGTATCTTTAACACGTCATACATATCGTTTAAAGGTTGGTATCCAAAATGCTGTTGTAATTTTTCTTCTAAGCCTTTTCGAAGGGAAGTCGGAAATGGTTGTTTTAAAAGAAGAAATAACTCTTTTAATTTATCTTGTTGTAAGAGGGATTCAGCATAGGGCATAACTACTTCTGAAATGGTATGGAGAAAGAGAATTTCACTTTTATTTCCTCGTCCTCGTCCTGGTGTCCACGTAATTAATTTTTCTTCAGTCATTTTTCTCAGTAAAATTTTCACGTTTTTTGTACTGCAATATAAAATATCGGCTAATTCTTGCAAGCTATTTTGCATGTATTGTTTTTCTGGATCATGCAATCGTAGTTGAGTATAGTAATCCATCACTTTCATGTTTAAACGACTCCTTCTTTCTAAAAGGGGAAATTCTTTAGAATATTCTAACCTTTTTCTTCCTTTTTTTCAAAGTAAAATGAATACACATAAGGAGGAGGGGGAAAATGGGATTTTGGAGCATGCATCGCAATATAAAAATTAGAATTATAACATCATTTTTAACACGCACTGTATCAACAATGATTTTCCCGTTTATGGCTATCTATTTTTCTATAAAACTGGGTAGTGTTCTCGCAGGCGTTCTACTATTAGTAAATGTCATGGCGGCATTAATAATTGGTCTTTATGGAGGGTATATTGGAGATCGATTAGGACGAAAAAAGGTTATGATTATAGGGCAAGTGATACAAGTTGTTTCGATTGCTTGTATGGGAATTGCGAATTCAGATTATGTAGATTCACCTTGGCTCACTTTCATTTTTATGTTAACGAATAGTCTTGGTTCAGGACTCATGAATCCCGCAACAGAGGCGATGCTAATTGATGTGAGTACACCGGAGAATAGAAAAGTAATGTACAGTATTAATTATTGGGCAATCAATTTATCGATTGCTATTGGGGCTATATTCGGAGGGTTATTATTCGAACATTATCGTTTGCAACTCTTTATATTATTGACTGCAGTAGCATTGCTAACGTTGTATTTAATTTCAGTATATATGGAAGAAGTATATGTAACTCAGAAAACGATGAAAAAGAAGCATGTGTTAAAAGAAATGGTTGAAAGTTATAAAGTTGTTATGACAGACCGGGCATTTTTGATATTTTGTTTAGCAAGTATATGTACGTTATCGTTAGAATTTCAGCTTAATAATTATTTAGGTGTACGCTTGCAAGAGGAATTTGAAACAATTCAATTTGCATTTGGAAATGATATTCGTTTTGATTTAACAGGTATTCGGATGCTAAGTTGGATTTCTGCGGAGAATACGATTTTGATTGTTTTATTTTCAGCACTTGTTATTAAAATGATGAAACGTTTTAATGACTTGAAAATCCTATATGTTGGCTTATTTATCTATACAATTGGATTCACAATAATTGGATCAAGTAATAGCTTATGGATCTTATTAATAGCAGGGCTTTTCCAAACAATCGGCGAGATGATGTATGTGCCAGTTCGGCAATCCATTATGGCCGATATGGTCCCAGATGATGCTCGAAGTTCTTATATGGCAATCAATGGTATGGTCTTTCAGGTGGCAAAAATGAATGGAGCACTAGGGATTATGCTAGGTTCTTTTATAGCATCATGGGGAATGAGCATTGTATATTTTTTAGTTGGTATAAGTAGTATTTTGTTATTTATGAAAGCAATTAATAGGACAGAATACAGTGAAGAAAATATACATCATATAGGATAAGGGAATATGTAAAAAGCGAATCATTTTTATCATGATTCGCTTTTTATATACCATTTTTTCTAAAAAGCGTCTGCTTCAGCTAATGTATTGCTAGTGCTTGGGTTCATTAAAAGGTTCTTCAGTTCACCTACTTCAGAGAGTGTGACAATGATGTAACCGCTAATTAATACAATGAGTCCAATGACCCTTAATGTTTGCAAACTAATATTTCTTTGGTTTTCCTCAGAGTTACTTGGGGGCGTTAAAGTTTGAGTGTTGTTCATCGTAGGGCTCCCATCTTTTTATTTATATATGTGCTAAACAATTGTATGACTTATGGATGATAAATAAAAAGAATCAAAATCATAGTCATTTTCACTATATGAGAAATGCCTAAAAAAGTGATTAAAAATAGGGGTGTTCAGTTCATACTTATACGCCTCTCTAAAAATCCTATCAGGTTGATAATGCTTCCATTTGAACAATTTTTCCTTTTTCATACCGATCACACACCTTTTTTAGAGTAATAGTATCAGTATGTCCAAGATTTAGAGGTTACTTGCATGTATCTTGAAGTTTTTGCAACGGAACCAGTTGTACTGTAGGTACCATCTTACTGTTTGCAAAATAATATCATGATGATAATGCTTCCACTTGAATAAATTTTGCTTTTCCATACTGATCACGCACCTTTTTTAGAGTAATAGTATCAGTATGTCCAAGATTTAGAGGTTACTTGCAATTATTGTTGCTTTGAAATAAATTCGTACCGTTTTGAATAAAGTTTAACCGTTTTGCATCATCAGGTAAAGCTGCCACGGTAAAACTTCTGAAGTTTTAATCAAACTTTATTCCAAACCAAAAATTAGAACAATATCCATTCTAAAACAAAAAAATAGGATAATTCTATATAAATTGTGATTAAATAATATATGGAATGTTGAAAGTATTATTTGTTATAGGAAGCAGGTGTACTGAGAGTGAAGAAAGTAATAGCAACTATTTTTATAGTAGGGTTTAGTGTGCTACTACTATATTTATTTACTGATGTTTTTACAAAAATAAAACTCCAACAACCGGTAGGAGATTATTTATCAGAGCATTATGGGATAAAAGATGGAGAGTTTAAAATTCTTTCTGCACATGATAATTGGATTGAAGGAGGGGATATTCAAACTTATGTAGAAATAAAAAAACCGTATTATACTACTACTTATTTAACCGTAGACCGAAATTCTTATGAGATAGATGAAGAGGATAGTAAGTATGTCTTCTTAGATATATTTAAAGGGGCTTATATTCAACAACATAGTGATGTTTTAAAACAATCAAATAAAATTATTAAAAAATATAACTTATTAAGTGAATCTACTGACGCATTTGAAATGGAGAAACAAAATTTCTATTACTATTTAAACTTTACTATTGATGAACAGCAGGAAAAAGAATTACTTACAAAGTTCAAACAAAGCCAAGAATTAAACACAAAAAAATTAATTAAAACTTTAAAAATTAGTGAATCTAGAATTAATGCTTATTATAAGGGGGTTGTGAATTTTAATTATTATTATAACGCCGAAAAAAATAAGGGGAATATACCGGATATCCTAAGTGTTATGGATGACTTTAAAAAGAGTAATGTTTTAACAGAAGGTGTTTATAATATAGTACTTCAGCCCAGAAGTTCTTCAGGTGGACAACATGATGGTAAGGAGAGTTATGCTATGTTTAGTGTAGATAAATCAGGTGAATTTAAGGTAATAAAAAAAGATGAATATAGGGGATGATTCATACATACAAGGTTAAAAAAGTACGCGTATCAAATAAACCCTGACTTCATAAACGGGCGCAATTGTATAGAAACACGGGCAGAAAATGATCAAACTTTTTTATAAAAACTGTACACACAATCCCAAAGAAAGAGTCGATCTTGATCAATCTTTTTTCAAAATCGATTCTTTTTGTGTACCATAGAATGTGAGTTTGTAAGAGGTTTTTGATCAAACTTTATACCAAAGCAACAGTTGTACGAAACCAACATCTCTAGCAAGATCTCGTAAGATATTTGGAGATAAAAAGCTTTGAATCTCTTGAGCAAATAGTTGTAATTCATCAGATACAGAAATAGACATACAAAAACGCCATCCTTTCCTATGATTCTACAGAAAGAATAGCGTGTTTTTTCATTTTAGGGGGTATTTTGTTTTATTGGCTTGATAGCGATGTGGTGCTACCACATGCCCATCAAGCTAAAATTTTGAATTACCCCCAAAATGAAAATTTTCTTTCTCTACAGTTAGTTACTTTGAGAAGTCAGCTGTTTTTTTCGTTTGGGGGGTGATCTATTTTCTTAACTTGACATTCTTTTCTTTATTCTCTATAAGCTATTCATTTTTTCTTTCGAAAATAATATTATAGGTTTTATTCACTAACTCTAAGGTGTTTCTTATAAAACCTTGATAAGGCGTTTGAGGTAGCGAATCTATTTTACTAGCTGCTCTCTGCGCATAGATAAGTGCTTCCTCTATTCTTCCTAGTTGTAAAAGACATTTTGCTCTATATGCATCTGCAGTGTAGAGAATACATAATTCAAGTGGGTAAATAGTCGTATTTGGCATCTTAAATTGCTCAAAAGTTTCAAGTGCTTCTTTTACATGTCCTTTTCCTAATAATACTTTACCTTTTTCAAGATAATAATAGTCACTTCCGAGATTCCCCTTTACTAGGGTAGCAAACCTATCTAAGTAATAAAGGGCCTGTTCATAATCCTCTGATGTTTGATTATGATAATGTGCTTGAAGTAACAGTGTAAAAGCTAGAGATTCATCATTTTCACTAAAAACAGCAAACTGTTCTGACTTCTTGATAAAATAAGCATAATCATTTTCATTGTTATGAAGAAGGGCTTGAAACGCTGCAATTCGGAAAATATTATCCATCTTGTAAAAGACCATTTTCCTCTTAGATAGTTCAATTAATTGATTAAGCTTACTCTTTCCTGATTTATAGTCACCTATCCCGAAGAGTAAGACCATTTCAACGTAATTCGCTTCTATTTCAACGACCATATCAATCACTGTTGCTTTTTCATGATACTCTTTTCTTATATTTCGTAACATTATCAGAGCATCATGGTAATTATCCTCTTTTGCACGGTATTCTACCATATGTACTTTAGCAGCCACGCAGTGGCTGTAAAGGGATAACCGCTCATAGATTGCTACCGCTCGTTCTATCAACATTTCTCCACGTTTTTGCTCGGACTTCATAACTACCCTTCCAGAAATCTCTAATATCCTAGCAGATTCAAATGAAATGGGAAACTGTTGGCCCAACATGTCTTGTGTCAAATTAATTATCTGTTCATCATTATTTTTTTCAAACGCTTCCTCTACTTTATTAAATAAGTGCTTTAGCTCATCGGATGTAGAGCTCCCTAATAAATATTGAGGATCGCAGCCCAACTGGTGCGCGATAAATTTCAAACTATCCATCGAAGGGTTCGAATGTCCATTTTCAATCATGCTTAACATCCCTTTTGACATTTTATTACCAGCTAACTCTACAAGTGTCATACCTTTTTCTACTCTTAATTTATTTATTCGTTTTCCTAGCTCATCCATTTTCAACATCCTTTGTAATTCAGTCTACTAGTTCAATTATATTAAACTTTAGATTGAAAAGGAAATCAGTCCATGTTACGATAAGTTCAATTAAATTGAACTTATTTAATTAGAATTTTCAAATGGATAATAAAAAGGGCAGTTTTATAAATAGAAATGATCTTTCCTTTTTATATCAAAATGAAAAATGGAGGATTGGATATGAGTGAATTTAATGGGGATGAAATAGGACAAAAATTAGATATAGGTGGTATTGAATTATACTATGAATTGTTAGGGGGGAATAATGAAGGGCCAACCCTAGTTTTTGATTCTGGATATGGAGCCACTTTAGAAAGCTGGAATCCAATTAGAGATGACATTTCAAAGTTCTCAAAAATGTTTATTTATGATAGAGCTGGTATTGGCAAAAGTGAAATGAATGAAAGACCTCGTCATAGTCAGCAAAGTGTCGAAAATCTACGTATATTACTTAATAAAGCAGGTATAAAACCTCCATATGTATTAGTCGGACACTCATTTGGAGGATTAAATACAAGATTATTTGCAAGCACATATCCAGAGGAAGTAGTAGGAGTCGTTCTCTTAGACTCAACTCACGAAAATCAAAACAGAATATTGCCCTCTTTATTTACAAAAGAAGTTCAGGAGGCTTATTATAATCAATTTATTTTGGAAGGTTCTCTTAATGAAGTGGAAGAAAGCTTAGAACAAGTTCGTACTTCTAAATCACTTGGAAACATTCCACTCATTGTTGTAACAGGGGGGCTGCAGCCTTTTCATACAGTGGAGTCTATGGCTACTTGGATGAAATTCCAGGGAGAGATTGCTAACTTGTCGACTAATAAAAAACATATTGTTGTTGAAGATGCTGGACACGCAATACATATTGATCAACCTCAAGTTGTTGTTGATATAATAAGGGATATATTAGATATGGTAAAAAATAAAAATAAACACTCTACTCTGTAATAATTTGTTATAACTCAAAATTGGGGTATCGCCCATCACCATCAAGCTAAGATTTTGAAGTACCCCCAAAACGAAAATTTTGTGCCTTTTATAGCAACAAAGTTCATTTTTTTCGTTTTGGGGTTAACCTGCTCCGTTAGGTTGTTTTACATGTGGTGCTTACCCCATGTAAAACAAACCCCTCCCTTTAGAAACGGGCTTACATCACTGCTTATGTACAACACAGTGTAGCATCGCTAAAGGCATCTTCGGGAATATATACTTTGCCATCTTTTATTTCATACGGAATGTTATTTCTTTTTAGTTTGGCTGTATCGACTGTGTCAACAGTGCTACCCCATTGTTCTAACTTACCGTTGTACTTTTGACAAGCAGATAACACTAAAAGAGCTGTAAAGCAGAAAAATAGATTTCTAAAACGATGTTTCTTCATAATACCCCTCCTCTTCCTTGATTGTACCATTCGGAAGAAACGGTTTGTCATAAAAATTGGATGTATATTCCATACATGTAAGGTTTACATAAAACCACTTATCAGCAGTCAATCTATCTATAATTCTATATAAAAACCCCTTCAAAATTAAAATGAAGGGGTTTTTATGCACAATTAAATATCTATTTTAAAGGAGTTAATATTTCTTCTTGATTTGTTACTTCAATAGGAATAGGAGGAAGTTTCTTATCTCCAATTAAAACATTAAGATTCCATGTCCCACTTTTAGGAAATTTCATATTTATCGCTTGATGTGAAATAAGCTTTATACTGTTTTTGCTAACAGAATTATTTAACGGTAATATGTTAGTTTTTTCATAAAAAGAGTGGATAGATTGATCAAACTGGTTTATATATTTTATGTCTGCAATTTGAATTTCTTGTTTTGTATTTGGATGAATAGCGGTAATCTTAAGCGATTGATCAGATCTTAATTTCTCAGTTCCCCACAAAAACCAATCATATGTTTTACTCTGATTTACAACTATAGGTTGCTTAATAAAACCTATCTGATTTTCAATACCATATAAATCATAAATCCAATGTATACCTTGATCATGCTCTTTAACTTCAAAAGATGATGCATTTTTATTAACTTGTATAGCTTCTGTTTTTCCATTCCATCCAATGATACCTGTAACCAAGATTCCTATGCTAACACAGCTTATAGCAATATAAAACTTGTATTTAACCAGTACAACCACCCCTTTCTAATTGTAACTATATTTTACAAAAAAAGCATGTACTTGCTGTGAATTTAAAATGAAATATTTACATAATTTCCGTTAGAGGAAGTAAAAGCACACCTCTCCTCATTTTGGAGATGATACTGTATTTTATTGTTTTGCTAATCTACAATTTCGTATAATGCTATAAGTCCCTATGGCCAAGAACATGATACTCAGTCCGATAAACGTAGTACCCATCCTCATGTTGCCCTGTGAGAAGTTCTCGATTGCATATAACACCATGGTCAACATACTGATAAACAGAGTAACAATAGTAAAAGGATGTATCTTTACCATCTTTACCATCTCCATTTCATAATCTTATGTATACATATTATACCAATGAAGTTGTAGGTTAGATACAGATTTCCCCTGTATACCCTATACATGTTCAGTTAACATAACGTCCTATTATCGGTAGCGAGGAAAAGGAGGATCCCTACTCTTACAAGGGAACCTCCTTTTTTGTTCTATGGATCTATGCATTTTTTTATACATTCCTATCCTGGCGTGGTTTTAGGGTTCTCGTTCGTTACTGGATTAGCCGAAAAACTGTATAAAATCTTGCATGTTCTTAGCGTGGTTTTTTCCAAAATGCTGGCGGTACCCCATCGCTATCAAGTTAATATTTTATAATGCTCCCCAAATGAAATTTTGTATCTCTATAGTCAATTACAACCCTAGTGTTTTAGATATTCAGTAGTGTATTCATTTCCTAAAGATATTTTATAATTAATGATTTAATCGACGGTTCGTAATGCTGGAATTTTAAAGTAAATATATAAGGTAAATGCTATTAAAGATAAGGCACCAACCATAATAATAAATTTTATATTTATCTCAAGTGAAAGACTTAATGAAGTCAATCCATAGGAAATGGGTGTTAATCCCATGGAAGAGACTGTTTGAATACTCATTACTCTCCCAATCATTTCTGGTTCAGCTTCATTTTGCACAACAGAAACAGCACATATATTAGAAATTGTCATTGATATCCCCAAAAAAACAACAATAACAACACTTTGCCATAGTTCATTACTAAAACTTAATATCAAGAAACAAAGTCCTACAAACATTTGTGATGTTAGGCTAAGAATTCCTCTCTTTCTTTTGAGATTTATAATACCAAGGATAATAGAACCCAGTACCATCCCGATAGCTAAAAACGACATTATAAAACTATAGTCTATTGTTTCTCCTTTCAATATATTTTTAACAAAAATCGGTAATCCTATAGCTAATGGACCTACGAAAAAAAGATTCAAAAATAATGTTTTTAAAATGAAAGCCATTAATATTGGGGCCTTCTTAACATAGTTAATTCCCTCTTTTAAACTTATAAGCAAATGATGCTTATTTTCTTGAGTATTAACAACTTGTTTATTAACTTTAATAAACAATATAAAGCAACTACCTAAAATTAGCAGGATTGTAATCAAACTAAAAATCCCTGTATAATCAAATCCAACAATTATAAACCCACTTATCATTGGACCCAAAATTGAAGTAGATTGACTTGTAGTCTGAATAATTGAATTCGCTCTTGTTAGAAATTCTTTCGGAACAATAACGGGAGTAATAGAACTAGATGCAGGCCAGAAAAACGCATCCAAAACACCAAAAAATAACGCAAAAATAATTAATGTCCAGAGATGTATCTCACCTGTAAATAATAACAATAAAACTAATCCTCCAATTAATATGGCTTTTGTTAAGTCTGAAAAAAACATTATTTTCGATTGACTTAGTCTATCAGCTAACACGCCGCCTAACAACATAAATAAAATCCGAGGAATTGCTCCGATAATATAAATAATCCCTAAGGAAGCTTCTAAATTTAACTCTTGAACAACGTACCATGCTTCAGCAAAATAAAACATACTGAAACTCAACCCAGAGAAGATGGTACTAATCCAAAGTAATATAAAAGATTTTTGTTTGAATAAAGATTTTACTTTTGTCGTGACTGCAGTTTTTTGTAAAACAGGTTCACTCATCTTTCTCCCCTTCCTTAAAATAAGGCTCATCTACTTGGAATCCAACTGTGGCTAAATAAAACCATTCCGCGTCACTATTCTCAATTTCATCAATATCATGGAGTTCTTTTAAAAGATCATGATACTTAGCAACCCATTCTTCAAATCGCTTTTTTGTTGTGCGAATTTCTATTTGACTTGATATTCTAGCCCATTCTTCTGGCTTTTCAGATTGTGTTAAAAAAGCATTTTCAGGAGCTGCTAAAGCACGACTCTTTGCTCTCTCTAAGGTTGCAATAGTTAATAACCTACGACTTTCTCCATATTCCGAATGAAAAGGTAATAAGTTATTAGAGGGGATAAAACTTTTAGCAACCGCTTGGTATAGTTTTTGAGTCATATTTCTTTTCTTATTTTCCTCTACTATTTGGACTAAACCATTATTTTCCAGATCACGCAAGTGATAGTGAATTTTCGAACGAGACAAACCAATAATTTGTGACAACTGTTGCCCTGAACGAGGTTTTTCAATCAAAAAAGAAAGGATTTGAACTCTTAAAGGATCACTTAATGATTTTAATTGTTCATACCCATTTAGAATTAATATATCTTTTTGTGTCATTTAACATGTTCCTTTCATCTGACTAGTCAGTTTTTGTTGACATAAATATAACTGTTTTTTCTGACTATTGTCAATAAAGAAATAAAATATTTTCTAAAAAATAAAAAAACGTTATCCTGTTTCTAGAATTATAGGAAAGGATGGCGTTTTTTTATGTCTATTTCTGTATCTGATGAATTACAACTATTTGCTCAAGAAATTCAAAGCTTTTTATCACCTAATATTTTACGAAATCTTGCTAGAGATGTTGGCTTTGTGCAACGAACAAGTAAGTACCAAGCCAAAGATTTAGTCGCTTTATGTGTATGGATGAGTCAAAATGTCGCTACGACTTCTTTAGCTCAGCTATCTAGCTGTTTAGAAGCATCAACAGAAGTGCTCATCAGTCCTGAGGGACTGAATCAACGATTTAATAAAGCGGCCGCCCAATTTTTACAAAATATATTAGCGGAACTACTAAACCAAAAATTGGCCTCATCTATACCGATTTCTTCTCCATATACTTCTGTTTTCAAGCGTATTCGTATTTTAGATTCAACTGCATTTCAACTCCCAGATCCCTTTTCATTCGTTTATCCAGGCGCAGGAGGATGCAGCCATACAGCGGGGGTGAAAATTCAGCTTGAATATGATCTATTAAGTGGACAGTTCCTACATATTCATACCGGTCCAGGTAAACAACATGATCGAACCTACGGTTCTCTGTGTGTCCCAACTGTGACAGCGAATGATTTATGTATCCGAGATTTAGGGTATTTTCATTTAAAAGATCTTCAACATATACACGATAAAAAGGCTTACTATATCTCTCGTATCAAGTCGAATACACGTATTTATCAAAAAAATCCTAATCCTGATTATTTTCAAGATGGAAGAATCAAGAAAGGTACAGAGTATATACAGATAGATATGGAGGTTTTAATGGACTCTCTACAGGCAGGACAAACATGTGAAATACCCGACGCTTATGTAGGAATGACTGATAAAGTACCAACTCGTGTGATTGTTCATCGACTAACAAAAGAACAACAAGAAAAGCGATTACAAGATCAAAATGTAAGAGAAAAAAAGAAAGGAATGAAGTATTCTCCTCGTAGTAAACGACTCAGTGGTATCAATGTATATATGACAAACACTCCTACAGATGTTGTCCCGATGGGACAAGTACATGATTGGTATTCTTTACGTTGGCAAATCGGCGTGTCCAGATAAGGACACATTATCTAGTTGGTGAAAGTCCAATCGGGAGAATAGACTCCACTCCCGTAGCCTGAGAGGCGCCATGAAGTGAAAGCGACATGGCGAAGCCTTCTGACATCACATGCAAAAGGCATGTGGGCAAATCTCCAGGTTGTAACGTACAGTGAACGTAGACGTAGCCTCGTTACACGCAATTCCGGTGGCTG
>NZ_KB895582.1:0-124719 GCF_000374885.1 Bacillus sp. 105MF | reverse complement strand
TTTTTTTCGTCCTTTAAATATTAAAGATTTGGTTTACTCTTAACAGGGTGAATTCCGGCTCTTTTCTAATGTAATTTTTCTTCTTGCGATACAACACAAATGACATTGTGCTGCATGAAACACTCCTAACGTTGTTAAAATCACTTGTTTCTAAGTGGAAATTTATTTTAACCTAGGGGTGTACTCCATATTCATCAGCTTAAGAAAAATAAACGCCCTCAAAACGAAAAAATGAGCTGACTTCTCAAAGTAACAACCTGTAGAAAAAGAAAATGTTCATTTAGAGGGTATATTAAAACCTTAGCTTGATAGCGATATGGTAGGACCCCCTTATGAAAAAATAATGAAGGGATTAACTTAATATAAGAGAATTAATAGAACTAGGTAGTCGATTTATTACATTTGAGGCCTGAGTTTTACCACTACTTTGGTTTTTAACTTGAATAAATCAGAAAAAAATTATTAGGAGTGTGGAGAGCATGTTTCATGCAAAAGACGTCTTATCCGATCAATTATTAGCTAATGCTAATGATCCTAGCTGGTACCTTCCATTTTCTGACTCGGTCGAAAATTTGTCAGAGGAAGAAGCGTTTTGGAAGCCTAACGAAAATTGTAATAGTATTGCTGAAATTGTGCAGCACCTACTTTATTGGAATGAAACATGGCAAACTAGGTACCAAAAATCTCATGTTAATGCTGTACCTTCCATAGGTGATAATAATAAAAGTTTTATAATTCCCGAAAATAAAAGTTTTAGTGACTTAAAAGAAGAACTTTTAGAGGTGTTGTTACAATGGCAAGATTTATTAACGGAAGAAAAAGTTGAGAGTGCAGTAAATGGCTTCCCTGCACATGCGAAGTGGTGGGAGATACTTGGAAATGTATCTACTCATAACGCATATCACATTGGTCAAATCATCTTTATTCGAAAACTGCAAAATAGCTGGAAAGTGAATGTTGTTAAAGTGTAGTCATTTAAACATGTAGTTAATATTCATTAATTCAATTATACCAGCTAATATAAGTCAATACTTTTGGCTTAATATTGATTCATAAGTAATGGTACAATAAAAAAAGGCATGACAAAGAGACTTCAAAACAACAATTTGAAGTTTTTTTAATTAATGTAATTATTAGTTATTTTTTATACTATGAAATTCTCTTTATGCTTGAGAATGGCATAAATCCAATGTAATAGCTTGTTGGCGCAAGCTATTATCGCTACTTTGTGAGGTTTTCCCTCACTTCTTTTTTTGTTGTAAAACTCTCTGAGTTTGGTGTTTCGACTATTCGTTAATCCACACTGAACGGCTGTATATAAAGCTTGTCGTAGCTTGGAAGAGCCTCTTTTCGTGATGCAGTTTATGGTAGCTGTAAACTTACCTGATTGATAGATCCTGGGGTCAATTCCTGCATAGGCCACTAGCTTTTTAGGGTGACTAAACTGCTTGATCTCCCCGATTTCGGAGATGAGCGTAGCCGCAATCTTACATCCTACTCCCGGTATAGAACGGAGAATCTCATACTCTTCAAACTGCATGGCTAATTCATCAATCTCTTGCTCTAGGATGGATAGAAACTCTTTTTGTTGAAGAAGCATTTGGATGTACATCTTTAAGGTCACTAAATGGCTCTGATATAGGGTTTTCTTAAATGGGGTATCGTCAGGAAAATGCAGATTTACAACGTTAAGGAAATTTCAATATTAAAAAGAGATTGAGTTACCAGTTCTATTTATAACAACTTCAGGAGTGCTTTGTAATTTTTTTACTTCTATAAAGATTTTTAAGTTATACACAAAAACCATGCTTTGACATCGTCTAAAGCATGGTTTTTATTTGAACTAATATAAAACTGCTAAGTTGATTTTTTTAGCTCATCTATTTATTGAATTCATTAACTGGAAGAAGTATTCAGGGTTATGAGTCTTATTTAAGTTATACCATGCATGTAATGTATCAAGTGCAAATACATCTAATTTTTTCAGTACTTCCATCGTAAATTCCAGAGGTGCTACTCCTGATGCAGTAACCAAATTCTCACCAGATACCGCAGGTCTCATCTCATAAAATTTTTCTCCTTTATAATTAGGACAGACCATTTTAATATACTCTAAGTCATTGCTTGTGTGCTTTCTAAAATCTAAGTATCCCATATTCGCGAGGGCCTCAGTTGCACCACAAATTGCAGCAACAATAGTGCCAATCTTTAAGGCTTCATCAATTTTTTTTAAGATAGGTTGATGAATATCTTCTCTCCAAGTATTCCCTCCAGGTAAGACTAAAAGGTCTTTACTCTCAAGAGTACATTCATCAAGGGAAATATCTGGTTGTATGCTCAGCCCTCCCATCGTAGTAATACCTTCTTTATTCGTTCCTACTGTAACTACTTTTAAAGGTGCTACATCTTTTTTGAAATATCTTCCCGAGTTTAATTCAGCAATTAAATACCCATATTCCCAGTCTGACATTGTATTAAATACATAAAGATAAACCTTTTTTGTTTGCATCCAATAACACTCCTATCACTATTGATATAGCCTATTATAATATAACTTCCCTGACAGATAACGTCAGGGGAGTATATTACTTGATGAAATTTTATTAATTCCGATAGTTTTAATAAAGACTTATTGCACCATATGTCACCTCTAGGTTGGGAACATATTAATTTACTAGGAGAATACCATTTTAATTCGGAGAAAGTGGTCTCGTTAGATTCTTTAAGACCATTGAAACTTTCTTAACGTTGTTAAAAATGGGGGAATCGTCTTGAAAATGGGCTTAGCTTTGTAAATCCACATTTTCCTGACGCTACCCCATTTAGGAGTGAAATCATGGGTATTTTTGGTGCGAAAAATCCAAAAGCAATAACTGATAACAAATTCACATGGAAAAATAACGTAATTGAGATTACAGAGGATGGATATTTACTTACATCTGGAATTGTTGGGATTGTTCGTATCCCAGTTCGCCATATCGAAACAGTTACATACACAATGAATCCATTAAAACCATCTATAGACATAGATATAAATTTAATCGGTAAAGGTGTAGTCTTTGGTAAGATCATCGTGGGAATGGATTTGACAGATGAAGTCCAAGATTGGCTACTAGAAAGAATTGAAGAATAATACACGTATCTTGGCTGAACCACGTAAGGGTGTCTTTCTTTATTTCTTAAAGGACCTGCTCATATATTGTTTAAAAACATAAAGTAATGTGTATCCGTTAAAACACATGTGCATCCCAGTTGGCCCCTCTTACTCAAGGAGGAAATATTATGAGCTTTGGTGGTAGTTGTGGTGGTTTTGGTGGCGGATTCGCTTTACTAATTGTGCTGTTCATTCTATTAATCATTATTGGATGCAGCTGTTCAGGTGGCGGATTCGGTTGCTAGTTAAGATCAGGCACTCATTAGAGTGTCTTTTCTTTATGGGGTACAGTCAGGAAAATGCGGATTTACAACGATAAGCCTATCCCTCGATATAAATCTACTGTTTTAACAACGTTAAGATATTTGGGACAAGTTATATGAGACATTACGAAGCCTTTGTTCTCAAGATTTCACTCTTGCATCAATAGGGTTTACTCTATTGATGCAAGAGTGAAGGTTTCCACTTAAACTAACAGGGCAGGTTAGTGGGATAATTGGATGATAGTCCACATCTGTTTGTAAACGAATTTACATCCATTCGGGGAATTTTGGGAATTTAAAAGGCAAAAGAACCATATAAAATTATGAAAGGAGGATAGTCATAAAATGCAAATAATGAACAATTATCTTCGTGCACGTACGAGTATGGTGTACATGATGACCAATAATGAAGTAATGAATCAAATCATTGCCTTTTACATGGATATGAATGGAATGCTTACCTTTGTTGGTTCCTACCCAACTTATGGAAGAGGTACTGGTACAAAGGAAGTTTCCACTGCAACAGCAAACGATGGCATTGACCCCTTAGCATCACAAGGCGCTCTAACTTTGTCCCGTGATGGACGTTTCCTACTTGCAGTTAATGCAGGCAGCCATAGTATCAGTAGTTTTATCATAACTGATAGCGGAGCACCCGTTCTTGTGGATGTAAAGCCATCAGGAGGTGCTCAGCCCAATAGCGTTGATGTGTTTGGTAATCTTCTCTATGTCTCCAATGTAGGTCATGCTGCAAACAATTTCGCATCAAATATCACTGGTTTTCACATAGATGATAACGGAAGCCTTACTCCTATTTCCGGATCCACCCATTCTCTCAGTACCTTCAATGCTCAGCCGGCGCAGGTTCTCTTCACTCCGGATGGCAGTAAAATCGTTGTCTCCGAGCTTACATCAAACCATCTCAGTGTATTCCATGTAAATAAAAATGGTACGGTTACAGGACCAATCGTTAATGATTCTTACGGTCAAGGACCATTGGGCGCTTATTTTCTATCGTCTGGAATCCTCTTAGTTACAGAAGCAATTTCAAATGCGCTGTCATCTTATTCATTGAGCAACGACGGTATCATTCATGTGATCAGCGGGTCTGTACCAAACGGATATAAAACTGCTTGTTGGGTTGTAACAACGAGGGATGAACGTTTTGCCTACACTACCAACACCTTAAGCGGCACCATCTCCACCTACCGAATCGATCACAATGGAGCACTGTCGGTGGTAAGGGATATTACCAGTACACCGCCAGGTACAGCACCAGGTCTTCCGATGGATGTTGGAGTGAGTAAAGATGGACGGCATTTTTACACCCTTAACGGAAATCAGGGTACAGTGTCAGTATTTAATATCCAAGATGATGGTAGTCTAGTAAGATTGCAGGTTGCTGGCTGGACTAACTTTCCTTACTTTGGATCGCAAGGTTTAGCTGTTCTTTAATTCTATTGGATTCACCATACTGTGTAGAATAGAAAAATACAGGGGTTACTAAATACAAGGATGCCGACATACTGGTGGCTTTTGTTATGAGACAACATAATTGCCAGCAAGATTGTGAAGAAATGTACTTAAACAAACGGGTGGTTTAGTAAAAAAATAAATCCCAATTTTACATTTGTATTTCATAGATAAAATTAGGATTTTTATGCTTGGTATTTTAGCTTTCATTATTCTTTTAATGACATCACTTTATATAGTTATAATAATGAGAATCAAAAAATATACTTACGTTTTGCAAATAATAAAACATTGATACGAAAATCGATATTTTCAGGCTTTATTTTCTTTGTTTTATATACTTTATTAACACATTTATCTGGAGAAACAATTACCATGAGAGACCTTACTGGGAACAGTATAGGCAGCGTTTTTTTGGTCTATGCATGTATGGATATAGTAAATATAATAGTAAAAAAGCGGCAGAAGATGAACTATAATATTAATTCAAAACACCCTTCATTAGTCATTAATGAAAGGTGTGTTTTTATTTAAATTATCTTTATTGATGTAGTGATTAATCCTATTGCATTTTTTCTTTAATAATTGGTACCTGCTACATAATCATTAGGTTAAACTTTTATAATGCCCCCAAAACGAAATTTTGTGTCTTTTTTAGCAACGAAGTTCATTTTTATCGTTTTTGGAGCAACCCGCTCTATTAGGTTGATGGGCATGGGGTACAGTTCACCTGTACGCTAAGAATCCGACTTTTTTAAGGGATGGCTTGTTAAACTAAACCCCATTATTGTAATAGACGAATTCTGATTAATGAATTTTAGCCTTGCGGATACCATCAAATACACTGATTGCCGCAGATAACATAAAGAAGAAAATTGCACCGCCAACTATCCGCGATTCAAGTTGTTTAGTAGTAATAGTGAATAAATCAGCTGTATACGTAATAAAATCTTGGTTCATTACATTTAGATTCGTTACTATCACAATGAATACAATGGTTCCAATAAGCTGGAAAGCTGTATTAAATATTGCTATTCCTTTTGTCCATTGTCCCTTAATTAATTTATAAATAGATAATACTATTTCTAAACCGATTACAACAAGAACGATTGGCCAATACTGAAGCAATACATCCTGATTAAGAGCTGGAGCCGCAAAATCAAGTCCGTGTGTACTACTTCGATATATACCTACAAGATGATTTGCGTAAAAATAAACTGTTGCCCAAATAGCAGTCCATAATAAACTTCCAAATACTTCGAATTTCGTGATGACTTTTTTCTTAGGAATATAAGGTGTGTTTTTTAAATCATCAGCTGTCCATTTGGTAAACTTTGTTGTGAATGGGTGACTTCCTTTCGAATGATTTACTCGTTCAATAAGCGCGAAAACAAGTGTCAGCCAGAAAAAGACGTGCATACCTACTTCAACGATTCTCCCTATACAAAAACCAATAATATCAAAACCCACATTAATTACTGCTTCTTCGCCATGATACCCTATAAAATATTCGGGAATGATCGAGATTAGAGAAATAATAGCAGCAATCGGTAAAATCATTTTTAATAACGTAACATATGTCTCAAAATAGTGAGGACCAATAAGATGCATTGGTTGATCGTGGTATTTACTAGCTAATATAGCGGGATTCCCTAATGTTTCAAGGACCCCTTTTATATTTTTTTCACTGTAATCATCAAGTAACATATCCTCAATGGTTGATCTTAACTCGAGAGCAATATCTTCACGATTTTTTTCAGGCAGTCTTCGAGTCACTTCTTGTATATAAATCTCAATTAGATTCATCATCTTTCTCCCCTTTTAACACTTCTAAGAGTTTTTTAGAATTGTCCATCCATTCCCTTTTTAACTGTAAAAAAATCTCCAAACCATATTCGCTTAGAACATAGTACTTACGCGGTCTACTCTCAGATGTATCCCAACTACTTGTTACTAACTCTTGTTTTTCTAAGCGGCGTAGCAATGGATATAAAGTACTTTGATCAATGTTAATACCTGACTGTTCCAACAATTGAACAAGTGAATATCCGTACTGGGGCTTTTGTAATTGACTTAAAACAGCTAACGTTAAAGTTCCTCTCCTAAGCTCTGTCGTTAATGAATTCAATAAAGTATTCATTCATCCACCTCTTTTCTTGGTGTATGTTATACGGTATATGTTTTATACTATGCGTCATACGCCATTATTGTTCCAACATCAATGTAAAAAAATAATTCGGTAAGAAACACATAAAAATACAATATTTTTCGAATTATATTTAGGCTAAAATAAAAAGAATCCACAAATTAGGTAGTCTAAAACGTGGATTCCTTTATTGGTGTTGGCTTAAGTATATTTCTTCGCAATCTCTTCTCTATCCTAACATATATATCCAATCTAGTTTCCTTAAAAAGTACCGAAAACGGCCTTTTATGGGACCTTATTTATT
Source organism: Bacillus sp. 105MF (assembly GCF_000374885.1). Taxonomy (NCBI): domain Bacteria; kingdom Bacillati; phylum Bacillota; class Bacilli; order Caryophanales; family Bacillaceae; genus Bacillus; species Bacillus sp. 105MF. The sequence goes on along the minus strand of NZ_KB895582.1, from coordinate 117,379 downwards.
ACCACTGTACAGCTACATCTATTTTATTTTTTACTTTTAGAAGGTATTATACTCATAAATCTAGAAGGTAAAACAACATACTTTTGCCAGGAGTGATTTCATATGAAAATACTAGAACATGAAACGTAACAACCGTATATTGTAATTAGAGGTCCTCCTCCTGTTTATTATATTCATCCTATTTTGAATATAGTAAACAGGAGGATTTAACATGAAGAATGATAAATTATTTTTCACCTTATTAGAAAATGCAAACGCAAGCTTTACTGGATGGGATTTTTCCTTTATTACAGAAACTGATCGTATGAAGAGTCAATTACTTTCTTGGTCCTACGGTAGCATGGCTTTTTCCCTTATTCAAAACACGAATTCTATGCTTGATATGGGAACAGGTGGTGGAGAATTCTTATCCATGTTAAGACCATTCCCTCCTTCTATTTATGCGACTGAAGGGTATTCTCCAAATATCCCATTAGCAAAAAAGAATTTAGAACCTTTAGGTGTAAAGGTTGTAGAAGTAACCAATGATGAGACTTTACCATTTGATGATGGACAATTCGATTTGATTTTAAATCAACACGAATCCTACTCTGTTTCCGAAGTAAAAAGGATCCTTTCTCCAAATGGCATCTTTCTTACGCAGCAAGTAGGTGGCTTAGATTGTGCGGAAATCAATGAAGCACTAGGAGCACCACTCAATTCTGAATTTACAAATTGGAATTTAGAAACTGCTCTAAGTGAACTCGAGCAACATGGTTTTAAAGTTTTAACATATAAAGAAGAGTTTCCCGTTCAAAGGTTTTATGATATCAGTGCTCTCGTCTATTATTTACAAGCAATTCCTTGGCAAGTGCCTGATTTTGAAACTGAAACATATGTAAATGAATTGTACAAAATACATCAACTTATCCTACAAAAAGGGTATTTTGATGTGAAACAACACCGTTTTTTTATTAAAACGATAAGAATATCATAATAAAAGAGTCCTAACAGGTATGCTCCATTACCTTTTAGGACTCTTTTTCGGATGAATTGTTATTCTAAGATCTTAGCTTTAGAAAAAGGATAATACACAAATTCTACTTTACACAATGTAAAAGACTGAATCATAACAATTATAACGAATACAAGCAAAATAAGTTTGTCCCACTCTTTTCTAGTAATCTGCTCCATGACTTTCCTTCATCCCCTAAAATGCCTCACTGTCCTGTTATTCTATGTAAATGTAAAAATCTTTTATTGCTGTTTATTCGGCTGTTCCATAGGCACTGGATTTCCACCCACTCTTTTCACTTTCAAATCAAAATATGCGTCTAAAATTTCTCTTCCAATTTTAGAATTAATCCCTGATTTATCATCGTTTACCCATGGTACAACAACAGAAAATGCCACTTCTGGATCAGAGTCATAAGGTGCGTAACCAGCTAAGGTTAAATTATAACACTTTTTTCTATCTCCATTTTCATCCTTACCTATATTACTATCACCACCATACACTGTTTCTGCTGTTCCTGTTTTTCCAGCAGGCTTATACGGTAGATTTTGAAAGTGTGCTACACCGGTTCCATCGCCTTCTTGAAACACTTTCTTAAATCCTTCTTTCACTTGATTAATATAGGATATGTCCATGTCTACACGATTTAAGATGACCGGTTCCATTGATTGAACTACCTTACCTATATCCTCAGCTTTATTCGGTTGCTCTCTAATTTCTTGTACAATTTGTGGTTTCATACGATAACCACCATTCGCAATCGTCGAAATATATTGCGCAAGCTGAAGCGGTGTATACGTATCATATTGACCGATTGAATAATCAAGTAAGAATCCTGGTGTATTATCTTTTCTTCCACGTTGTCCCGCAGTCTCATTGGGTAGATCAATCCCCGTTGGAACGCCTAAACCAAATTGCCCAAAATGATAACGCATTTTATTAAAAACTTCTTGTTTCACATTTAACGGACTATTCGGTACGTAATCAATCCCCGCAATCTTTAAAGCTGTGTTAAACATATATACGTTAGAAGATACTTGTAAAGCTCTGACATCATCAATATCACCAAAATCTTTCCATGATTTCTTTGCTTTTGTTGTCCCTTTAAATGTCATCGGTGCATCGTAAAAATGAGTAAATGGTTTGATCGCACCCGTTTGATAACCTGTTAGTAGCGTAGCTCCCTTGACTGTTGAACCTAATTCATATGAACTTGTCATTGTACCAAGGGCATAATCCTCTACTTGAATATTTCCATCTTTATTTACTAGTTTTTTTCCTGAAATTGACAAAAGTTGTCCATTTTTAGGATTCATCATTACCACAAAGGCACGATCCAACATTGGTTCTACAGCTTTGAACGCCATTAAGTTTTTTTCAATGCTTTCCTCAACTTTCTTTTGCAATTCCATATCAATTGTTAGCATTAAATTATTGCCACTTCTCCCTTTCGTAATTTGTTCAGTACGAAGTATTTTCCCTTCTTTATCTGTAATATTTTTCGATTGCGCTTTCATACCATGTAGGGCGTCTTCGTATTGCCTTTCAATATAACTCTTTCCAACCCGATCATTGCGGTTATAATCACGAACTAAATAATAATCTAATTGCTCTTTCGGTAGTCCTTCATCAGCACTTGAAACGTTTCCAAGTACTGAACGAAGTATTTTATCATATGGATACTCACGTTCCCAATCTACGGTCGTATCCACACCTGGAAGATTTGCTAAATTTTCACTAATTACTGCATATTCTTCTGGTTTTACATCTTTTTTTATTATTTTAGGAGTCATATTATATCCTGCATTCATTTTACTTTTAATAGCTAATACTTCTATATCTTGTGGGGTAAGTTCATTTAACTCTTCCGCTGTAATTCGCTCACGTCTAATTTCTTCCACCTTTTTATCTAATTCTTTTCCCTCTATTTTTTTTGCTCTTAATTTATTTTCATCCTCCTTTGTAACCTTTTCTGCTGCACGTTTCTTATGTAATTGCATCCAAAAATCTTTCTTATCTACCTCGGTTAACTTATTTATAGCCTCCTGCGGCATTTCAATCATCTTCGCAAGTTGTCTTGCCGTATTTAAAATCTCTTCTGAATTAACACCTTTCATTTTTGTATATGTAATTGTCCGTAATGGTTTATTATCAACAATCGAGTGGCCTTCTCGATCAAAAATTTTCCCACGTGGAACGGGAGTACTAACCGTTAAATCTCCCTTTTTTTCCACCTCATTTTTATAAGTCTCACCATCAATAATTTGAACCTTACCTAATTGAACAATAACAGTTGAAAACATAAGAAATACAAAGAAAAACAACACATTTAATCGGAAAGGAATATGGGTTTTCTTTTTCCGTTTCTTTTTCTGTTCTTTCTTTTTCTGTTCTTTCTTTTTCATTATGCTCTCCTCTTTCTATGGTCTAAAGTATCTTTATCTTATAAATAACAAAAATTAAACCATACTTTCTCATCCGGATATAAAAATCTCCTCTATTAATAATATTAAAGCACATAGATAATATAATTTATAGTGTTTTTAAAGAAAATTAAGAAAATTTAAACTCCAAAAAACCGAGATAAATACCTCTTATCTCGGTTTTCCTACATCATTTAAAATCGATCCACAAACTGCCCGATTTTTTGCTGAAAGATATAATCAAAATAATACTCTTGACCCGTTAACTCTTCATTCACTAAAATAGTCGTTGTCCCTACTTCTCTTTTTGCAATTTGCGGGAACGATGCAACCGGCTGCACTTTTAATGAGGTTCCCATAACAAGTAATACATCCGTTTCATATAAACGCTGTATTGCATTTTGATATTGTGGTAATGTATCACCATATAAAACGACATCTGGATTTAAAATAAAATTACATGTTTCACATCGTGGTACCTCATGGTCTATCATATATTGCAAATCATATTTCGTTTTGCATTTTGGACAATGAGCCGTTTGGAGTGTACCATGCAAATCTATCACATGCTTACTTCCTCCTAATTGGTGCAGACCATCAATGTTTTGTGTTAACACCACAATATCTTTTCCTTGCTCTTCTATACTTGCTAAAAATTGATGCCCACGGTTTGGTTTGTATTGATGGAATGTATTAATTTGAAATATTTCTTTGTAATGCTTCCAAAATTCTTTTGGATTACGGTTATAATATCCTCTAGATAAGTACATTTCAACTTTAGCATCTGCATATAAACCATTGGCTGAGCGAAAATCAGGAATGCCACTTTCTGTACTTGCACCAGCACCTGTTAATACCGTTATCTTATTTGCTTTTTCTATAACAGAACGAACTTCTTCATATTGCTGCATTGCTCTCACCTCTATGTATAATCCTTCCTTTATTATAACATTTGTCCATAGCAGGTGTTGTACTTTTGTTTAGTGTGTGGTCCCGCCACATTCTATAATATCCATTTCTACCTCTAATGCGACCCGTACCAATAATTCAATTCCAGTTGTAATAGTTGAAAGCGACATACTCGGTTGTCCAGGATGCTTACTTGCTTGCTCTGGCAAAAACGGAATATGTATAAAACCACCACGAGCCCCGTTTTCACTTTTTGCTAAAATGTCCATAAGTCCATAAAAGAGATGATTACAAACAAATGTACCTGCAGTTTGAGAAACAGAAGCAGGTATTCCTTCTTCCCGAAGTTTTTTTACAGTAGCTTTTATAGGAAGTGTAGACCAATACGCAACGGGCCCCCCTTCTACAATAGATACATCAACCGGTTGGTTTCCTTCATTGTCAGTGATTCTTGCATCGTCTACATTTATTGCAACTCGTTCCACTGTAATATCTGGACGTCCTCCTGCTTGCCCGATACATATAACAAGCTCCGGTTCTATTTCTTCCATATAAGACTTTAACGCTTGTAATGATTTATAAAACACAGTTGGAACTTGTTTACTAACAATCTTGTAATCTCCAAAGCTTTGTCCATCAAGCTGCTTTACAACTTCCCAGGCAGGATTAATCTCCTCTCCACCAAAAGGTTCGAATCCTGTTAACAATACTGTCTTCATCATTCCCACTCCTTACTAAAATCGATATACGAGCCCATACATGATGAACATATTAATAACAAAAATGGTAATAGCAATTGGTGCTTGGGCTTTAATTACCGCATTTTTATCTTTTAATTCTAATAGCATCGCTGGTACAATATTAAAATTTGCAGCCATTGGTGTTATCAATGTACCGCAGTACCCTGCAAACATTCCAAGTGCGGCCATGATCGCTGGATTACCACCATGCATTTGAACGATAAGCGGTAAACCAATTCCTCCTGTAATAACAGCAAATGCGGCAAAGGCATTCCCCATTACAACTGTAAACAACATCATACCTAAACAATATGCCATAACAGCAACGAATGGATACTCTGTTGGCAATACTTGTCCTACTAAATCTGAGACAACTTGACCCACACCAGACTTTGCAAAAATACCGCCAAGCGCAGCTAACATTTGTGGTAAAATAACTGCCCAGCCGACAGCTTGTAATAATCTGCTTCCCTCTTGTACAGGCGCTGTTATTTTTGCTTTTGTGATTCCCATCGCTGCTACAAAAGCAAGCAATGCCCCAAGAGCTAATGCAATTAATGTGACTTTCTCAGGATCAACAAGAAATACATTTCCAAACTTTAGCTTTCCTAAAGTTAAAGTACCAATAATCGTAAAAATAGGAATTAAAATAGCGGGCATAAAAATTTTATTTCTCAGTTTTTCTGCATGTTTCACTCGTTCTTCAGTAGGTGCTTCTTTTTCATTGGACTTCGTTACTTTATTCAATGATGCTAAAATGACCATTGCTAATACAATACAACCGATATAAAATGATGGAATCATATTTCCAAATAAAAATGTAATAGAAAATAATGCCCAAAATAAACTAGAACCAAAGCGATTTGGATGTTGGCAATCAAAAGCGACACGAATCGCGACAAAGGCAACAATAATACCTAATAAATAATAGATTGTATCAAGTGTAATAATATTCATCCTATATCGCCTCCTTTTGTTGGCTTTCTTCTTTTTTCATCGTTTTTTCAATATACTTATCGAATTGTTTAAAACGAATCCAACTTACAATAAAAGCTGAGATTGCCGTAGGAATTCCCCAAAGCGCCATATCCCACACACCAACATGCATTCCTACAGAATCAAAGAATCCTTTCATTAATAGAATCGCTCCTGTTGCAATAAAAATATCTTCACCAAAAAACCATGCCGTATTTTCAGCTGCCGCTGCATTCGCTTTAATCTTTTCTTTTAATTTTTCTGGTAGTTTTCCATAACGTCCATGAGCTGCACCTTCTGCCATCGGTGCAACAAGAGGCCTTACTGTTTGAGCATGTCCCCCAATATTTAGTCCTACCGCTGCCGAAGCCTCACGAATTGTAAAATATGACATTAATACTCTACCAGTCGTTGCTCCCTTAGATTTTGATATCAATGCTTCTGCACGTTCCTTCAGTCCATATCGTTCTAAAATTCCAATTACAGGCAAAGTTAATAATATTGGCATAGACATATATCGGTTTTCTATAAAAAACTTTCCAAACATACTTATGACATCATAAAAACTCATCCCCGCAACCATACCAGTAACAATTCCTGCAACCATTACAACCAATAACGTATTAAGGCGAAATAAAAATCCAACAGCTACAAGCAATATTCCAATTAGTTTCAACATCTATGTATCTCCTCCTTATTCTACTTTGGTGCACAAATAGAAATATCATTTAATCTAAATGTTCTGTATATTCTTTCTGCAAATTGAACTGCATGCTCACCATCACCGTGTATGCAAATTGTTTGTGCATCGATATTGATAATCTTTCCACCAACTGCTTTTACATTTCTTTCCTTAACCATCTGCAACACTTGTTCAATTGCTATATCTTCATTTTTTATGAGTGCATTTTCTTCTGTTCGGCTTGTTAATGTTCCATCTAATTGATACGTACGATCGGCAAATGCTTCCTGCACGAGTTTCAGTTCATATTTTTCAGCTGCTTGTATAAATTTACTTTTCGTTAATCCATACAGAAATAAATCTGGATTTATATGATAAATTGCTTTTGCAATTGCATCCGCAATCTCTTGATCAGTGGCTCCCATATTATAAAGTGCACCGTGCGGTTTTACATGGTGCATTCTTCCTCCTGCCGCTCTTATAAATCCATCTAATGCCCCTATTTGATATAAAGCATAATCATAGACCTCTTCTGGTGAAATATACATCATTCTTCTACCAAATCCAATTAAGTCCGGAAACCCTGGATGTGCTCCTATTTCCACATTGTGGTACAACGCTTTTTCAACAGTTTGACGCATGACAGTTGGATCACCAGCATGAAAACCGCATGCAATATTTACTGATGAAACAAACGGAAGAATTTTATCATCGTTTCCTATCTTATATGCACCAAAGCCTTCTCCTAAATCACAATTTAAGTCAACGGTAACCATACGCTATCTCTCCTCCTGCTTTACGCTTGTAAAGCGATGAACTTCTTTAATAGATTCATATTTTGTTCTTGCTCGATGTAAAGCTCCGTCGCTTCTGTTATAGAAGTCTTTGCAAACGTGACATAATCACCTGGTTTCAATTGCGCAAGAATAGGTAAATCAACTGATATGACATTACCAATTAACGGATATCCACCTGTCGTTTGTCTATCTGCCATTAAGATGATTGGATGACCACCAGATGGCACTTGAATTGTTCCAAATGTAACTGCACTTGATAGAATCTCAGATTGTTCTATTCTTTTTAATTTTTCACCTTCAAATCGATAGCCCATACGGTCAGCATAATTGGAAACTTTATATTCCTTTGTAAAAAACGACTCTAAACTCTCACTCTTAAATTGATCCCATTCAAAACCTGGAATAACACGAATGATTGGGCTGCGACTATATTTGGGTAGAACAGGATTACATATACCCCAACGTGTTTCTATTCTGTCTTCATCCATCAATTTCTTTATCATACAAGTAGCAAATTTTGATGGTGTACCAATTTGAAAAAGGTCGCCCTTTTTAAGCGCTCGTCCTTCTAGTCCACCTATAGCTGCTTTTACATATGTACTTTTGCTTCCCATACTACTTGCAACATCAATTCCACCTGCAAATGTCACATATGTCCTACACCCAAACTGCGTCTTCCCGAAGCAAAGCATGCTACCTTCTTTCGCTAAAACTGGTCGCCACAATGGAATGGGTTCTCCGTTTAACAGAGGCTCCATATTCGCACCACCAATTGCTAGCAATGTCGTTTTCTTTATAAGAAGCTTTGGTCCCATCATTGTAATTTCTAATCCAGCTTCATCCTCTTCATTTCCAACTAACATATTTATCATTCTTAATGCTGTCTGATCCATAGCACCGCCAACAGGCACACCATATTGTTGATAGTGATACCTTCCTAAATCTTGAACAGTTGTAAACATCCCAGCATGTAAAACCTCAACATTCATTTCCTAGCTCCCTCCATAACCAGGTACTCTTCCTCTGTTATTGGGATAAAACGTAAATACATTCCGCTCTGCACATATGTAGGCTTTTCTTCATTTGGCTGAAACAACGCAATCGGTGTTCGGCCAATAATATTCCAGCCGCCTGGTGTTTCTAATGGATATATTCCAGTTTGACTTCCACCAATTCCAACTGAACCAGGTGTTATTTGTAGACGTGGTGTTTGTTTTCTAGGTGTTTCTAGCTCTTTGGGCATACCACCCAAATACGGAAAGCCTGGTGTAAATCCTAACATATAAACAAAATAAGTCACTTCACTATGAAGACGAATCACCTCATTTGCACATAACCCATGATACGCCGCAACTTCTTCTAAATCAGGTCCATATTTCCCGCCATAACAAACTGGAATTGAAATACAATCATATTGTTTTTGTGTTTTATTTTGATTATGACTAAACAATCGATTCATGTATTCACATACAAACTCATACGGTACTACCTTTCTTTCATTTTCCCTCCATAACTTATATACATCATAGTAAACCGTTAAAGAAGTAAAAGAAGGTACACACTCAACCATTCCAAGAAATGGATTTCCCTTTAATAGTCGATGTAAATTTTGCACACTTTCATATATATCCAAATCAATTTTTTCTCCAAACGTAACAACAACTGCTTGATCCCCTAGTGCTGAAAATTTCATCATATACCTTCCTTTTCACCTATCCAGCCAAGTTCTTTCGAAATTTGATGCGCTGTTTCTTTTACTTTTGTAATAAAGTTTGGAATTGTCGATTCATTATACTCTATTTCTAATCCCGAAATACTAATACCAGCTATTACACTACCATCACTTGCAAAAATAGGGGCTGCAATTGCAGCTGTATGATTCTCAAGTTCCGAATAACTTATCGTATATCCTTCTCTTTTAGCCTTACATAATAGGCTTTGCAACTCTTCTTTATCCACTATCGTTCCATCTGCAAATCGTTGTAATTGCACTTTTTCTATATACTGCATTTGATCGTCTTCCGAAAAATACGAAAGTAAAATACGCGGACATGCTCCGGCATATAAAGGAGCTCGCCGTCCTATCTCTGTGTATACTCTTACTGGTTGATCTCCATCCATTTTTTCAATATAAATTGCCTCATTCGCATCTTGAATAATTAAATTGACAGCTTGACCAAGAGAGTCTCTAAGCTTTTTCATATATGGCTTTGCAATATTTCGTACTGACAATCGCTTCGAAACGAGTTGACCGAACCTTAAAAATACTAATCCAAGCCTATATGTTCCCCTTGTTGTCTTTTGTAAAAAGCCCATTTCTTCAAGTGAACCAATTAAACGGTATACAGATGTTTTAGGCATTCCCGTCTGATGAACCATTTCCGTTAACGTTAGCTCTTCATGTCCATAAAATAGTTCTAAAATATCCATCGTCTTTACTGCCGTTTTATTTACACTCATCTTAGCTCCCCTAAGTTCCGTAATTCGGAACAACAATTCCGTTTTTTGAAACAAATATATAATTTAAAATTATAAAATATTCTTTCTATTTAAACAATATTTTTCTCAAATAAAAAAAGCATTGAAAGTAAAATTCAATGCTTTTTTAACGCGTATACGTAAACTCTCTCTTTAATGCAATGCTCTCACTTGTTGCAACGGCCAAAATACCGCTTCACCTTTTCCGACAATTTGATCTTCAGAAACAAAACCAAACATGCGACTATCTTTTGAAACTTGACGATTATCTCCTAACACAAACACTTGACCTTCTGGAACTTTTGTTTTCCCAGTTTTTTGTTCTAATGTAAAATCAGGAGTTAAATTCCCTTTCGATACCTCGTCCTTATAATCTGCTAAATATGGTTCATCAACCGCTTTTCCATTCACGTACAATACGTCGTTTTTATATTCAATCGTATCTCCTGGTAAGCCAATTACTCGCTTCACTAAATCATATCCTTCTTTTCCATGAAAAACAATAATATCAAAACGATTTAATCCTTGTACATTAAAACCAATTTTATTTACAAGTACACGCTCGTTATTTTCTAAAGTAGGCATCATAGACTCACCTTGTACGAGTGAAGGAGTAAATAAAATACCACGTACAATTAAAGCGATTCCTAGTGTAATCCCTATTGTTTTAACCCATGAAACGATTTCTTTTTTCTTGCTTTTCTCCATCTTTTTCCCTCTTCTCTAGTATTATAATGATTTTGTTAATACCACTAGATCTTGTACAGATTTTTGATCTACTTCAGCAAAACAAGATTTACCTTCTCGGACTGCAGTACCAACATGTGCTTCTGAAATTCCTGTTTCGTTCAATAGTCGCTTTATATTTTCTTTTGTCACACCACTTCCAACAATGAGCTGGATATCCCCTTTACTTACTCTTTGCATTTCATGAAGTACAGGTATATTTTCCTCTATCGTCCCTTGACCACCAGAAGTTAAAATATGAGTTATCTTTTCAAAATTACGTAATATTTTAACTGCACCAATAAGATCATCCACTTCATCTATCGCACGATGAAATGTGATATTAATCCCATCTACAACAGATAATAAATTAGCTAATTTTTTTTCATCAACTTGATTCTGCTCATTTAATACACCTAAAACAACACCTGCTGCACCAAGTTCTTGTGCAATTAAAATATCTTCTTTCATCATTTCGATTTCTTCTGTTGTATATATAAATGACTTAGCATGGGGACGAATCATAACATGGATAGGTATGTTTGCTACTTTCACCGCTTTTTTTATAAAAGCATAACTTGGCGTTAATCCACCTTCTGTATATGCTGAAATTAACTCAATTCGATTTCCACCAGCTTTTTCAATTTGCTTCACATCTTCTAAACAAGTTGCAATGACTTCGAGCATGAAACTACCTCTTTTCGTACTTTTTCCACATTATTATACCGCAGCATAAATAAGAAACCTAGGTTTCTCATATAAAACATAAAAAAAGGAATTGAAAAGAAAGATTTCGAAACTCCTTAACAGATTCATTATTTTCTCAAAATTGTTACGTTTATCACATGAAGTCTGTGAATTCTATAAAGCAGTTAATCTTCCTAGAAAATATCGGATAATTTCCACGCCTCATTTAAACCATCAAATATTATCGTACAAATAAATCTTATGTTGAGAAAAACAAAAATCTCTTTCATTTATTTCCATATTCTTTATATTTCTGTTATTCTTGTAATATAATTCTAAATTTTACCACAAATTATACAAGGGGGCTCATTATACGATGAATATGAAAGTTACAACATTGACAGCAGCAACTGTCGCAGTCACTTCTCTTCTCCCATCAATTACTGAAGCGGATATGAAAACAGCTGCTGTACAACCAAAAAACAACGTAAAAATCGGATATGTAAAACTTGATAAAGTCCAACTATATCAAGAAAATACAACAAATGGTGATTCCCTTGGCAGTATTTCATACAATACACCTGTTACCATTCTCGAAACTACACGTGACTGGTATAAAGTAAACGCTCAAAACAAAATTGGTTACATACAAAAATCTAATTTGTCGTTGACAAAATTAAATCAACAGCGTAACCAACATATCGTAAATGCAAGCGCTTTAAACCTTCGTTCAGAACCAAGTATACAATCATCCATCCTTGACGTATTACCAAACGGGACATTTATCTCCGTTCAAGAAACACTTAATGACTGGTATCTCATCTCTTACAACGGAAAAATAGGATATGTAAAAAAAGAATTTGTATCACATAACTCACAACCATTCGTTAAAGGAATCACTATACAAAATAATTCTTATTATGTTGCAACGCCTAAACTAAGGGTAAGAAATGGTGCAGGAACAAATACTGCTGTTATTGGTTCCTTGCAAAATGGGACACAAATACAAGTAGTAGGCACAGTAGGTACATGGTATAAAATTCGTTTTGGCTCTGGATATGGATATGTTGCAAAGCAATATGTATTACAAAATAAACAACAAGAACAGTCTGCATCACCTTCAATACCTGCTGTTTTTAAATTTCCAACACAAGGACAAGTTAGCTCAAACTTCGAAGTCAGATGGGGGCAAATGCATTATGGTGTCGATTTTACGGCAACTGGAGATAAGCCTATTCGTGCTGCAGCTGCTGGAAAAGTTATCAAATCCTACTATTCTAGCAGCTACGGAAACGTCGTATTCGTCACTCATTACATAAAAGGAAAATTATATACAACTGTTTATGCACATATGAAAAACCGATCTGTACAAGCTGGAGATCGCGTTCAAACTGGACAAGTGTTGGGGCAGATGGGGAATACTGGACATTCAACTGGGCAACATCTTCATTTCGAATTACATAATGGGGAATGGAATTTTGAAAAAACAAATGCCGTTGATCCACTTCCTTACTTAGTACGGTAACATCTTATGCTACGTAATATTCCATTACTCATTGAATACCTAGCTTTTTTCGGCCTAATCTGTTGTTTCATTATTTATGATACAAATGTAATTTTTTTAAGTATGCTCATCCTATTTGTATGCTGTGAAATATTGCGAGAGGTATATAAAATACGATTAAGAAAACACATTTCTCATCTATTTACATCACTCATTATTATCGTTTGTCTAATCACTAATTTAAAGATCGATGGTCTATTTATATCAAGTATGTTCCCTATATTTTTTATAAGCGTTCTCCTTATCGTATCCCAATATATCTATGTACCTGAACATCACAAGAAAGAAGATAAAGAGGTAAAGATTATATAGTCTTTTCCGACATATACGTCCATACAAAAATAATTCTAAAATGAAATGCTATATATACAAAAAGCCACTTTTGAAATAATGATTCAAAAGTGGTTTTCTCTGCACAAATCATTTCGTTTTTATCCCGCATTAACGGACAGTAACACTCCCGCCTCAAAATTCAGTAAAAGCAAAGAAGTTAGATGGGAGATGAACTTGTCCGTAAAAGCCCGATTGATGAGGGCTGATAATCAGTGGGGATAGCCCCCCACTGATTAAAGTTTTACTTTATAACTCCATACGATTTAAAATATCTTTTAATGCCTTTAACTCTTCAACCGTCAATGTAACACCTTTTCCCATTTTGTCATGCTCTGGTGCCCAATCACGCAGATCATATTTTGGCTCTTTTCCGTTCCAACTGATTAAATTGAGCTCTTTATTCCAGCCTTTAGGTGACTGTGATAAAGTTCCAAAAATTTCTTTAATATCAAATTTAATTTCCGCCACTGTTATTCCCCCTTTAAAATATATATTCCCTATTTAGATCTCCTACATTCTCTCATATCTATATCGATAGGGCTAATTTCCCACACATCTACCTCTGATTCATTATGAACTACACTGATTGTTTGAACTTAGCAGAATACCCTCAGCAATTCATCTTTCACTATAAAAGGCTCCGGTGTATACCGAAGCCTGTTTTCATACTTACCGTTTATCAATTTTTGCAGCAATCCTATTCCCAATGAATTGAACAGATTGAACGAGAATAACAAGCATAAGTACCGTAACAATCATAACGTCTGTTTGAAAACGATAATATCCAAAACGAATTGCTAAATCGCCGACACCGCCTCCGCCAACAACACCTGCCATGGCTGAGTAGGAAATAAAACTTACTGTTAAAACTGTTAAGCTTAATACAAGGCCTGAACGCGCTTCAACGAGCAATACTTTCCACACAATTTGCAGTGGCGTCGCTCCCATTGCCTCAGCAGCTTCAATTACACCTTTTGGAACCTCGCGTAATGCTTGCTCTACGAGTCTCGTAAAATAGGGAATGGCTGCTACTGATAAAGGAATCGTTGCAGCGATTGGACCAATTGTAGTTCCTAATAAGGTTCTTGTAAGTGGTACAAGAGCCACTAGTAAAATGATAAATGGAAATGAGCGAATAATATTTACAATGCCGTTTAAAATACGATGGACAATATTTTGTTCCAAAATTTGTCCTTTACTTGTAAAATATAAAATTACACCTAAAGGAACACCTAAAATAATTGCTGCTCCAACTGAAAGTCCAACCATTAATAATGTTTGTAAAAGTGATGTCCAAATCTCTGGAAGCAGTGGGATAACATTATTGAACATGTGCAATGCCCCTCTCTTGTTCTACACCTAATAGAAGTTTTGCAATTTCTGTTGTTGGTTTTAGATGTTGGTCACGTAAGTGGAAAGATTCAACAACTTCTCCTTCTTCCATCACCGCTACTTTATTACAAATTTGTTTAATTACATTCATTTCATGCGTTACAATTACGATTGTAACTCCTAACTCTTTATTTATCTTTTGTAAAAATTGCAAAATAGATCGTGTCGTTTTCGGATCGAGTGCCGATGTCGGTTCATCACAAAGCAATACCTTGGGATCATTTGCTAATGCACGAGCAATCGTAACACGCTGTTTTTGTCCACCACTTAGTTGAGAAGGAAAATGATGCGCTTTATCACTTAAGCCAACAATCTCCAAACACTCTCTTACACGTTTTTCTCTCTCTTCTTTTGAAACTGATTTCAATTCTAATGGTAAAGCAATATTATCCGATACGTTTTTATTATGAAGAAGATGAAAATGCTGGAAAATCATACCAATTGACTGTCTTGCTGTTCGTAAATCTTTCTTGGATAACTTTGTTAAATCTTTTCCATTTACAATAACTGCACCTGAATCTGGTTTTTCCAATAAATTCATTGTACGTAATAATGTAGACTTTCCAGCACCACTTAATCCAGTAATTCCATATATATCATGTTCCTCAATTTGCAAAGAGACTGATTTTACACCGTGAAATAAACCTTCTTTCGTCTGAAACGTTTTATTGATATCGCATAACGTTATCATTTTCACTCACTCCTTTTCAATTGATTTAAACGCATCATCTGCTAGTAATGAGAGTGTTATATCATCCATCGGTGGATTGTGTAAACCAGCGCGAACATTTAAATAATAGCGGTGCAGTGGATTCTTTTCAGATAAGCTTTTTGCCCCTACAATTCTCATTGCCTTATCAACAATTGATATCGCCGCATTCGTCGCAATATATTTCGCTGCTGCTAATTCCGCTTGTAAAGATTGTTTATTTTCCACCTCATCATATTTTTTCGCAACTTGGTATAAAAAAGTACGAGCTTGCAAGAGTTCCAGCTCTAATTCGCCTACTAATCTTCTAACGTTTGGAAGCAAACTAATTGGGTGATTTAAACTATTCGGTTGATATGCTTTCGCAAAATCAATCGCATAATTTCTTGCAGCCTGCGCAATCCCTAAATAACATGCTGGTATATGAAGTAACCATCCAATTCCTTTCGGTTTCGCCTGTGAACCTTTTACATCTGTAAAAAATTTATGCGGGATTTCAACATTCTGTAATACAAGATCATGGCTAGCCGTTCCACGCATCGCAACACTATCCCATGTCTCTTCAATCAACACACCCTTTTCGTGTCTTGGAATCACAAATTCTCCTATCTCATCTCGCCCTTCAATGCTTGCAGATATGATGAAATAATCAAGTACTGGCGCCATCGTTGTGAACGTTTTTCTTCCGTTTATAATCCACTTATCGCCTTTTTGTACAGCTAATGTTTCTGGTTTTCCTCCCCGAGTAGGACTCCCTGTCTTCGGTTCAGTTGCCGCCCTGTTAAAAAGGGCGCCTTTTTTTACTTCTTCACAAAACCAAGAAAACATCTCAGGTTTCCATGAGCGATTTTCCGCAAGTTCCTTCACAATTCCAAGATGCCATCCAATAGACAAAGCTGTTGCTCCATCTCCCTCTGCAATCTTCTCTTGAAATAAAACAAAATCATATAATGAAATTGCCTTCCCACCAAAATCCTTCGGAAGAGTTAACTTTGTATAACCAATACTTTGTAAGTCTTTAATATTTTCAAAAGGAAAAGAGCCTAGTTCGCTCAGTTGATGTTCCCTTCCTGCAAATTGCGGAATGAATTCTGTTATCTTCTCCAATACGAGAACTTGTTCTTCTGTTTCTATAAATGATAATGTCATGTCAAGATCTCCTTTACTTTAAGTAGTCAGGAAGCACAAACCCTTCAAATTGTTCTTCAGACTGAATCATCTTTTTGAACTCTGGTGAATGGTATGCTTCAATTAAATCTTTCGCAAATTGTTTTTCTTTATCTTCATCACGAACCGTAACAATAATTCTATGTTGTGAAGGTGTTTTTTCTAATTCCAGTGCCTCTTTTAACTTATGTCCAGATGAAATGACAAGATTTCCGTTAATAATGCCGTAATCTAAATCTTTCATTGCCCTTGGGATTTGTGGTGATTCAAGTGGTACTAATTTGAAATCTTTCTTTTTAAACGTTATATCTTTTTCGGAAATTGTTAAAATATTTTCATTTTCTTTTAATTTCACCCAGCCAATCCCTTCTAAAATACGTAATGCCCGTTCTAAATTAACTGGATCATTTGGTACCCCAATCTTCATTCCATCTTTCAAATCATCTAATGATTTATGTTTTTCAGAGTATACACCTTGAGGTGCTGATGGAACTTGAATAATACTTGAAATTTCCGCATTATTTTCTTTTGCGTAAGACTTCATAAAAGCAGTACTTTGAAATATATTTGCATCAATATCCTTATTCGTTAATGCTGGATTTGTTTCGTTTGGTGAATTAAACTCAACAATTTTAATTTTGTACCCCTTTTTCTCTAAGTACGGTTGTACCGCTTTTTTCACTTGATCACTGTATGGACCAGGTGTAAAACCTAAACGAATTTCTTTTTGATCGCCCCCTGATGTCTGCGTGCAACCCGTAATGATAAATAAACTACATACAATACTTACAAGTGCAAAAAATAAACGTTTCATCCCTTCTCCTCCTACTAAAAAACAACCTTACATATTAAGAAGGTTGTCATCTCTTTTCCTTCTTATCTACTCGGAATTAGCACCTTTTTTATTACAGATAGGTTGCTGAAGCTTCATTGGGCCGTTCCCTCCACTTCTCTCGATAAGATTATATTTGATTATGCATTCTATTGTGTCACTATTCCGATGAAAATACAAGGTTTTTATTGAAAGTTTTTTCTATAATTTGTAAAGTTATAGAAAATCCAAAGCATATTTGCATAAAAAAAGGATAGACTCCGTAGAACCACTCTACCTTTGTCTATCCTTTTCTTTATTTTTTAATCACCTTTCAATATACGCAAAGGTAACGATGCAACATATCCAATATAAGAACATAATTCTTTAAAGAAAAATGGAATTTCCGTATCTAATGTTTTATATGCTGATGTTGGCGTTGGTGATGCATATGCATCTATCCCAATATGCTTCGCTATTCTCATCGCTCGCTTCATATGAAGAGGATCACTTACAATCGTATACGTATGTAAGCCATTATCAATTCCAACCTGTTTCGCATTCTTTAAATTATCTTCTGTAAAACGCGACTGTGTTTCAATTAATATATCTTCATCCTTTACGTTATGCTTTAATGCATACGCTTTCGCAGTACGTGCTTCTTCCTGCTCTGCTTCAAATTTAGTACCACCTGTAAAAATAATTTTTTTAATACTTCCATTCTTATACAAAGAAATCGCATGATTGATTCTTTCACGAAATACAGGAGATGGTTTTCCGTTCCAAGAAGCTGCTCCTAGTACAATAGCAGCATCTGTATCCACCTCATCCGTTTTAAAGCGATAACTCCAAATATCGTAAGCTGCATAACTTACAAATAGAATGATAGAACTAACCATGAGCAAGAACACTTGCAAGACTCTTCTTTTTTTACTTTTCTTATTTTGTTTCATTTGTACTGGCCCCCGTGCATTATCCATACTTCTAAAAAATAATCTATTTTAAATCATTATATTTGAGTTCATTTGAAAGAAGGCACTTTTCTCAACAATTGATTCGTGCTATAAAGGGTTTTCATTCAAATAGAGGATTTTTAATTTACTATTTTTTGTGGTGCATATTTTATGAATTTAATTTATGTACAAAATTTCTCATACAACTCCATTGTAACGAATTTTTTCACAGAAGGGAATGATGAAACAAAAGTATATAAAAGAAGTAATCATTTTGTAAGAAAAAGAGGTATATTTTTTCCCTCTTAGGGACGTATACCTCTTCCACTTCACTTTACAATCCAATATTTCATATGTTGTTCTTCAAGCACACATGTAAAACCGGCTTTTTCTAACACTCTACTTGAAGCGGCATTACTCGTTAAACAATCTGCTTGAATCGTTTGCACTTCTTCATTCCGTTCTAACCATTCAACGAAAGCTTTTGCCATTTCAGTCGCATAACCCTTCCCTTGATATTCTGGTACAATACTATATCCGATCTCTACTGTACCAGTTGGATCGGGCGCACCTTTACAACCCATATCACCAATAATAACATTATCTTCCTTATGAACAATCAGTCCACTCCACTTACTTTGCTTTGGATTTTTCCGTAAGCCTTCCGCAACCCATGGTAAAATATCTTTATAATCAGGCATTGGCCATTCTAAAGATATTTTATATGGTATGATTTCTTGCAGCTCTTCTCTGCCTTTTATCGTTGCCTCAACAAGTTCTAATGTAAAAGGAATCATCTTTAGTCTTTTTGTTTCAATATTTGTCATGTTTGCCTCCTATTTATACAGGTCCATTTTGTGCAGTAATCGATCTTTCACGATTGGCCACTCGCTTGCAATGATGCTATACACTACCGCATCCCTTATATAACCGCTTGGTAACCTTCTCTCATTTCGTAATATCCCTTCTTTTACTGCACCTAACCGTTCAATTGCTCGTTGTGCTTTTTCATTTCGCAAGTCTGTTTTTATTTGCACGCGCAGCATTTGTAATTCTTCAAACGCATATTGCAATAACATATACTTACATTCCGTATTTATACTCGTTCTCTGTACACTCGGATGATACCACGTTTGACCAAGTTCAACAGTCTTGCTTTCTGTTGATATATTGTACAAACGTGTACTGCCGACAACTTCATTCGTTTTTTGATCTATCACAACAAATGGTAAATCCGTTCCCTTTTCATATCGTTTTACTGCCGTTTCAACATATCGCTCCATATCTTGATAGCTATCCATTTTAGCTATTAAATACGTCCAGATTTCTTTATTTCCTTCCACAATTGAAAATAATTTTTCTACATCATTTGTATCTATTAATCGTAACATTGCTCGTTCATTTGTTATTTGCATGAACAATTCCCCTTTTCTATGTATCTAGCTGTATTATAATTAAAAATGCACTATCTATCAAAATATTTAAAATTTATTTTCTATCACTTAAAATCCAATAATACGAAAAAGAAGACTCACTTTGTACAGAAGAAACTGTAAAAGTACCTATCATTTCATTTTCCTTTAAAATGATGTAAGTGTTTTTATTTATTACCGCTTGAATGATCTCTTCGTCATCTCCACCTTCTAAAAGATACTGCCACTGGTCAATTTCTTGCTCTTTTAACCACTGTGCAACTTCTTTTAGCATTTTAACAATGAGAGGACTTTCATCATTATGTGCAGTTCTAATTTGATAGCCTTCAAGAATATTTTGATACAATTTTTCTTCCTTCCTTTTAGCACTTCGGCTTTTTACTTAAATAAAAAAAGAAACACTCTACCTTAATATATAAAATTGAATGGTGACGTCTTTTCTTTCCTTTACAAAGGTTCCATTATCATATGGTATAAATAAAGGCTGTTTTCTAAAAGATTGTTGCTTTTTAAATAATTATTTGTAGATATTATATCTTCTGATAAAATAGTAAAGTATTTTCATTATTCTAAAGTCACAGGAAAGAAGGTAAGATATGAAAGATATAAAAGACAAAACCAAGAAAACAAAAAAGGATTTCAACCCAAAAGACGCTGTTTTAGTATTCTCTTCTTTTACATTCATTTGCGTGGCTATCATTTTTATTCTTATGGTTTATGATGTACTCACAATTCAAAATTTCCTATCATTCGATAAACCAATCCGAATGATAATGAATATATTTATTGCTTCGTTTGCTCTACTTTTGTTTGGTGTAATGTTAACGCTTTACATTCCCTCGAAATACATTGACGATACAAACAAGAGTTATCAAAAGTATTCACTGTTAAGTATTTTTGCCTTTATGTTTTTAGGAGCGTTATTTGAAGAACTTTTGTTTAGAGGAATTATTCAAAATTTGCTTTTCATATTTATAGAGAACCCATGGATTGCAATTATAACAACTACTTTATTTTTCTTAGGTTTTCATACTCAATACTTCAAAAAGCCTATAATGCTAATAAATATAAGCGTTCCAAGTTTGACTTTTGGTTGGATATATTTTGAAACAAACAATATTTTAGTACCATTTGTTGTACATTTTCTAATGAACTTAGGAATAACGCTATTATTCAAATACAATTTAATAAGGGTTAAAAAATAACTTAGTTTACTGATATTTCGACCTCAATCGACTCTTAGTTGAGGTCTTTTTTATGCACTTCTCAACATCTCAACTGTTGTACAATTTGATTTCTGACACGCTGAAATAAGCATTTGTTCTACTCGTTTATCAAATGCTAAATTCTTCCCTAATTCAAGCCAATGGAACCAATAGAGATAGTTATCTAAATAATAAGTTCCAACTTTTATAACTAAAAAAGGCTTAGAGATTTCTCCAAACCTTTTTTATCTAAATAGAATTCTAGAAAACTATTTCTCCAATACTAATCACATTACTGATTTCGCTGCGCCCCTCTAAACTCCTCCTTAATTTGATCAAGCGTTCCTTCTTCTGTAATTAATCGATATGCTACATACGCTAATACTTTTGCGGATGTAACTAATGCTTTATCGCCAAGTTCCGAACGAGCTGCTTCTCTAAATTCATTCGTATGTGCAACTAAATTATCCGGCCCAATTTTAATATAAGGATGAACCGTTGGTACGACTTGACTCACATTTCCTGCATCTGTTGAACCGATTCCAAGTCTCTCTATACGATTTACATCTTCACCAAGGTTTTCTAATTCCTCAGCAACCACCTCATTAAATGTCTTCGTCACTAATAATTCATCAATTTCATTTTGAAATTGATTGATTTTTACTGTTGTTCCTGTTGCTAGCGCTGCACCCTTTGCAATATTTCGTACCTTTTCAGTTATTTCAACACATCTTTTACGTGTTGCTGCGCGAATAAAGAAACGGGCTGATGCGTAATCCGGAATAATATTCGGTGCCTTACCACCCTCAGTAATGACACCATGAATTTTCACATCTGATGGAAGCTGCTGACGAAGTGCGTTAATCCCATTGTAAAGCTGAATCACCGCGTCTAATGCATTAATTCCTTCTTCAGGTGAAGCAGCCGCATGTGCCGACTTTCCATAAAAATGAAAATCAAGTGGATCAACTGCGAGTGACGGACTTGTTGTTGCTGTTTTTCCACTAGGGTGAATCATAAGTGCTGCATCAATATTGTTAAACAAACCTGCCTTCACATAACTTGCTTTTGCACTTCCATTCGGCCCACCTTCTTCTGCTGGTGTTCCGAATACAACGATTTCACCGCCGATTTCTTCAATTGTTTCCGATAATGCAATGGCTGCTGCAACGCTAATTGTACCAATTAAATTATGACCACACGCATGGCCTAATCCAGGCAAAGCGTCATACTCTGCTAAAAAGGCAATTGTCGGCCCTTGTTTCCCTGAACTTTTCCCTGCAATAAATCCTGTTTCATGTCCTGCGATATTGTGCTGAAGCTGAAATCCTGCACTTCCTAAAAGTAAACTTAACGCTCTAGATGCAAAGAATTCTTGATTACCAATTTCAGGATTCGCATGTATATCATGACTTGTTTTTAAGTATTTTTCTCTATTTCTTTCTATACTTTCAGTAATACTATTTCGGTGTGACGTTACTTGTTTTGTTCCCATTTCCCATTCCTCCTTTAAATTTGCACATAAAAAAGCCTCTTTCTAAAAGATAGAAAGAGGCTTGAACATACAGATTCAAAAATGACCTTCTTTCTTATCTTTCAAGTCTTTCACTTGCTGGAATTGGCACAGTATTCATATTGAATCCGCTGCCGAGGTTTCATAGGGCCAGTCCCTCCACCTCTCGTGATAAGAAAATCGTTTTTATTTTCATAAAATTATATTAAATTATTTTCATTCTATTTTTATTCCAAGTAAATGTCAAGGAATTCCGATCTGATTTTAACGAATATCTAAAAATCCTTTTAAAACGCCAATCGTTTCAGGCGCCTGCATTCTTGCACATATATAAGGGAATTCTGGACTTCCTTCAAACATCATTTGCGATGTTAACGGAGCACCTACCCAAAAGATCTCATCATCAATACATACAAATGGGAGTGATTTATTTTGCCTTTGTACTCTCACATTTTTTAATGGAATTGGTCCATCGCTATAGATTGTTACCTGCGCTGTTGTACGCATTAACGCCTGCCATACCCTTTTATCTACTTGTCTTGTACTTGGGAGCGAAATAATAATTTTTTGTTTTGCTGACAGAATGTCTTTTAATAATGCTTTCGTCTCTTCCAAATTCATTTGCATAAACCATCTCAAGCGTTTTGTAATTTTTCGTTCTAACAATGGACGTGATGTTGTACGATCATATACATTTCCGTGTCTTTCTATGTGAGAAGTTAAGTGAGATAACGCTTGTTTTCTAGAAAGATTTTTCCGCATATATTGACAGTCCGATAACTGAATGAGCTTTCCTCTTGCTCTCGTTACCGCAACATTTACAAGACGATGATTCTTATGATCAAAGAATAACACGCCAGGACGTTCCTGCGGATAACTATCTACTGTATCAAAAATCATCATATCGCGTTCAGATCCTTGAAATTTATGAACCGTCGCTGCTAGAATAGGTGTATTTCGATACTTTGTTTTTTGCAATATTTCTCTTATACATGTTGATAAGAAACGGGACTGCGCGCGATATGGCGTTACAACTCCAATCGATTGAACGCCATCTAATAATCCAATTAAAATCATCTGCATTGCAACGAAACCGGACATAATATTAAAACGAGAACCAGAAGCGGCATCTTTTAAAGAGTAAGCTCCCATTAAACTTGTATCAAACAGAGCTGTCGCTTCGTTTGCAAACGGCTGTAATTTCGCTAATTCTTGTCTTGCCGAAACAGAAGGATGGTCGAACACTCTATTCTTATAAATAAATGAGTTTGTAAATTTAGATATATCCGCATGCATACGTCTTTGTTCTTGCAGCATAAATAGATTCGGATGTGTCTCGCACTTGTTTACGGATTGGACAATCCCTGCATGATAAAACATATCTTCTCCTAACCACTTTCTAACAAGCTCATGATTTGCCATCGCAATTGGTGGCAACTGTAAAAAATCACCACAAACGACAATTCGCTTACCAAGAGAAGCAGCTAATGCGATTTGTGGCACATATGCCATACTCACTTCATCTACAACAACTAAGTCAAATGTTCGTTCATAAATAAGAGAATCAATTGCACACTTAGATAGTGTCGCACCTATTACCTTTGCATTTTCAATATATTCTCTTTCTACTTCTTTAATTTTCGCTCTTTGTTTTCTAAGATCTCCTTCAATTTCTTGCATACGCTTTTTATCAGAAGCAGTTGCCTTATAAGATAAGATTTTTTGACGAAGATCTTGACGCATTTCTTCTAAATAAAGCTTTTCTTCTCCCCATGAGCCATTCGCTGTTTCCACTAATCTAGAAGCAAGCAACGTTTCATGATTACGTATATGTTCATGTTGACTAAATCCATACCGGACGATTTCCCCTGGTGTCCATTTTTCTTTTTTTTCTATTTGCTTTGTAACCTCACTCATTAATACATCAACCGCTGCATTACTATGAGCAAGTACAAGTACTGATTTTCCTTTTTGATAGTGCGCTGAAATAATACGTGATAAATTATAAGATTTTCCTGTTCCCGGTGGGCCCCAAACATATGTTGTCGGATTATAAAAAGAACGATATGCCAGTTCATTCTTCGGATTTTTCATCTTTTCTATATGCTTTGGCGTACTTTTTCCATCTAAAAGACGCTTTACGCGTTGACGTTTTTGTTTATCTTTTCGTATTTCTTTCAATCGCTCTTGCAATTGCTCTAATAACTGCCATGGTTCACTATATAAAATCGCTTCTCTTATTTCGCCTTGTATATAATCATTTAATTTCAGTTCGATTTCTAATCCATGTACAGATAGCACTTCTCCTGTTGCTTCCTCACCATCAAATTCAATCCGAATGGGTGTACCATCAGGTAAGCTTACTTCCGAAATAAGCTGAAATACATACA
Source organism: Bacillus sp. 105MF (assembly GCF_000374885.1). Lineage (NCBI taxonomy): Bacteria > Bacillati > Bacillota > Bacilli > Caryophanales > Bacillaceae > Bacillus > Bacillus sp. 105MF. The sequence continues at coordinate 92,498 of NZ_KB895582.1, read as the reverse complement.
CCGTACTCTCATAATCTGTATATAAAAAATGGCCATTTATAATCGATAATTTACTGCCGCCTATCGTTTTCCAATGTTTAATTTCATATGCTAACGCCTGATGCCACTCTTTCATCGTTTCCGTTAATGAAGGAGCTTGCGAAGTTGTATTCATACTAATGTCTCCTTCCTTCTCTCCAAACATACTTTCTCACTATATCATATAACACGATAAAATTTGTAAGGTTTTTATCTTGCTTATTTTCTTAATTTTCAATATTATGATACATATGCAATTTATGGGATGAAGGAAGCAACATGCCAGTAAGAAGAATCGAACATGTCGGAATCATGGTTGCAAACTTAGAAACGTCCCTTTCCTTTTATGAAGAAGTAATTGGACTAAAGCTTATCAAACGTATGGGACATCCAGACCCAAACTTAAAGCTTGCTTTTTTAGGTGTAGAAGAATCACAAGAAACAATTCTTGAATTGATTGAAGGCTATAATCCTTCTCTTCCAGCAGAAGGAAAAGTGCATCATATTTGCTTTAAAGTAGACTCTCTAGAAGATGAAATTGAAAGACTGAAGAAGTTAGGAGTAACTTTTTTATTAACAGAGGAGATTGAAACATTACCTGATGGAACACGTTACATTTTCTTCTCTGGCCGTGATGGAGAATGGATTGAGTTTTTTGAGACGGAGTGATAAGGTAAAGCTTTTATCAGTAAGGGCATTCATTCCCTCACTTATTTATTTATGGAGGTGAACCGATACATTGAATCAAACAGACATTCAACTAGGAAACATACACGGTCTCTTATTACAGCCCACACAACAGAATAAAAAATAACAATCGTTTTCTATCATGGATGGGGATCTAGTCAAATCTTTTTAGGTATCATCTTAACTAACTTTGGATATACCGTAATTATTCCAGAAATTATTTATCACGATTCACGGACAGCTTTAGAAAATCATTTTTCTAAACCGATAATGGAACAATATTTCTGGAAAACCATTTTGCATACTGTTAAACATGATATAAATGATTTATTTACTAGTATCTATGAGAGTGAATACTGCTTAGGTCATAAAATTGTAGTTCTCGGAAGTTCAATGGGTGGATTCATATCCTCAGGAGCTTTTATCAAAGATTCAAAAATTGATGCACTTATTAATATAAATGGTTCAGGAGCTTGGATAACTTCTGAAGAGATTTTTCAAAAGCAAGGCTCAAATATCGCCAATGAAATTCATATGATTAGAAAAATGGATCCTATTCAATCTATCGAACGCATTCATAATCGACCTATACTATTATTACACGGGGCAAGTGATGCTGTTATCTCGCCTCTTGGACAACAAACATTTTATGAAAAAGTACAATCACACCATCAAGATACAACAGCTAACATTACATTTATGCTATACCAAAATATCAATCATTCTATAAGTATTCCAATGATTGAAAAAGTAGTAAACTGGTTAGATGAGCAATTTGTTCTTTATAGCTAATTAAGACAGACAAGCAAAGCTTACATAAAAAAGCAGCACCACTTATTTTGGTGCTGCTTTTCTTACATATTAGGAAAATAGCGATGTATTCGCATATAACGCCGGAGAACCACCTGAATGTACAAATAGAATGTTATCTTCTTTCTTAAATGTACCTTTTCGAATTAGGTCGATCAGTCCAGCTACTGCTTTCCCTGTATATACTGGATCCAGTAAAACCCCTTCTGTTTTTGCTAATAGCTGAACAGCTTCTACCATTTCAGGTGTTGGTAAAGCGTATCCTGGTCCAACGTATTCATCAAAACATGTCACAGCCTCACGCGGAATACTGTTTAGAATCCCAACATGCGCTGAAGTTTCTTGCACAAGCTTACATACTTTTTCTTCTTGTTCAGCTTTTCCGCGGCTCACATTCATTCCAATTACCGGGATCCCTGTTTGTCTTCCATAAAATCCAGTGATCAAACCAGCATGCATGCCCCCGCTGCCACTTACACAAACAACCGCATTGAAATCTATCCCTTGCTCAAACGATTGAGCCATAATTTCCTCTGCACATGCAATGTATCCCATTGCACCGGTAGGATTGGATCCTCCAACTGGAATTACGTATGGTGTATGCCCTTTTTCAGTTACTTCTTTGGCCACTTTTTGCATCTCATCCATAAGGTCAGTTCCGTTTGGCACAACGATTACATTTTCAGCACCTAATAAATGATATAAGAAGTAATTCCCATTAAAGTCTGGTTTTTCTTCTGGTACAAGTCCTTCTTCTAATACAAGAATGCATTTCATTTTCTCTTTTACCGCAGCCGCTAATGTTAATCGGCAATGATTGGACTGAATACCGCCAGCAGTAATTAACGTATCTGCACCTTTCGCCTGTGCATCCGCCACAAGGAATTCTAATTTTCTTGTTTTATTGCCACCAGCTGTTAAACCAAGTAAATCATCTCGTTTAAAATAAATAGAAGGTCCTCCTAGGACTTCAGAAAAGTGATTTAATTTTTCAATTGGCGTATATGATTCTGTATATTTTTTTCTGGGAAATTTCGCTAAATTCATACTAACGCTCCTTATTTACTCTTTATCTAAAATTAAAATAGTAATTCAAATATCCATCAAACATTATCTGTTCACTAATCATAACTCTTACACTTTTATTAGAAAAGTCTTCAGTAGCCAAACAACCCTAATGGATTTTTAGCCTGAATTATTTTCAGGAAACATTTCTCAGTATACTTGATTCATCGTAGTAAAGCGACTCTAATGATTTAAAAAACATGATTTCCCCTAACATTTCACTCACTTTTTTATAAACGCACAAAAAAGAGCTTTATCATAACATAAAAGCCCTTTTTATATAGAAGATATACATTATTACTTTCATACTACTTTTCTAAACTATTTATTAGCTGAAAAATGAACAATCCGTGTTAAACCTGGATGTAAATTCATTTCTCCTTTATGGCGCACATATACCGTTTGATCCCCTTCAAATTTTGGAGGATTCCCCGCATTATATGTATGCCATTCGTTTGTTCCTTCTATAGAATATTCCATGTACTCTGTTGCACCGACAAGAATATTCTTTTTATCATCAGCTATTACATCGAGTTCCATTTGCGTCATTTTCCCATCATGAACAGATCGCTTTATCACGCTGCAGACAGCGTTCGCAAAATAAAATTGTGCCCAGAGAGCAGCATTTAAAATCCACGATATAACATGTCGGTAAGTTATATCCCTTAATAGGGGACTTAAGGTTTGATGAAGGGAAACTCGAAATAGGTTTCCTTGCTTTATCTTTGTTAACCTGTTAATAAGGTACTTTTTCTTTTTATCACTAATTTATACACTATAAAGACACAAATCCCAAAGATAAGAGTTGAACAGGCTGGTAAAATCTTATCATTTGGCACGTATACGCTCCAAAAAGAATTCATAAGTGCATGGAAAACTAGACACATAAAAATACTTTTAGTTGCATTATAAATTGTAGTATATATGAAGGATACGGCAATTATCGTGATTATAAAGTATATAAAATTTATTTGAGACTGGTTAGTGCCTGGAATGAACCATAACGGCAGGTGCCAAACAGCCCATATTATGCTCACAATCATGGTGCTTAAAAATGAAGAAAACCTTTTTTGAAGTGCAGGTTGCAAGAATCCCCTCCATCCGATTTCCTCAACTCCACCACCAATAATCATCATTGGAAAATTAAATAATGCAACGTATAATGGCTTTTGCATCGTTGCCCCACCAAATAGCGTTGGCAGATAACAGCTAATAAAAGCTAGAACAATGAGCAGAATATACCATGCAAAATGATGTTTAGCGTTAACAATGTTTTTGATAAAAACTCTAAACTCCTCTTTTGATCCATATTTTTTCTTTAAACTAATTGCAATAATTGCTGGCATGATACCTCCGAAAACAAACAATATCATTGCTAATGGAGTACCGAATGTGGTAATATCCCATTTTATCAAGCTAATTAATAGTCCCCAGAGTATCCATGTAAATATGAACGTGCATATTAAGTATCGTTTCATATCATTATTCATATACCTATCCCTCTTTGTCGCGATTAGATTTTAAAATGAATATAGCTTGGTACATAAAAAGATTCATATGTATGATAAACGTTTATTCCTACTGTATTTTATAACTTCTGAATATGCGTATCCTTAAAATCCGTTTGATATTTAAGACCATATCCGAACAGACGATCCATTCCAATATGAGCTGTCCAAATTAAGCCGATCATAAGAGTCACATCTGATTTTAGAAATAAACCGATCAAAATCAGTAATATTGATACTATGTAAGTATGAAACAGGTTATAAATCTGCGCACCAATACGATTATTAATAAGATATGCTAGCATTGAAACATCAGGTACTAAAAGCAACAAGAAGAATATTAACCAGCTAAACTCATTTAATGCATATATATAAATGGTCGCTATTAAGACAATAAGCCCTTCCATATGTATGATTTTTTTCTCCATATTTTATCCTCCTCCCTTATAAATAACGGAATAATAAGACTATTATAACATTTAATTCCAAAACCAGTCTAAACGAATTATCATGTACAAAAAAGCACAGGAATCCACCCTGCGCTTTTTCTTATACTACCTATACTAACTTTCCGTCACGTAATGTTAAGATACGATCACATACATCAAGCATTCTTTCATCATGCGTAATCATAATTGCTGCTTTTTGACTTTCTTTTACTTCTCGTTTCATCATTTCGACAACTTCGCGCCCACGTTTTGAATCAAGGCTTGCTGTTGGTTCATCCGCTAATATTAAATCCGGATTATTCATGAAAGCACGAGCAATTGCAACCCTTTGTTTTTCTCCGCCAGATAATTGATTTGGATAATGATTTTTTCTTTGAGATAATCCAAATGCAGCTAACAAATGATCCACACGCTTTTCGGATTCTTTTCGGTCTTCTTTCTTTAATTTTGCAATGTAGAGTAATTGTTCTTTTACATTTAAATAGGGAACAAGATTTGCAAACTGAAAAATGAACCCGATTTTTCTTAAACGAATATCTGTCATTTCCTTTTCTGATAAACGCGTAATATTTTGTTCACGAATGTAAATGTTTCCTTTTGATGGTGATAATAACGCACCAGCAATTGATAACAAAGTACTTTTCCCTGATCCAGAGGGACCAACAATACCGATAAACTCTCCCGCCTTCACATCAAGTGAAATTGGATGTAGAGCAGTTACTTCTGTATTTCCTTCTCCGTACACTTTACTTACTTCCTCTAATTTTAATAATGAAGTCATTACATGCCACCTCCAATTGCTTCTAGTGCATCAACTTTTAACACTTGATATAGGGAAATAAGTGTTCCTAGAATACTAATGACAATAAAGATTCCTGCATATTGGCCAATCATTGTCGTTGTTAATAAAAATGGCATGCTTTCTGGCAAAATCTTTTGCAATCCTTCTACTAATACAATGCTTATCACCATTGCGACAACAGATAAGAATAATGCTTGCACAACTAAAGTATTTGCTAAATACGAATTTTTCGTTCCAATTGCTTTTAATACACCTAATTGCTGCGTTTTTTGTAATGTAATGACATAGAAGAACACACCGATTAATAAAGCAGCAATCACAAGCAAGAACGCAATAATCATTGTTAATGTTCCTTGTTCTTCTTTATACCCTGGAATACTTTGAAGAACTTCTTTTTTCTCTATCACATGTGCATTTTTCACTTCTTTATCAGTACGAAGTGCAATTGCGCTATAATCCTTTTGATTTGGCTGCGCAATTTGTCCCCATACATCTTGATTCACATAAACAATAGGTGTGTGACTAAACATTTGATCTTTCGTAAAGCCAACGATTTTGAATTCCTTTTTCGAAACTGGATCAATAATTGTATCGCCAATATCTATGCCTTTTTCTTTAATCGATTCGTCAGCAACCATTTCATCTTGTGCTGTTCCTAATGCATTCCCTTTCACAATCTTTGGTTCCAAGAACGTGTCACGTTCACTTGCAAAAATTGCAATATCAACCTTTTTTGAACTATCCTTCTTTTCATACGTAGAAACCTTCACATGAAATGGCACAGCATCTTTTGCATCTACTTGCCCTACTACATCATCCACATCTTCTTTCTTTATTTGTGAACGGAGTAATTTATTTTCTGCATCATCTGCTAATACAAATTTTGTTGCATCCATATTTTGAATTGATGATGCATTATCATACGATAAACCATTTGCTAATCCAGAAATCACAAGAACTAAAAATGATAATAAAATCATGATGAGCCCGATTAATCCATATCTTAATTTTGATTGTTTTAATTCACGCAGAGCTAGAAACATTTCGCTCGCTCCTTCCTATTTCTTTCTATGTACTCATCTTAAAAAAGAAATATGAACGGAATATGAACAAAAGATTACAATCAAAAAATTACCATTGAATGAAATGTATTGGATTCAAGCCCATAGTTTCATTAACGATTTCTATAATGAGGTTGAATATATCCTAATTGTATTCCTTTTGTTACAGCTTCTAATGAGGATGAAACATCCAATTTATCAAATATATGTTGAATGTGGTTTGATATTGTGCGTTCACTAGCATATAACATAGTAGCAATTTCTTTACGCTTATATCCACCACATAGTAACTGTAAAATTTGTTTCTCACTATCGGTTAATTCTTCAACATAGTCCATAGACATTGGAAAATAACAAATACCTTCGTTAATTTTAATTAAAATTTCCAACAACTTATCTGGCATAATATTTTTATTAATAAAGCCACTGAAACGAAATAGAACGAATAGAAGGAAAAGTTATTCTTCAGATTCTTTGTTGCTATTGTTAATAATCCCACAGTCATGCCTTCCTTTCACACTCTTAGTTATATCGATTTTCATCAATTTTTGAGATTTCCTTTAATATCTCTTCAAAAAATTCTTTTCTACCCTTTTCGTTTCTTTTTAATTCTTTCAAAATATTCCCATCCTTGAATATTAAGATTCTACTTGAAAAACTTGCTGCATAAGCGTCATGGGTTACCATCAAAATTGTTGTATGAAGATCCTCATTAGCCTCTCTTAACTTTTGAAGCAGCTCTGTTGCAGAGTTTGAATCTAACGCGCCGGTTGGTTCATCTGCAAATAATAAATGGCTCTTACTGCCGCAACCCTCTGCTTTTGTCCTCCAGAAAGTTGACTAGGGTACTTTGATAATTGTTCGAATATGCCAAAACGCTTTGCTAAACTTTCTATAGTCGATTCGATTTCGTTTGGAGATTTGTTTAACAGAGTAAGTGGCACAGCAATATTTTCCTGCACCGTTAAACTATCAAGTAAAAAATACTCTTGAAAAATAAAGCCTAAATGATCCTTCCTAAAATCCGCAGTTTTGTTATCATTAAGTGTTTTAATATTGACACCATTTATCAAAACATCTCCATCTGTCGGTGTATCAATAGTTGATAGTATATTTAATAAAGTTGTCTTTCCAGATCCTGAAGCACCCATAATACCAATAAATTCACCTGATTCAATATCAAAAGATACTTTATTCAGTCTCTATATAAACAAAGGCGAAGTCTTCAAAGAGACTCCGCCTTTTCAACGTACAATGAACTTCAACAATTACTAGCTACTTCTTAAACATTGCTCCTCATTTACCAACCTGTTTATGCTTTTTTCAAACTTTGCAACAGAACCATTCGTTTGGTTTTTTGACAATATCCAAACGTTATTATAAAATGTTTATATATGCGTAAACGAAATAAATTTATGTTTATTTATATTCATAAGAGATAGGAAATGTTAATAACAATAAAGAAATGGGTATACCACCAACAAAGAGCTGCAAAAAGAATGGAACCAGTACGGAAAAGATGCTTTCATGATTGACATACTAGAAAAATAGAAAAGAAGAATTATTAGCTCTTGAAGAAAAGTTACAACCATATGGAGAACGGGGTTATAACCAAAAATAGTCTTAAAAAGGGGAGAAAATTATGGAACAAAGAAAGTATCCAGTAACACCTCAAGATCGAATGAATTATATATTAGGTCTTTATTCGGCAAATCAACAAATTAATGCAGTTCTTTATTTTCCTGTAGGTATATCAAAGAACATACTTGAACAATCAGTAAGGATAACGTTACAATTGCAGCCGGTTTTGAACAGCCGTTTTGTAGAAAGTGATATTCCTTACTGGGAGGAACATTCATCTGGTACTAACTCACCTATTTGTCTTTTTGCAGAAGGAAATGATCAAGAACTTGAAATGATGGCAATAGATTTTATTAAGGAATCTGGAGATCGTATTCAGGGGCCTATGGTTCAAACAAAATTATTACGAGGCACTACAACAAATATGTTAGTGGTGAAATTATCTCATCTATGTTCAGATGGTGCAGGAGTCAAGGAATATATTAATTTGTTGGGAGCAATTTATACTCAACTTTACCTGGGAAAATCTAAGGATCAAATTATAAAGGAATTTGGTGAGGGGAATGAGAGTTTTCGTGATCAATCACCTGTTTTCAAATATGCTGGAATACCAGACGTAAAAAGTGCCTATCGTCCTAACCAAGAACAACAGGCATCGTTATGGTCTTTTCCATCTCAACCGAACAAAAATATATACCCAAAAATGGCGGTACGGCGGTTGAGCCATGAGCAAACTCTACGTCTAATCCAATGGACAAAAGCACAACAGGCTACCTTGAATGATACAATCATGACTGCATACTTCCGAGCTTTATCACGTTTCACTGTGTATGCAGAACCTCGCACCGCAGAAAAAATGATCGGTTTAACAATTGATTTACGCCGATATCTTCCTAATCATACAACTGGTGCTATTTGCAACTTATCCGGTATGGAAATGCCAGTGATTAAAATGGAAGATGATGAATCATTTAATCAGACTCTAGCTCGAGTCAAACAATCAATGGATAAAATAAAATCTCAAAATCCAGGTCTTTCTTCAGCAGCAGGAATGGAGCTACTGGCAGGTATAAAGCTATCTGCGGTGAAAGAAATGTATAAGCAGCAATACGAACAGGCTTTACAGATGGGGATGGCATTGCCGTTACTTACAAATTTCGGGGTGATAGCAGATGAACCTATTAAGTTTGGTGAAGTTCAAGCTGAGGACGGGTATATAACATCACCTATTATGTATGCACCATTCTTTACAATGGGGGCAAGCTCTTATAATGGAAGACTTACATTTACGATTGGTTATCATACGCCGGATACATCAAAAGAAAAAGTAGACCAATTTTTAGAAAGTGTGGTTAATCAACTATCATAATTGTAATAATCATTACGTAATAGGGGTATCACCCCACACCCAACAAGCTAAGCTTGTATAAGTTTAATTTTACGTGAGATTTTTCTTTTTTCTAAAAGAGAGTTTTGGCTTAAAGAAGATAAATTTTTAATGGATTATTGCCATGAATATATTGATAAAGTTCATCAATATATTTGTAGAAAGGAGGAACTAAAATGAAGAGAGATGATAATAAGATTGGTCACTTTACATCTGAAAAAGGAAAGGAAGACTTTCAAATTGCCTACGATGAATCAATGGCACTTCTTCCAAAGCCTAACGATACGAAAGATATAAAAACTAAATATGGCACAATTCGTGCTTATTACTTTACTAAAGAGGAAAACAAACATAAGGAACCAATACTCTTACTCCCTGGACGTAGTGCATCTACTCCAATGTGGGTACCCAATTTAGAAGGGCTAAGGGAGAAAAGGCCTGTTTACACGATAGATTTACTCGGTGAACCTGGAATGAGTGTGCAAACGAAGGTGATTGAAAACCAAAAACAACAAGCAGAATGGTTAAATGAAGTAATTGAAGGATTAGGTTTAGAAAAAGTGCATATCGTGGGTGTCTCCATTGGCGGTTGGACAACAATGAATTTGGCCAGATATAATCCAGAGCATATTGCTACGGCTAGTTTATTGGACCCAGTCTTTGTATTTGCGCAAATGCCCATAAAGATGATTCTAGCATCTATTCCAGCTTCCGTCCCTATTGTACCTAAGTTTATAAGAGAAAAGATGTTAAGCTATGTATCTGGAGGAGCAGAAACAAATGACGATGAGCCTATTGCTAAATTAATCGAGTCGGGTATGCGTAACTATAAACTTAAAACGCCAGCGCCTGATCTATTTAGTAAAGAAGACTTAAAAAATATCAATGTTCCGGTGCTTGCATTAATGGCTGAAAAAAGTACAATGCACAATTCAGTAAAAGCAGTTGAAACTGGGAAAAAATATGTTAAAGATATCGATATAGTTAACTGGAAAAATGCATCTCACGCAATCAATGGTGAGTTCTCTAACGAAGTTAATGCCAGGATCCTTGATTTTGTAGAAAAACATTCTAATGACAACTAAGTTGAAAGTGGAAAATATGTTGTAATAACAACTTTACACTTTCATTTTTCATAATCGGTATAAAAAAGGGACAGATTGATTTAAGGAATCAGTCTATCCAAAATCCAAAAGAGTTCATCCACCAAGTGTTTGGACTTATAGCATAAAATACGATTTCACTAGGAATCTACTATTATCCGCGTTCTTCTTCATATATTTGTACCAGAACCGAAAATGACGTACCCATTTCCAAATGGCTACTTCCAACAATCTATCTCAAATGATTTACATATTTTCTTTCAACATTTTTATCATTTTATCCTATAAAAAAAGACTGATTTAAAGATTTCCTCTTCAAATCAGTCCTTCTCATCATTTCGGTAATTCAATTCGAAACGTCGTACCTTCCCCTCTTATACTCTCCACTGAAACTTTCCCATGGTGTAATTCAACAATTTTTTGCACAATGGATAAGCCTAAGCCACTTCCTTCCACATTACGAGCCCTCGCTGTATCCACCTTATAAAACCGATCAAAAATCCGCTCTACTTCTTCTTGCTCCATACCAATCCCGCTATCTGAAATTGAAATCACTACACTCGCTTCTAATTCTTCTACAGCAAATCCAATCGTTCCACCACTATCTGTAAACTTAATACTATTTGTAAAGATATTTGTCCAAACTTGATGAAGTAAATTTTCATCGCCTCTTACATTTATGCTAGGTACGTCAAATTCAACCGCTATGTCTTTTTCACGCCATTTCCATTCCAACATAAAAATGACATCTTTCATTTGTTTGTGCACATCAAATTCTTTTATTTGAAGAACCTTTTCCTCTTTATCTAAAGAAGCAAGCGTAAGTAACTGCTTACATAAACTAGACATCCGCTTACTTTCACCCTCAATAATTTGTAAATAACGTTTTCTTTCATCTTCTGTCATCTTTTCTGACTGTAGAGTTTTAGAAAAACCTTGAATCGAGGAAAGTGGAGATTGAAATTCATGAGACACGTTAGAAACGAACTCTTGTCTCATTTGATCTAACTCTTTTATACTTTTTGTCATTTTTTTAAAACTCGTAGATAATGTTCCAATCTCATCTTTTCGCCCTTCTTCTAATTCAATATCATATTCACCATTCGCAATTTTTTGCGTCGCTTTTGTAAATATGCGAATCGGACGAACGATATACCGCGCTGCGATTGCAATAAAAACGATACTTAATACAACAATAAATCCAAGCAATACCGCTAAGAAAATCCTCATTTCGCCGAATTGTTGCTGAATATCAGGACGAATAAATAAGGCATATTGCTTATCACCATGTTTCAGCGGAACCCCTACGCTATTAATTAATTCATTATCAAAAAAGCCTGTTATAAATAGACGAGTTGGATAGGTAGAAACACCATTGTATGTTTTCCCTTGTAAGACTTTATCAATGGTAGCATCACTAATCTTTATAGTCCGAAAAGCATTTCCAATTCGTTTCCCCTGTTTTTGATCATCTACTACATAAATCTCATAACCTAATTTCGCAATAGCATGTAAATACTCATCCTTATTTTCCTCAGTCTGTTTTTCATATAAATGTTTTACTTCCTCAGCGTAACGTAAAATCTTTTCACTATTGTACGGTTTTAATTTCACTTGATAATAAACATTGGTTAATAAAAAACCAATGATGCTACTAAGAAGCATAATCCCAATCGTAATCAATGCAAATCTAGAATAAAGTGACTTCATCTTATTTCAGCTCCAACTTATAACCAAGTCCACGTACCGTTTTAATTTGAAAATCATCTGTTCGTTTTGAAAAACGATCTCGAAGACGTTTAATATGAACATCGACTGTCCGTTCATCTCCTTCAAAGTCCATCCCCCAAACAAGTTCAATCAACTCTTCTCTTGAAAACGTTCTTCCAGGATACCCTGCAAGTTGTGATAACAATTCAAATTCCTTTAAAGGAAGTAAAATCGTTTGGTCATTACATTTTACCTCAAAGCTTTTTCTATCAATCGTTGTTCCGTGAAGCGTGATAACGTCCGCACTCAGCATTTGATAACGACGAAGTAAAGCTTTCATACGGAAAATAACTTCCGCTGGTTCGAATGGCTTTACAATATAATCATCTGTTCCTGAAATAAATCCTTTTTCTTTATCCACCAATTGATCTTTAGCAGTTAATAAAATAACAGGTATATCATGATACTTTCTAATTTCTTCGCACAAAGTATATCCGTCAATAAATGGCATCATGATATCGACAACGGCCAGGTGAATATTTTCTTTTTCTAATATGGATTGCGCTACCTTTCCATCCTCAGCTTCAAAAACTTTATAGCCTTCCTTTTGTAAGTGGTAATGTAATAATTCTCTAATATGCCCGTCATCATCCGCTAATAAAATATGTATCATATTCGTTAAATCCTTCCTTGTTTATCCTTCTACACTATTACATTAAGAAACAATTGTGTTTTTTGCAAGAAAAAGCCCGCATTTAAAATTAAATATATACAAATATTAACAAATATTACAAATGAAAGCCTGCACCTTCGATTACTAAGTAATTTTCGATACAGGCTTTTTTATTTAACCTTAGCTCTCCGTTCGTTAAGCTGTAAAACCCGAAAATCCGCTTGTTTGTAGGCGCTAAAAAGACCGAGCAAGACGGAATCCAAGGTCGTCAATGTAAAATGTCGGATGGCTACGACGACGACACGAAGCCCCACACCCCCTGGCCTCTTCAGCCCAGCTACCTCCTCGGAAAATTCGGTAGGATCCGTACACTTGTTCATCATATAAATCAAAGCACCACTCCCAAACATTCCCTAACATATCATATAGACCCCATGCATTCGGTTCCTTTCTTCCTACTTCATGGATTTTGCCCCCTGAATTTTCATTGTACCAGGCAATCTTATCAAGCTCTCCATATCTATAACCAGTAGTCCCGGCTTTACATGCATATTGCCACTCTGCTTCTGAAGGAAGTCGATAACCGTCAGATTCCCAATTACAAATAATGTTTTCACCATCATTACTTATAGAATAACACTCTTTCAGTCCAGCTTTCTGTGAAAGTAGATTACAAAAAGAAATTGCATCATTCCAAGAAATATTCACAAATGGTTTTAGATCTCCGTCAAAAGAATTGGATGACTTATTTGTAATAGCATAGTATAGATCCATAGTTACAGGATACCTTGCAAGAAGAAACGGTCTTATTTCAACTTTCCATTTGCTTTTTATTCTATCGTCTCTTAATTCTATTTCTCCCCCTGGAATTTTCACCATCTGATTGTCAATGTAACTCATTATTTCATTTGACACTCCCATTTCCTCCTAACAATCTTAATGCCGTAAATTTCATTACATCTAGAACCATTAGATCAATACAAAAATCATGTTGTTTTTGTAGATAACTACCCGTTATCCATTCATACAGCACAGGTACTACACCATAGAAGATGAAAATGGATAGAATGTGTTCATACTATTTTATGGTTGGAAGAGGAATTTCAATCAACTACGGTACTTTAGAACCTATCCCTTAGTTGAAGAAAGAATAGTGTATAGCGTATTTTCATAAGTCGTCAATTATTACTATGTATCTTTAATTTGTACTTATAGTTTAAAAAAGATAGTAGGGATATTTAATCCTTACTATCTTTACTCCTAATCTTATGTCTTTTTGTTTAATTTAAAGAATGTATGAAAAGCCCACTACGAAGCTTCGGTTCAAACCAAGTGGACTTTGGTGGCATAACTTCCCCCGCATCAGCAATTGCTAATAAATCTTCCATTGATGTAGGATATAAAGCAAACGCTACTTTATAATCACCACGATTTACAAGGCGCTCTAGCTCCTCTAAACCTCGAATGCCACCAACAAAATCAATGCGGCTATCTGCACGTGGATCGTGAATTTGTAATACTTGACTCAATAAGTGATCTTGTAAAATAGAAACATCTAAACGTTTTACAACATCATAGGCATCAAATGTTTCTTCTTTCACAGTGAGTTTATACCACCCCTGATCCAAAAACATGCCAAATGATTTTGGTTCAGTTGGTTTATATGGAGATACATAAGCTCTTTCTACATAAAAATAGTGTGAAATTTGCTGTAAAAATTGGTCCTGTGATAAACCATTTAAATCTTTCACAACACGATTATAATCCCAAATTGATAGTTCATCATGAGGGAATAAAACAGATAAAAAGAAATTAAATTCTTCTTCTCCTGTATAATTCGGATATTGTTCCCTACGCATTAACCCAACTTTCACAGCAGATGCTGATCGATGATGTCCATCTGCAATATATAAGGAAGGAATCTCTTCGAATGATTCTACTAATGCAGAAATCGCATCAATTTCTGCGATTTTCCATATTACATGCTCCACACCGTCATCTGCAGTAAATTGATAAATTGGCGTGTGATTTTTTTGCCACGTTACAATTAACTTTGTTACGTCTTCTTTCGCACGATATGTTGAAAAAATTGGACCTGTATTCGCATTACATATATCAACATGACGAATGCGATCTTGTTCTTTTTCATGACGGGTCCGCTCATGCTTTTTAATTGTATTATCAGTATACTCATCAATTGATGTACAAACGACAAGTCCAGACTGCGTTCTCCCTTGCATTGTTAATTGATAAATATAAAGACATGGCTCTTCATCTTGAATCAATACTTCTTCTTGCATTAAACGTTGTAGATTTTCACTTGCCTTTTCATATACACTGTTATCATATGGTGAAACAGCCAGATCTAAGTCTATTTCAGCTTTATCAATATGCAAAAAGGAATATGGGTTTCCCTTTACAACTTCTCTTGCTTCTTCACTATTTAACACATCATACGGCAGTGCTGCAACTTGTGCAGCTTTATCAGATACTGGACGAATTGCCCTGAATGGTCGAATTGTCGCCAAATCTCTCTCTCCTTTATACAATCATTCGAACAGCTACTACACCTGTGATTTTCTTTATGTTTTCAACTACATTTTCTTTAATTATATCATCAATTCCATTATCGATATCAATCATTGTATATGCAAAAGAGCCTTTACTACGGTTTATCATATCAGCAATATTAATATGATGTTCCGCTAAACATCCTGTAATTTGCCCCACCATATTCGGAACGTTTTGATGCATAATCGTAATTCGTTTCTTTCCGACATAAGGAAGTTCTACATTTGGATAATTTACTGAATTACGGATATTTCCTGTTTCTAAATAGTCTCGTAATTGACGAGCAGCCATAACTGCACAATTCTCTTCAGATTCATACGTTGAAGCTCCAAGATGGGGTGTTGCCGTTACATTTCTCATTTTTATTACATTTTCATTTGGAAAATCAGTTACATAATGATTAATAATCCCTTCTTCTAAAGCTTTTGCTAACGTAACTTCATCCACAAGTTCTCCTCTTGAGAAGTTAAAGAGACGGACACCTTTTTTCATCGTTTGCACAGCGTGTTCTCCAATAATACCTCGCGTTTGATCTGTCAGTGGAATATGCAATGTAATATAATCACATGTTGCAAAGATTTCATCTAAACTAAATGCACGTTGTACATGTGTTGATAAGCGCCATGCTGTTTCAACAGATATATATGGATCGTATCCAACGACGTCCATACCAAGAGATAATGCGTCATTTGCGACAAGGGCACCAATAGCACCAAGTCCAATAACACCAAGTCGTTTTCCCGCTATCTCTGAACCAACGAATTGTTTTTTTCCTGCTTCTACAAGCTGCGGAACTTCTTCACCTTCTAATCCCGCTGTCCAACCAACCCCACTTATAATATTACGTGACGACATAATAAGACTGGCAAGAATAAGTTCTTTCACTGCATTCGCATTTGCCCCTGGGGTATTAAAAACAACGATACCTCTTTCTGTACAACGTTCTACAGGAATGTTATTTACACCAGCTCCTGCTCTTGCAATTGCCTTTAAATCTTTTGAAAATTCTTCTTGATGTAAGGAAAAACTTCGAAGTAGTATACCATCTGGATGTTCTAAGCCTTCTCCAACCTCATATCGCTCTCCACCAAAAATTTGCAAGCCCTTTTCAGCAATCTGATTTAATGTTTGAACGCGAAACATTTCCCCATCTCCCTATCTATTCTCTAGCTCAAAATCCTTCATGTAATCTACTAATTGTTGAACACCTTCTACCGGCATTGCATTATAAATACTCGCTCGCATGCCACCAACTGAACGATGGCCTTTTAATGTAACAAGCCCTAGTGTCTTAGCTTTTTGTAAAAATTGCTCATTTAAATCATTGGATGGTGTTGTAAATGGAATATTCATAAGCGAACGATATGCAGGATCAACCGGTGAAGTAAATAATTTTGATTCATCTAAGAAATCGTATAGAAGAGCTGCTTTTTTTCTATTTTGTTCTTCAATCGCGGATACGCCGCCCTGCTCCTTTAACCATTCTAATACTAGCTTCGTCACATAAATACTAAAGGAGGGTGGTGTATTATATAAGGAATTATTTTTACTGTAAGTTTCATAGTTTAACATTGTCGGACAAGAAGTATCCGCTTTACCAATTAAGTCTTTTCTAATAATTGCAATTGTTAGTCCTGCTGGTCCTAAATTCTTTTGTGCTCCTGCATAAATGAAACCAAATTTCTCTATATCGTATTCTTCAGATAAAATATTTGAAGACATATCAGCAATAAGTGGAATATTCTCTAATTTCGGCAATTGAACATATTTCGTTCCTTCAATCGTATTATTCGTTGTTATATGTACATAATCTAGTTCTTTCGGAATCATTGAAACATCAACATGTGGAATCGTTGAAAAATGATTTTCTTCCGATGAAGCAATAACTTCTACTTCTCCAGTTTTCTTAGCCTCCTGTAAGGCTTTCTTAGACCATGACCCTGTAAGGACATATCCAGCTCTTTTATGTTCATTCATTAAATTTAATGGAACCATTGAAAACTGTAACGATGCCCCTCCTTGTAAAAATAGCACGTCGTAATTCTCAGGAATGTGCATCAATTCACGAAGCAAGCTACTTGCTTCATCTATAATATTTTGAAACTCTGAAGACCGGTGACTCATTTCAATAACAGACATGCCTGTCCGGTTATAATTCAAAAGCTCCTTTTGCACTTTTTCTAAAACTGGCAAAGGGAGTATAGATGGTCCTGCCGAAAAATTGTAAACTCTCTCCATCAACTGTATGACCTCCCTGTTTCTATATTTATTATTTTTTAAACTTTCTGAATTATAACCCATATAAAATATACGGTCAATTTGTTTTGCTTTATTAGGGTGCAAGACGCAATGGAACCGTTTGCAGATGCATTTACTTTTATAAACATACAAAAAAGTGTTAAGCATTTTATCTCGCTTAACACTCCATTCATAAATTTATAAGAGCTAATTGTCCGTAAAGAACCGATCATAAATTTGATAAAGAGCAGAAAGACCAAAAAGCCAATAAATGGTATCAACAAGAGCTGGTGTAGAACCAAACCATTTCTCAACTACATTATAATCCAGCGCAACAAACAACCAATTCAAACCGCCAAGAATCACCAGAATTACTGTAAGGTAAGACAAAAACTTCATTATGATTGCCCCCTAGGTGATAAAATGGTGAAAGGCCTTTCACTAAAATATATGTAACAAATCAAAAAACTTTCTTATTTTTTAATTAAATTTATCACACATTAACGAGCAGTAATATCCCTTCCTCAACATTCAGCAAAAACTAAAAGGAGGACATTTGTCCCCCTTACTTGTTATATAAAAGCAAACAATGTAACCTATATGATTTTATTTTGTTCCTACTGTAATACCTTGTGTATCAATTTTCGTAATTAACTCATGATATCTCTGCATCTCTCGCTCACTATTATCCCAACTTTCACCGTAAATGTGACTTATTTTTGTTGCTCGGATTTCTAAAAGAAACGAGCCCTCCTCATCTTGCAATAATACATATGTAATTGTTCCTTCTTTATAAAATTTAGTTGGATGTGCATTTTTTAATTTCTCGACACTAGGTTGGCCAACCTTTCCCATCACAACTGGAACATAACCTTCTTCAACAAATTGCTGAAGGGATTTCTCACTAAAATCACTTCTTTTCAATGAATATAAAATAGATTCCACCGTATACTTATTGAATTTTTCTTTTTGTTCTTCGAGCGCTCTATCCTGATATTCAACAATCGATTGTTTTGTTTCTTGGCTGATATGTGGCGTTGTATTTCCGGTTTCCCTCTGATACAGGTTGTATAATTTTTCAGCACGATAAATAAGAGTAAAAGAGAAAATAATGACTAGACAGATTCCCCATTTATTATACCGTGGAGATTTAATATCTGAATACGATTGAATTTGTTTATGCTCTTCAGACGATAATTGTGATCGAGCAACCGTGGGCGCTACCTCTGCGACTTGTTGTTTTTCAAACATGGCTTCTTTTCCCCAAAAACTTGCTAATTGCGACTCAATCTCTTCTGGTGACAGCTTTTGTGTCGATACATTTACAGGCTCTACTTTCCCAACTTCACGTGTCATTTTAGAGATTTCTCGATCTCTAATAGATTGATTCTGGCGCAGATTCGTTCTCCAATCTGAAGGCATACTTAGTCCAGCTTCTTTATATATCTTCCCTTTAATGATAGAAGAAACAAGACACATCACAAGAACAACAAAATAGATAATACCTGCATACCCTCCTATCACATATATAGGAAGAATAAGCCATCCAATAAAACTTAATACGATTAAAAAAGTATACACATACCGATTTAGATCATATACAAATCCAAATAACGAGCAAAATTTAGAAAAAGCTCGTACTAAAATTTGTGAAAATCCCATAGTAAAAGCACAAAATTTATTTTTCGTTACAATTGTATCTTTATAAATCCCTCTAACGTCTTCATCATTTGGATCTAGTTTCATCGCGGTTTCAGCTAGCATTCTTGCTTTTTTAAAATTCCTCTTCTCCTTCGCTATACTTGCAAAACAGAAAAGATTCGTTATATTTTCTGGATTTAATTCTAAAGCACGCTTTTCAGCCTTTAATCCCTCTTCTTTTCGTTTTGGGAAATGTTTCAAAAGGATATAAGCATACCTACCTACATACGTTTCATTTTCAGGGTCTAATTCCATCGCCTTTTCTAGGTAAACAAGTACATTCTTCATTCCTTCAAGATGCATGACAGCTTCGCTCATATAGAAATAATATGGTCCCTCTTCAGGGTAGTTTCTTATACCAATTTCCGCTATTTCTCTTAATCTTGTAAAATTACTTTGCGCAGTAAAAATATCTAATCCTGCTAAAAGAACAAATTCATTTAAGTGATCTAATTTAAGCGCTTCTTCTATATATTCACTTGCAATATCACTTTCATGAAGCCCATAGAAATATACATAGCTTAAGCTGAGATATCCATAAACATCTTCTGGATCTTCCCTAACCATAAGTTCCGCTTCTTCTTTGGCACGCTCAACATCACAAAGTTTCAGCAAATAATAAACCCTTCTAAAATTGTCTTCCATTCCC
The DNA here is from genome assembly GCF_000374885.1 of Bacillus sp. 105MF. Lineage (NCBI taxonomy): Bacteria > Bacillati > Bacillota > Bacilli > Caryophanales > Bacillaceae > Bacillus > Bacillus sp. 105MF. The sequence continues at coordinate 72,485 of NZ_KB895582.1, read as the reverse complement.
TCATCCCCTGCTTCTTCCCTGCTATTTCAATCTGTATTCTTTCATATAATCTAGCACTTTATCAAAATCCTTATTCACATCGCTAAATGTCGCATAATTTTTTGCTGTTGAAAACCAATCTAAAGTCGTTGGCTGACGTTTTTTCATCGCTTCTAGCAAGTCTTCATTTGAAAGAGGTTGTAATTGCCCTGTTTCAAATGAACGCTGAATCGCTTGATTAATCGCATCCTCAACTAAATATGTTAAATCGGCACCCGAAAAATGCTCTGCATACTTTGCGACCAAATCAAGCTGTAATTCTGTTTTCGGCTTATCTTTTGTTTTCAAATCCAGGATTGTTAATCGTTCCTCATAAGTCGGCGGTGTAACAAAAACAAGAGAATTAAAACGTCCTGGACGGCGTAATGCAGGGTCAATATACCATGGTGTATTTGTTGCACCAATAATATAAACTCCTTCATTAAAAGAATTACTTCCATCCATTTCTACTAGCAATTGATTTACTAGTGTCCGCTGATGATGGGAACCCATTTTTTGTCTATTCCCTCCAAATGCATCTAATTCATCAATAAACAAAATACATGGCTTTGTTCTCCGTGCTTCCTCAAAAATCTCATGTAAATTTTTCTCAGACTCACCCGTCCACATAGAAAGTATAGCTTGCAATTCCAAATGAATAAAATTCGCATCAATTTCCCCAGCTACCGCACGTGCTAAAAATGTCTTCCCGCAACCAGGCGGTCCATAAAATAATAAGCTTCCACCTGTTTTCTTACCAAACGCTTGAAAGTATTCAGGATTTTTAATTGGCATAATAAAATCCATATTAATTTTCTTCTTAATCTCTTCCATTCCGCCAACATCGGCGAAAGTCATTTTACTTTCTTCAACTTCCACCATTCTATTTTGTTCTCTATCAAAAGAAATCACCTTAATTTTTTTGCGATATTTCTCCATTTCATCCATCTTCTTATCCATTCCCCTCTAAATAAACACTTTGATTCTAACTAATGTTGTCATGGTGTTTGTAGAGTGAATCTCTCCAAAAACACCATAAAGAATAGCTAATACAACTCATTATTATAAAAATGAAATATTCCAAAAAACATCATAGCAAATAAAGTTTTTATGCGTTGTCGTATTTCGTCGAATACAACAAAAAAAGGGACCATCCTCCTATCCCTTTTTACATAGACATACCTATCATTTATCATTTTCCCTCTTGTCTCTTCTCACCTTATGCGTTTCTAAATCTGCCAACCTCACTGGAATTGGTAATCTACTTTCTTTCCCGATTAAATTCGATACAATTTGAACACTCGTATCTAAATCGATATTATTTCCACAAGAGACAAAAATCGGTTTTACATTCTCCTTCGTCCTTAGAACTCTTCCATATACCTCATCATCAATCATAATATCACTAAAAGTAAACGCCTTATTCTCTGGCATGATAAAATCAACATCTTTAATCTTAAGATAACTTTTCGCTACACCGATTGTAGGTTTTTGTAAGAAAAAAGAAGCATGTGTCGCAATCCCCATATGTTTATAGTGTAAATAGCCATTTCCATCGAACATAAATATATCTGGATTAGAAGTAAGCTTTTTGGCTGCTTCTATTACTAAAGGCAACTCACGAAATGCTAAAAAACCTGGTATATACGGTACCGTTACCTCCCCATAACTATAGACCTTCTCCACTTCCTTCTTCGTATGATAATCAATAACAACAATACAGCAAGTTCCATAGTGCTTATCATCTTTTTCCCAATAAGCTAAATCTACTCCAGCTATTAAACTTACATCTTCTAGATGAAAGTTATTTTTCAATTCAATTCTATGTATCAATTTATCTTGAATTTCAGAAAATTCTTTTTCTGAATGTAGATGAAATGAATGTATTTCTCTAACTTCCATGTTCTAATCCCCTTTTTATTATCATTTATACGAAACAGCTCCTATGTATTTCATTTCATAAAGATTTTCATTTTTATTTATTATTTCACCACTGTATTCATAGTTATAGATCATAATAATCGTGTTGTACTTCATCTCTAATATATTCGAAGTAAATCTTTTCATCTGTGGTATCACAACTTCTTCATAAGAACATCCTGCTAGTAAAGTTTCTAGATGATCACTTCGCTTTAAATAAAATTCTTTTTCAATAAAGTCCTCATCAATATCATACATACAAATATGAAAATCCTTTATAAATGGTGATGGTATGGAATCACCATCATCTGTATATTTTATACTGAAATAATCCTCTAAAAAATCTTGAGATTCCATATTTCCTAGCCATAATGAGACCACACCTTCTTTTTCCATACATACAAACTCCATTCATATATAGTTTCTCAGTACACAAAAGTAATTCTTAAACCCTCTACATACTACGCTTCAAAACCAATCACAATCCATTCATCTACTACATCCCAAAAATCAACATTATATTTTGGCTGATTGTTTGCAAACCATAATGTAGCTTTATCACATTTGCAATTGTTATAATCAATAGCTACATAACCGCCCGCTCCACTTTTAAAAAATCCAAAAGTTGTTTTCAAATCAATTTGTAAGTTCTCCTCTAATTCTTCAATAATTCCCCACTCATCATCATCAAAATAAGTAACACATTCAAAAGGCACTAATCCCATAGCACCGCTCGCATAATAATAAAAACCATTATGAACTTTTTCATAAAACTTTCGAACTGAAATGGGAATTCTATCCCATGAAACTTCTAGCACTTTATTATGAAATGTATCCATAGGATTTCCTGCTTCATAATACACTATTTCACCATCCGATGTCTCCAGTATATATAACATCGAATATATGCCGTTATTTTCTATTAACTCCACATTGAAAATGTGCTCTTCCAAATATGAGATTGTGTTTCTTAATTCTTTCCCTACGTATGTTCTCCAAATCTCTAAAACCATTTTTATTCTCTTGTTGCTATCGTGTTCTTTAAAAATTTCATACCAAATACTAGGTATGACCTTATTATCTATTTTATCTATTGATTGAAGCTTTACATTTCTTTTATATTTTCTTAAAAATGCAAGTTTTGGTTCCATATAGCCGTCCCCTTTCATTTCTACTTCTCTAAAGTAAAAAAGTTTTCACCACCAAATTCAAAGTAATACCTTTAAACTAATCTATTCAATTCTAACAGTTTGTACCACTCATCCTCTTTACTTCCAATGGGATTCCTTATTCCACCCGCTTCAACAAAAGACAGGCCGATATCAATATATTTGCTCCCTAAAAAATAATTTTCTAAAAAACTGCTAAAATCACCGTATGATTCAATAACAAAGTTTTGATCAATTAAATTTCCAAACAAACAAGATACTTCTCCATCAATTTTATTAATAAATAATGGATAATTTTCTACCGTTCCTATACAAATCCATTTATCAGCACCATCTAGCATATCTTCCACATAAAACTGAATACTTTTAAGTCTTTGATGGCCGTATATAGTAATTACTCCACCATTCAATATTTTGTATTTTCCTGCAATAAAATAATAATCTTTTAAAATATGATCTTCTAATTTTTCATCTATTGGGTTTTCTTCTTCCACAATTTCACCAATAATCAAACCGAATGGATCATCACCTAAAATATTTTTGACTAATTCTATTTTTTCAAATACTGATTTGCTCATATCCATTACCTCTTAACTTATATTTCGAATTTAATCCTATATAATATATACTTTCATTAGAGCATTGAAATGAGTTCTGCTAAACTATTACTAATAACTTCAAAAGTCCCCTTTTCATAATCTTCTATTTTCACTTGGCCATTTTCATTATCTACAACTACCAAAAGCCCGTTACATTCCATACCTATAGGAATATTTTTCAACTCATTATGGTGCGCTTTTTTATAATCTTGTAAAAAGGTATAAAAATCTCGAAGTTCGATTCCTGGTATAACAGAATTTAACTCTATGTTATACTCTAAATAACTACCTGCTAAATCTAAAAACCAGTAGGAATTATAATATTCTTTAATCGAATGATGTAATTGTACTGCTAATTCCTTTTCTATATCAGAAAAGTCATGAAATAAATCTTTTTCTATAGGCTTCCAAAAAATATATTCCTCTGCATCTGGTTCCCCTACATATATAAAAGAATCTGCTTCTTCTATCCATACGGATTTTGGTAATGAATGATTATAGTTTTTCCATTCCTTAAATAATTTATGAAAATACTGCTCCATTTCTCTTTTCATTTTCACTTCTCCCAAACCATTATCTATTCCCTACTTCATACAATTCACTAATAAGTTCAGTACAACTTCGTGTAGCATAATATACATTTTCTCTTTGTACAGAATCTATCTGGCTACAAGTTATTATTCCTCTTTAGAGTATGTTATTTTAATGGTACAAAAACTCGATAACTTCTTCTGTTATATTATCAATAAAATAACATTTTCCCTTCTCTACAACTAATTGTAGATCACTTCCAACCGGAAAGGAATAAACCGCTAGAATAGCAGGTTCAATTTGAGCTACTGTATTAAAATCACATACTACTAAGTTATTCGGAACGTTTACATAATCATCATCATCAATATCCGAAAAAAACCTCCAGCCATTATCAACGCTAGTCACAGATTCATCTCTAACCAACCATTTTAATTTTCCATTTCCATCTAAAATATTTTTCGATACGATACAGCCACCTGCATTTTCGATAAATTCCGACTTTACGTAATTGGACATATTTTCTCATCCCTTCTGCAGTTTCTTTTTATGATTTATTCTATTCCATATATTTCATTTATTGTTATGTAACTTGGATTCTTTCAACCTTATATAACTAAATGAAAACTATCTACAATTTTATACGTATTTCCGTGTTTATTTGATTTTTCAAAACTAAATGCATAGTTACAATAAGAAAATCTATCACTATACCTTTAACTATGGTAAATTCTATACGCTCTCATCAATAATTTTGAATCCACTATACTCAATCAACGCTCTAAACACATCGTTTCCACCGTATGGCCATGCATAGGGATAAAATTCAATTCTTCCAATATTGTTCGATACCTTTTCACAAGAGACTAGTTCATATTCTCCACAAGCAAATGCATCAATCATAGATTCAAAGTCCCATGGTGTTCTCAGTTTAGAATCTGTAAAACGCTTTTCTACAGGGGTTTGTTCCCATAAAATCTGGTGATGGTGTAACTCTTCTTCCGTCGGCCACCAAAATTGTTTTAATACCTCTTCTTCAAAATAATCTAGCCACATAGAATCACTACAATCTATCATCTCTTTTTCTTTCTCTTCTTTAAGATTGTAAAAAAATTTTCTTAGTCTATGAAAACAAGACTCTTTATGTATTACAAATTCAAAATAACAATTGCTCATGTACTCACCTCTATATATGTATAACTATGAAACTCTCTTCCTAAATTATAACATTCCATAATTTAATTATGGTACACTGTCGTTTTATAAGAAAGCTATTTATGATACGAAAAAGACTCTTACAAACGTAAGAGTCCTATAAAGTACAACTTTCATCAGTGAGTTTTTTCTTCATCTCCCACTGGTGGTTAGATGAACCAATTAGGCTTTTACGGGCAGATATCCCTCACCTATCTTCCTCATTCCTCTCTGAAGCTTTAGGTGGGGTCTTATTTCCCGTTAATCCGGGATAAATCTTATTGTGGTTTTAAAGTTAATATTTTACCGTCAATTCGATCTGTACGAAGCGTAGTAGCATGATAGTTTCCATTTACCCAATCTTCTATTTGATCATGATACCAGTCACTTTTAAAATGTCCTGATTGTCCTGGTCCTACAATATGATAACCCTTTGACATATCCTTTGTATCTATTACAAATCGCCAAGATGCTCCGTGCTTCACAATCCCATCATCTCCATAACTTGCTGCTTGAACTGTAATATTACTTCCCCCAACTGGCACAGCCTTTTCACGATTGAAAAAAAAACCAAGTAACGGAGAGGATTGGGACATAGGATGCGTAAAAGAAAGCTTATGATATTCTCCCCACTTCCATTTCGTTACGTCTGATCCATATTGTTTTTCAAGCTTTTTCATTACCTTTGAATACGATGTATGTAAAACTTCTTTGAAGCCTCCATGTTTAGAAAACCATACACTGTTTTCCCCATTCATCTGCTTCCGTATCAATTGATCCACAACTTGTTGCTTACCTTCAAATAAACCCATTACATCCTTTGGTATTTCCTTTAAAAATAAAGTATTGGATATTTCTTTCATCCATAAATGAAAAATTAACGGGGCAGCTTTCTCTTTATTATCGTAAAAATCCCAATTTGTCAGCTCTTTTAACCCTTGTTTCTCCACGTCTGATACGTTTACTTTATTCAGTTCTTTCACAAACATTGGAACAAACTCTCTTGCCTGAAGGTTCTTTTGATCCATTTGCAAAGTTTGTAAATCCTTCGTAGTCAATTTATCCTTTTCCTGTAAAAATTCTTGAATACGCATTTGACGATACGGCTGCGCCCAAATATGACTAATATGATACGGATAATCATCATTTATTATTTTATTATTGGCTGTTGATATAAAGCCTTGTTCTGGGTTTATCACCTTTGGAAGTTTATCAAAGGGAATGTAGCCTTCCCATTCATATTCATCTGTCCATCCAGGAACAGGTAAAATTCCATCTCCCTTTTTACGTATCGGTATGTTTCCGTTTGCTTTATAAGCAATTGTGCCATCTATTGATGCAAATAAGAAATTTTGAGTAGGAGTATGAAAATCTTCCAGCGCTGATTCAAATTCAGTCCAATTTGTTGCTTTGTTCATATTTAATACGGCCTTTAATTCCGCTGAAGGTTCCAATGCCGTCCATCTAAGCGCAAAAACGGCCTCATCTTTATTTTTATAAGCAAATTCTGAAATGACTGGACCGTGTCTAGTAATCGTCACTTCGTAAGGAATTGTTTTTTCACCTTTCACTTTTATAGGTTCATTCACAATCGTAGCTTTTTCCCATTTATCGTTATACAAAAACTCATTGGGATTATCCGGGTTTCTTTTTTCTATATATAAATCTTGTACGTCCGGACCCGTATTCGTGACACCCCAAGCAATTTGTTTGTTATGCCCTAACATAACACCTGGAATCCCTGCAAAAATAACTCCGCTCACATTTATGTCTTTCATCTCCAAATGTGTTTGATACCATATCGATGGTGTCGCCAAAGAAAGATGGGGATCATCTGCTAATATAGGCATTCCTGATGCACTTTTTTCTCCACTTACAACCCAATTATTGCTCCCGTTAGATTCTGGTGGAATAATTGCTTTTGCAAAACCACTGGCCACATTCACATCCAGATTATTTAACAGCGCTAATAGTCTAGGAGCATCCGTTGGATAAGTTGGAAATAATTCATAGGCCTGCTCTTTCGAAAGATGTTGAAGTGCCCAAAATCGAAATGCTTGTCCATGCCAATGACCACCTAAGTCAAAAGCCATATACTTGCCAATCGTTAAAGAATCAACCGGAATCCATTCAGCAGGCTCGTATCCTAGTAAATGAAACTCTACTGGTAGTTTCCCATCCTTTTTTGCTTCCTTTATAAATGCATTTACTCCATCAGCAAACGACTCCAATGCATCTTTTGCTTCGCCAGTATATTGGCTTACTGATGCTTCTGCTGCTCGCCTTAGCCCAAGGGTTCGGAACAATTTATCTTTATCTAGCGCCGCCTTCCCAACCACTTCGCCTAATGTTCCAGATGCTTGTCTTCTACTTAAGTCCATTTGAAACAACCGATCTTGCGCCTGAACATATCCTTGTGAAAAATATAAATCATGCTCATTCTCAGCTTTAATATGAGGTACCCCTCTTTCATCTCGTGTTACTTGAACCGATTTTTGCAATCCACTGACATGAACCGTCCCTTCTACCTTTGGCATTGACTTCATCACGAATGCATTTACAAAAACTGCCGCGATAACAAGTAGAAAAAGAAGAATACTACCAAACCAAATGACAATTTTTTTCCCCTTACCTCTTTTCTTCCGCTGTTTCACAACAACTTCCATACAAACTCCCTCCTTTTTCAATCTATTCGCTCATATTAGGAGAGAAACCTTTCAGATTGAAGAGAGTTGTCATGTACCATCCATCTTTGATATGTAGAATACTATTTATTTTTTACATTCTTATCGTGAACTGTCTCACTCAAAAGATAACGATAAACAAAAAGCCCCAGTAAATTTCGATTTACTGAGACTTTTTGTTTCTTGAATACTCAATAGTAAACTCTTTATCTTGAAAGCATGTCCAATAAAGGAATTTTAAATGCACCAAAAAATCTTGGAATGACAAATGCAACAATCAGAAAAAGCACTTCCACAGCTACCTTTTTCCACTTAGAATTCGGTGCGTACTTCTGATAGAAATAACAGCTGACAAAAGCTAAAAATATACATATCCCACCGATAAGAACTGGATATAAATACGGCATAACTATTGGCGCATATTCTGTACTCATATCAGCATTCGGATCGTCCCAAAACAAAGCTACCGTAACTGCAAAAAAGAAGAAAAATGCAAAATTTATCATATGGAAAACAGTAAGTAAAATAAACATAGTTAATATAATTTTATCCTTAACAACATGAAATAAACTATCTTTATAAGCCACAAATGTTCCTCCCTAAGTAATTGCTCCAATATGTAATAAGGCTCATCCTACACGATTCGATTTTTACACTTTATTGAGATACTAACATTAACAAATGGCTGGGTCTTTTTTCTATATCAGATTATTTATCGTTAATCCTATCCAAAATGTTCACATTATTTTCATCTACCACTGCTTTCACTACATCTTTTTCAAAGATTACAAGAAATCCAGAAGGTAGTGTTAGTACTTGAATAAGTGAAGGCTTCAATTTTAGTAATTCATATGCATAAAACGCTTCGTACTCTTCTGTATCATCCTCATCATTAATAGGACCTATATACCAACCGGAGTCACCTTTTTCACAATCTTTTGTTCTTTCTAAGTAAATATCATCTAACTTTAAGACATTTTTGGCAGCGACAATTTTATCACAAAATCGCAGCAATTCCCCTTCAATTGTTAATGGTTTTAAAAAACTCACTTGTGTTAATAGTATCCATAATGAAATCGTCAAATCATCTGTCATATCTTCAAATGGATTCTTCGTATAATCATGTACAGTAATATGAAATCCATCTTCCCTTTTATCAAGAAAATAAATCGACCAACCAACTTGTATAGAAAACCCATCTATTAATCGATCATTTTCTACTTCAGTTAAAAAATGAAATAACCCTTCTACCTGCACTGCGAAGATCTTTTCCGCCTGAGCAATGAAAGTTTTATCCCCTATCTTCTTAATAAACTTTCCCACTAATTTCTTCCCCTTTTCCTATGTGCTTCATTTTCACTCTGAATAACTCCATTTCCCCTCACTTCTCACCAAAATTTTATCAATCAGTAAATGATCTCCATCTTCCCAAACCTTTTCTATTATTCCTCTCATTTTTTCAATCCCGTTACTAGCATTACAATCACAAAAAACAAGAATATCTCTCGCTGGTATCGCAACTGCATACCCATTTGATACGAATTCTTTTAATGAGTGCTCCCATAAGTCGTCTAGAACAATTAAGCTAGCTTCGAAATTCCCGTCAAGAATTAAAGCAAAACACCCTTCCGATAGCGTGTGAACCCGTAGTTCTTTTTCATCTGCTAATTTATAAAGATTATTGATCCCGATTTCTACTAACTGTTCCTCATCCAATCCTTCTTCTGATATATGCTTATTTTGAACATATTGAAAATAATCGTTTTGATGATCCTCAACTAAAAAGGTAATCATTAAATCTTCATTAAAAAATGTATGGACAAAACTATTTTCTTCAGATAAAATAAAGCATTCTTCCTCAAGATCCTCTTTTACTATTGGTTTTAAGTATGCAACTGCTTCCTTACAAAACCGGATTGTCATATAAATACGCCCCTTTACTTTCTATAACAATACACACCAATTAACAGATATAAAGCCAACAAAACACTACTAATTCATTGGAAGCTTAATCGAGAAATGAGTTCCTTTAAACTTGTACTAACTATCACCTCTTCAAACGTAAATTCAAAATCAATTCTTGTATATTTTCTGAAATTGTTTCAAATGAACTTCTCTCAAAATCTTCTAATTTCACTTTCCCATTTTCATTGTCAATCACAACTAACATTCCATTACCTTCAATACCTATTGGGATATGTTTTAATCTCTCTTGATGGTTCCCCTTATAGCCCTTTAACCGTTCTTTAAATGAATGCAATTCAATATTCGGCAATACCGCTTCTAATTCAATATAATAATTTTTATAAAAACCATTTAATTCAGCAAACCAATAGGAATTAAAGTACGTAATAACCGTTTGATGAAAGTGAATATCCATTTCTTGTTCTAAACGAATAAAGTCGTGTACGATATTTTTTTCTACTGGTTTCCATAGAATATAACCTTCCTCATCTATTTCCCCATCATAAAGAATAGGATTCATTTCTTCAAGAACTGGTGTTTTTAATAGAAAATCTAAACCTTCGTGCGCTAATTTTATTCTTAACCTAAAGTATTGTTGCATTGCATTTTTAATAGACACGCATATTCCCCTTTACTTCACTTAATTTTCCCCCTACAAATCTATCATCAAAAATGGATTTGTATCTCTTCAGTAACTGCCTATGTAAATATGCCCCTAAATTAGAAGTACTCCATTCTTATTCACCAGTATCCATATCAACTCTCATCATTTTTACAGTTAGTTATTTACAACAAATCGGATTTCCTGCACCATCTATTCCTATCACAACAAATTTTATACTACTCTTTTTTTACTAACGCCCAAATACCATACTGATTATAAAACAATTCATCTTCTGAAAAATGTTTACACTCCGTATGTTGCAATATAAAATGAGGGTTATTTTCATCTAGGCTGAATGTAGAATAGTCCGTTAAGCTAGGCTTTTCAATCAGATTATACAGACAAAAAACGTTCATTAATTCTTGAGCATATTGCGGGGTTACTTGATCTTTAAAAGTAATTACATCCGGCAGCCCAAAGCAATGCATACCACACGTATAGTAAAAATCATCTTCTGCGACTACTGTTACAAAAGCTTTGAATAATTGGACTTCATCATCTGTATGATACATATCCTTCCAGCTTTCAATTGTATTTGCAGTACCTGAGGATTCAACTTTCACGCCCAGCCCTCCAGCTTTTACAAGTGCATTTGCAGTATCAACTAACTTCCTTATCTTTTCAATGGAACCTCCTTCCCCAATTAAATACAGTGCTAAAGAATGTTTTCTAATAGGATCAAGGTCTTCCTCAGTAAATGAATTGTATCCAGCAATTTCAAACGCTTCTGCTACTCGCTCGTCATGTTCATATATATCAACTTCAAAAAAAATACTCGGGTCCCCTAGTTTACTCATATAATTCCCAGCAAACATATATCCCTCACTTTTTCTTACAATCGCCTCAATAAGTTCACTTCTATTCTTCCATAAACCAGGTATACATAATACAACTTTTGAACTTTCCATCTAACCCTCTCCTTATTTACAACATTTCTCTATGTAAATACTAATACAATCTCCTTCTAAACTCTCTCATCTACTTATTAAAGTTATTCTTTTTCTTTCTTATAACTTAATGCACATTCTACTACTTCTTCAGGTGTTAATTCTATATCATTCCAAAATATTAAATCACTAGGTGTCGGATGCGGAACACCGCTATTATTGAATTGATTCACATATTCGCTATGTTCTGTTTCTGGTAAATCAAGATTATAGATCTTTTTTACAAGTTCAATAAGTTCCTCTCTGTTCATTTTACTTTTCATATCTTCCAACCTTTCAAATTGCAAAAATCGCTCCACTGTTCTTTCTATTCCAATTAAACTTTACATTACATTTATTGTACTATATTTCTATTTTATATTTTTACGTTTGATAGTTATATTATTGTTAAAAAACACGAAATCCCTAGGTACATTCCGTTCACTAGGGATTCCAATTCATCATATAATTTTATCAAGAAAATATGTATACGAGCTTCTTACATAAAATACGTTTTATCTTGCAGTTTTTTCAACTTATTCTGATAACATTTCAAAAAACTCATTTATATTATTCGCTATTTTTTCAGTGAATGGTTCAAATTCATCTGAATCCTCATGATACCAAATACAAATCTCTGGACTCATTTGATTTTCCCGATAATCTATACAAACAAAATCTCCCGCATATAGAGCCGCAATAGGAACTATCTCCGCACCAGTTAAATCCTCATCCGAAATAATTCGTTCATCCAATTGACTAAACACTACTTTCATATCATACATACCTTTTGGATTTTCACTTGGGTTATCCAATAAACATAGGAAACGCTCTACTACATACCGATTGTTTTTATGTGCAAAATACTTTGTGATGGGAATCGCTCCATTATTTTTCTTAATAAACATACAAAATTCTGAAGGGAATTTAACTTCCAGATTTCCCTCTATTCTTTCTAGCAACGTATCATCTGGGAGAGGATAAATAATACTTTCCGTTTGTATTTTCATTTTTTCCTCCTTGATGTTTTGATATTTCATTAAATACCTAAAAATCATTAATTATAAGGTACAGCACCAATAAATATAAATTCTAAACCCTCATATGTATCTTCTACTTTCTCAGCATCGTATTGAAAATCATAAAGCACTATAGCAGAATTCATCCTGTCCTCTACATTTACTTTTTTCATCAAATCTTTAAATCTCGGAATAATTACCTCACTATAAGAGAAATCCAGTAAAATCTCTTCTATATGTATTTTAGGTTCCTCATAAAACATAATTTCGATTTCATCTTCATCATAGTAACCAAAACCGAAATTCTCTCCAAATTTTGAATCTATACTATCTCCATCTTCTGTATATTCTATATCAACATATTCTTGAAGATGCTGAAATGATTGACTCGTTCCAAGCCACAACGAAGACATTCCTTTATATTCCATATTACCTCTCCTTATTATACTCTCCATCGTATAGAAACCTGTTCTCTTACTGTGAACGCCCTTATCTTGCAAAAATTTATTCATATGTAAGTTTTCTCGTTCTACAATTTAAATAACAATATCCTGATAACCAACTTCAATAACTTCTTCATTCTCAAATCTTGCACCAATACCGTCCTCTTCCCATGTACAATTGAATATTAATCCTAGCCTTCTAACTCCATCTTCGAAATCTGGTAAAATAGTAAGTCCTATATAGGATCAACCAACTTTCCTAATTGTTGAGTAGTTGTTATAATTGGTACTATTTCATCAGCAGACTCATCACCTAACATAGCTCTATACTCTAAACATTCTTCTTGATAATATTCGAATATAGCTTGTTCAGCTTCTTGTATAAGTCTATTTGTATCAGCGATGAATTTGCTATAAGCTTCTTCTTGAATTGCAGAAAACACATCATGTTCTTCCCCATCAATAGTTAAAGGAACTATTTTGTCATGACCCAAAATAGCTATTTTTTGTTTTCCGGTCCAATATCCATCATAGATAAGTTCACCAAATAATTTATGGTTTATTTTTTTCATCTATTCATTCTCCTATCGGATACTACTATTCTATTTTCTTGCTAATTACTTATACCGAAGTACAAATACATTCCCTAGCAAAACGTAACCAAAACATTCGTTAAAAACTACACCAAAAGACACGATCTACTGTTTGTTGGAAAACAGGTACTTTCATAGAGTTTAATAGTATATCTTTCTCATTTGTCCCAACATATTCATCGTTATCTACATTATAAAATTGAAGGACTTCCACTTTACTCAATTAAGATTTGAAACCATAATCAATTGGACCCCATTCTTGAATTACTTGTCCATTTCTTTCAATTTTTCCTCCTCCCTGTTTAAATTGTATACTTGAAACTAGAATCAAACCAACTAAAAACAAAGAACAATAAGAAAGCAATATAAATCTGCTAGTTTTTCTACTTTATAGTCTTTATTTTTCGCCTCTAAATGCTTCGTTAACTCTTCCCCTGTTTTCTTGCATACTTCTTCTATGTATTCTTTTCATCTAGTATTCTTGTTGTAAGTAAGTGTTTTACTATTATTTGTAATCATTTCTTGGATTGGGTCACGTACTAGTTTATTGTAGGTTGGCATCGTGATTCCTCCGGTATTTTTGTTTCCCTTCAATTATAATATCTATTCACAAACGATACAGGCACCTTAACAATTTTATTGTAGCTTGTTAAAGTGCCTCTTCATCACTAAATATTCTTTATTGCTTCCTTGAAATACTACTCTTCTTCCCTTGACTGTTTTACAATATTGTTAAAATGACCTTGCGTTACACCAGTGCTCCAGATGATTTCTTCTATTAACTTATAAAGCTGATTAGCAATGATATTTGTACACTTCATTTTTACGTGTTATCGCTTTGTACATAAACAGTGATGAAAAATCCCTACAACAGCTGCTAGCATTAACATTGGGCAATTGATTGCCATTCTACTCTGGTCTTCCATCATGTTTCAAATAGGACATTTACTCCTTATGAAGAAGAAAAGAGAGTTGAGTGAATATAGAGTGAAAGGAAAATACCCAGTTTGAACAATAATTAATATCAGTTTTGTTAGTATTTATCCATTTATAATTTCCCCACCATTCACGTGCAGAATTTGCCCTGATATGTAAGATGCATCATCGGAGGCCAAGAATACATAAGCAGGTGCCACTTCAAACGGTTGACCGGCTCGCTTCATAGGAACATGGTCTCCAAATGTAGCGAGCCATTCTGGAGGCAAGGAAGATGGAATTAATGGAGTCCAAATTGGTCCCGGGGCCACACCATTCACTCGAATCCCTTGCGATGCCAGTGACAATGACAGCGAACGTGTAAATGAAACAATTGCTCCTTTAGATGCCGCGTAGTCAATTGCATCTTGATCTCCATCATAAGCACTAAGGGATGTTGTATTTATTATGGAGCTCCCTGAATTCATGTATGGCAAAGCAACTTTCGTAAAAATAAACTGAGAAAAAACATTTGTGTGAAAGGTACTTGCTCGTTGGTTCGAATCTACATCAAGTAGACTATTCCTTATGTATAGTACACCAGCATTATTCACCAAAATGTCAATACGGCCAAATTGGTGAATGGTTTGCATTACTGCTTGTTGGCAATGCTGCTCATACCCAATATCACCTGGAATGGTAATGCAACTACGGCCGTACTTTTTGACATAGAACGCCGTTTCTTTTGCATCGCTGTGTTCATTTAAGTATGAGATTGCTATGTCTGCACCCTCTTTCGCGAATGCTACAGCGACAGCTCTACCAATTCCACTATCTCCACCAGTTATAAGTGCTACCTTATTTATAAGCTTACCGGCTGGTTTGTAATTGGGGTTATCAAATATAGGTCTGGGTATCATTAATGATTCAATGCCAGGTCTACCTTGTTGTTGAGGCGGGAAACCCATCACATACACCCCTCTCAGCATTTTTCTATAATGTATTATGATATACAAGAAAATATATCCTTTTCAAAAAATTAAATAGAGGAAGTTTTCATGCGTTCATACTCTCCGAATATTTCTAGTAGCCTTATATTTTTCATTAAAGATTAAACGAAAAATTTAAAACACACTTATTATGCTTTGAGCGTTTCACCACATTATAAGCAGCAGATACTTTGACCATAAATGTCTTCACCAATATTATTCTTCCCACTCTTCATAAATAACTGCGCCAGCATAAACAAGGTGCTTATTTTCAACAGCATTAGCTTCGTTATATTCAAAATCATACACTCTAATCACTGTGTTATAACTCTCTAACATATGTTCCCCATAATAATCTATGAATTGAGATATAATCTTTTCATAATAAGATGCGCCTTCTAATAACAACTGTAAAGATGTAGTTGAAATATCAATAAATGTGATTTCCAATAGATCTTCATTGTAATTTATAAAATCAATTTGAAAATCTCTCATAAATTGTGATGGGATTCTGTCTCCCTGTTCATCAAATTTTATTTCCACATACTTTTGCAGCATTTCTTTACTCTTGAAATTCCCTAGCCATAGAGACATTACCCCTGGATTTTCGATATTAACCCTCCTTTATGCATTCTTACTCGTTTATTAGGGGTCGTTTTATTTTGAATTCTCCTTACCCACTGCTAGCATCGTCCTCTTCTATTAATAATGCATCCAAACGCGACCTTTGTTTTGCAATCTGCCTGGAAGTTTCCATACCATTTGTAAACATTGCAACTGTTACCTCACTAATCCCCTCATCAGTTTGCTTGAAAATCCTAAATTGCAGCTTATTTGAAGACAATTCTTCATTTAAATTCTTCATTTTTTCCATTTCTTCTGAATTCCGACGGTTAACAGCCATTACCGGATATTTATTTTTTATATTAGATTGAATTTCAGATAAAGAGCAATTTGTATAGTTTTTTATTTTCATTAATAAGCGACCTTTAATACTTAATTCAAGAATGACAGAATATATAGCCTAATAATACTCCTCTTCAAATGTTACATTTTATAAAACGTAGGTGTTCTTAAAATCAGCTACTATAACTAGGTCACTGTGTTCCTATTAAACCTGGGATTATTTTCTCTATTCTTGCCCAACTAAATAAGCATTCAACTTGCATTTGATTTCTACACTTAATTTTTAATACCCCTTCTTCTTCAATAGCATTTATTTCAAATTGATGAATTACATTGTCTGTTCCTATATCTTTGATTATTAAATCTTGAATACAAAAGAATGAAATTTCTATATAAATTACATCCCATTTATTCCATCGCTGTGGTTTATTTTCAACAGGTTCCTTTGTCATGAGTCGGATAACTAAGGTCGGACTATCTCTTTTAAGGTGAACATCTAATAACTCTGATTGTTCAAACTCTGGTATCATTCCAAAAATACTTATAAGTGCTTGAGGATTTAAGATTTTAAGTTGATTAATCATTTTTATATACCTTACTTTCTTTAATTTTCTTTTCAAAATAATGGGGCTTCATCTCAAAATTCAGAGAAAAACATGTAGAAAATCATCATTTATGTAAGCCTAATAGCTGCCATAACGATAAAGTACATTATCAATAAAATACACTCCGTCATTCAGTAAGGTTTTCAAGCTCCTCAAACCAAAACGTATTCTTTTCCACAGCCTTTGGATCGATACGCCCTAATTCATTTTTAAACCAGATACGCACTGATTCTGGAATTTCATTGTCTAAAAAAGCAAATTCACCATTTATCTGAATCGCTTCATCTATTAACTTAGAAAACAATAGAAGGCTTTCTGCAAATTGATGAATGGAAGAATTAATGAAGATTTCTTCATAGTTGTTGTCGTGATGTAAATAGACTACATTATTTGTTCTCTCATCAATACAAAGCGGATCACCAGAACCAGTCGTACCTATAAACCAATAAAACTCAAAATCTATTGGCATGCCAAATTTTTGAGTTACATTCTGCATTAATTCAGTTGCGTTATCAAACTCTATAAATGGAGCAACCGATGCTGGAAGACCCGCTTCACTTAAAAACCTTCTCGTATCACTAGATAAATTTGTATGCTGCATTATCTCTCTATCCAATTTGTTTAATGTCCCGTCTCTTTTTTCATTCCATCTATCACAAAATTCTTTAGGTGAACTCATTTAAATACCCCTTTCCTTTTTTCATCCCCATAATTTACTCCTCTTCCATTCTATTGAAATCAATCATTTCCCTAATCGCGAACTCCAGCCATTCCCAAAAATCATCGAATTCCTTCCTCTGTTCAAACCCTTCTGTAGCGAAGTCATGAATCACTTGAACCTTTTGTCCTTTTCCAAATTCAAAGCAGGCAATATCATCATTATCATCTCTTCTAGCAAAAGGAACTAATTTTCTATTTGGATACCTTTCTTTCAAATCAAGAAAGCGTCTAGTTGCTTGTGCTGATTCCATCATATACCATAAATCAAAATCCACTAAATGTAATTCAATTGCTTTTCTATATGCTTCTGGATATTCAAACCCATCTATCTTAATAAAATAGCTCCCCACTCAAATTCCCGCTTTCTCATTTATTTTGAGCAAAACAAAGATATAGCTTTTCTCCTACTCGTTTATCTTCAAATACTTCCTCTTCAGCACTAAAGAGAATAAACCGCGCTATTCTGCTGAAGGATTATAATCAATCTCTACTTTTTCAAGACCTTCCAATACTTTATGTATTCTGTTAGATAAATCTCTTATTTCTTCTTGTGTTAATTCCCCCATTGCGTCTAGTGGATTAAACTTGCTTAATCTCTTTGTTATACCTTTTATATACCCAATGAAAACTTTGTCATGAGATAACACTATTTCACCTACAGCTGTATCAACAATTACGTCTTCTATTTCTCCGAGATTTATATACTCATAACAAGTTCTCGCAATTGCATCTTTCTGTCCTCTATCTAAAGTTAAAAAATCATTATAGGCCTCATTAATGGCTTCAAACAATTCATTGTATTCCCAGTTTTCCATTTCTGGTCCCTCCATTAGGTATTCATTATCATGTTGAATTTAAAGTAATTGTTTAGGCATGAAAAGCTAAGTCTAATTTAAAATCACCATGTCAGTTCTCCTTTTCCTACCTTTCTCCCATCATTTTGATTGTCTACCACTACATTTTACAATCCTAGCAATTTTCAAATCAAAAAACTTGAAAGGCATTGTACAATCAAGTTTTTTACTACTGTTTATTTAACGCTGTTTTCGCATAGATTGTTGCTTTCTTGACCACCTCGTTGATAGCTTGATACAATCGTGTCCAAGGTGTGGCTACAAAATACCTTGATAACTATCTCTATTGGTTCCGTTGGTTAGAAATAGACAAGCATTTAGCATTTGAAAAACAAGTAGAACAAATGCTAAATGCTTGATAAGGAGGCGAAAATTACAATGGATGAATTACTTTTAGAGATTGAAAAATTTAGGAATTGGGCTAAAACAGCAGATAAGTCCTTTGGTGAATGGGAAACTGAATATCTCCATTGGGATAGAATATATCGCCTTGTTAATATGCTAGTAGATGCTTCTCCTGTTGGAAAATGGAGTTCTGACCTTCTAAATGATTTTCTATATATTTTAGCGAGAGACAACGAATGTGAAATAATTATTGATACTTTGATAGAAAATCCAAGCCAACTTCTATCCCTTGCGAAACACTCGGTATCTTTTCCAGACCACGATGCCAGGTGGCAAATAGCTTATGGACTTGGAGAGATATCTGAGAATAGCGAAGAAATCAAAACTCTCCTTAATCAATTTTCACTTGATGAATTTGAATACGTTAGAAGAAGAGCATCATTTGCATATGAGAACAGCGTTATTTTAAAATTTATGAATGATTATATGAGTCCATCATAAGCATCTCCAAGTGATACAAAATCACTCTGCATCCAATACCAATACTTCCCCTTATTATGTATAAGTCTTTCAAGTAGATCTATAAACGATGTTGCAATGATTTGTGATTCCCCTGCAATTCCATGACGATCAAAGAAGCTATCATAACATTTCCCCAATCTATTTCGATTTAGGTCAATTGTTAAGTATTCCTCTTTTCCATCATTACATATAATATACCAATTGGAAGTAATATCATCTTCACACTGCTCACTTATTATTATTGGATTTGCTAAAATAAATTCTTGTGGGGAGACAATATAAATCGGATACTCCTCATTCTCGAACAAAACCGCTCCTCCGCAAAGACTGTAAAATCCCTTTACATCCTCAGGTAGGATATGCTTCTTCTCATTAATTATCGGTAATCCTGCAGGCTCAAGCACACGACAATCAGATAAAGACTCTATTTGTGCAATGAGTTGACTCCTTTTTTTCATTTCTATCACTCCTAAAGTGATATTGATTATATTCTTATTAGCGAATTTGAGTACATTTTTATAGCTACCTTCCTCTCATTTATTGCCACTCAAATTTCTTTTGTACTGTTTCAATTCACTTCATTGATTGCGGAATGACTTAATATAAAATCAACCTTTTCCGCAAATAACTCCGGCATCTCACTCTTTACATTACATAAAATATCTTTCACTATTTGTTTCGTATGCTCATCAACCTGTTGTAAAGCTTTAATATATGGCAAAATTAACTCTTCTGAATTTAAAAGTGTTCGATGAATTCTATCTGCCCAAAATTCTGCCTGGGGTAACATATTTGGTATTCCATTCGCTAACTGTACAAGTCCATCCTCTAATCCATTCCGGCTTGCAATATAAAAAATGGTTTCAATTACATCGCTGTCTGCAGAAGGTTCCGCTACCTCGTCTTCAAATATTTTACAAAGTTCTGGAATCACTTCATTTCCTGCATGAAATGATAGTTCATTTAATATTTCTTCAAATTCTTCAATATCATCGCCTTCATTTTCCATAAAGCGCATTTTATATAAAATAGCAAGTTGTTCTTTATAACTCATGATGTACCTCCCGATTTTATTGTTATTCACTAATTACTAGAATACAAAACACTATTTAAACAATTATGATGTAAAAAAACAGCAGAGTTTTTAAAATCTCTGCTGTTTTCTGTTATTTAACTTCTAACGTGAACCAATTATTTATTGAATAGACAAGCGTTACCAAACAGCCGATTACACCAAACCAAATAGCATTAGGATCAATCTTTGAACCAAATAATACTGCTATTAACGATACCATACACAATAGCATCGCTAGACCATTAATCTTAATTTCGACTATATCGCCACTTTTTACTTGCTTTTCTTTACTTCCAAAAAATAATTGATTTGCTTTTATCTTCGCTTCTTTTACATCAGAAGGGAGCGTGTACTCTTCATTATTTTCTAATTTCATTACAACTTCATTATCCACTTTTAAAGCTACTCTTGTAGCCCCACCCATCATACCTGTTGCCCTTATTACTTTTATAGCCATTTTAAACTCCCCTTAAACTTTTGTTCGTCTAATAAAAACCTTCCTACTTTTCAGTCTAGTATATTCCCTACAATTTTTCATCTTTTTTCCATAATTTATATTATCATATTTGGAATTAATTTATTAATAGGAGTATGATTGTTTCTACCTTTTACTTTATAGTCTATGATGAGAATCCTGTTTCTCTCCAGATATGGTTAGTGGATTTTTTAAATCATCTATTCTTATTTAATCGGTTTCTCTGTTTTTAAAACAAATGAACTTAATGCGGGAACCTTAATCTTATTATCATGGAAAACATACAGCACTTTACTTCCTGCACGTTCACCATCTACTAGCACTTTCCAAGGACCTTTTGATGGAAGAGTAATTTCCACCGCTTCTCTATTCGCATTGTGAGCTACAACAAAATATTCGTTTTTATTACCATTTGCTTTGCCATCTATTGTATAAGCTACAACATTTTTTGGCGCATCAATGAACGTTAAATGTTTTTTTATTTGTTCAGCAGATGTCATGCGAAAAGCTGAATGGTTGTTACGCAACTCTATTAAGCCTTTCATATACTCTACTTCTTTATCAAATGCTGCACGGCGCACCCAATCCATTTGGTTAATAGAATCAGGAGATTTGTAGCTATTATGATCACCATATTTTGTACGCATGAACTCTTGGCCTGCATGCAAGAATGAAACCCCTTGCGATGTTAATATGATGGAAGAAGACAACTTGTGCATTTGTTTACGTACTTCTTCACTGTCGCCAGGATTAGTCAACTGAAGCTTATCCCATAATGTATGGTTGTCATGTGCTTCAACATATGTCAGAACCTGCTCAGGATCCTGATAAGTATACACTTTTTTATCATAGTCGATACCAGCCGTAATTCCTTTTTTAATGCGTTCTTCCATGTTTTGCATTCCGTTCACAAAACCATTATCCTTATCCCCGAATACGCTTCCTTTCAATCCATCACGAATATCGTCATTAAAATGAGCGATTCCTTTCATTTTCTCCGCATTTTTTTGATTTGCTTTTAACTCAGGCGCTAGAGGCGTATTTAAATCCCAACCTTCTCCATGAAGAATAATAGAAGGATCAATTTGATTAATGGCTTTACGTATCGCATTCATTGTTTCGACATCATGAATACCCATCAAATCAAAACGGAATCCATCTAAATTATACTCTTTTGCCCAATACACGACGGAATCTATCATAAATTTCCTCATCATCTTTCGTTCAGAAGCCGTATCATTCCCTACTCCTGTTCCATTTGCGAGTGAACCATCCTCATTGTAACGATAATAATAACCTGGAACTAACTTGTGGAAATTGGATTCAGCCGCATTGTACATATGATTATATACAACGTCCATCACAACACGAAGATTATTATCATGAAGTGTTTGAATCATCTGCTTTAATTCAGTAATTCGAACAGTGGGCTCATAAGGATTAGTAGAATATGAGCCTTCTGGTACATTGTAATTTTTCGGATCATATCCCCAGTTATATTGTGGTTCATTTAATTTTTCTTCATTTACTGAAGCATAATCAAATATCGGTAAAAACTGGACATGAGTAACACCAAGATCCTTAATATGATCAAGACCTGTTTTTACGCCTTCGGGTCCTCTCGTTCCTTTTTCTGTTACACCAAGATATTTTCCTTTTTGTTTAATACCACTTTCAGGTTGAATGGAAAGATCACGTACTTGTAACTCATAAATAATAGCATCTTCCGGCTTTTTAAATTTCGGCTTTTTGTTCCCCTTCCAATTTTTTGGATTTGTTTCTTTTAAATCAACGACTGCACCTTTATCACCGTTAACAGAAGCAGCACGCACATATGGATCAACGGCCTCAGTCCATTTGTCCCCAATCTTCACCTTATATGTATAAAAAAGGCCCTTTTGATCACCTGTCAGTTTTGCAGTCCAAGTTCCTTTTCCCCCTTGATCCATGCTGATTTCAGTACCTTTTTCATCATTCCATTTTTTATAAGTAACCAACTTTGCCTCGCTCGCAGTGGGAGCCCACAAACGAAACTTGGTTTCCTGTGGCGTATATGTATTCCCTAAATCATTACCATCATAATAAAATAAATGATCAAATTCCTCGCTACGAATTACTTTACCAATTTCAGTATTAGCTTCAATGGAATTTCCCATTTTGATTTTGTATGTTTTTTTTAAATCAAGATTCTTTTCTGTAATGATTTTGACCTTATTGGTAATATCTCCATTATTTGTGTCATAAGGACTAACTTTCTCAATGTTAACGCCCTCAATTTCAATTTTTTGCTCCTTAATATTGAATGGAGCATTGGTAGTTATAGTGATTTCATTGAAGCTATCAATAGTCGCCTTCTGAATAGAAAGTTCAGAAGAAGGCTTAGAATTGTAAACTTTATCATCGCCAGAAAGAATCCATACTTCAGCACGGCCATCCTTAATATTTTCAATCCAACGATCACCACCGTCTTTTTCCCATTCATTCGTACGAACTATAAATCCGACACGATTATAATCACCATCTATTTTCACCTTAGCATACTTACCAAACTCATCTTCCCCAGTAAATTCATAGGACCTGCCACTCGTATTTTCGGCCCACATCCAAAGATTCCAATCTTTTATATTTCCAGACTTCTCCTTATAATGAACGATAATTTCAGTTGTTTTCGTATTTGATTCTGCTTGTACACTCTGAAAAGAAAAACCAGATAATAGCATAGCAATTACAGTAAGTAATAAAAACGTCTTGTTTATTAATTTTTTTGTAATATACACTCCATTCACCCTTTCTTAAAATATTACGAATAATTCATTATGAGTAACCCTGCATAAGTTAATCTAGAAATCGCTTTTATAACACCTCCGTATTGAATGTTCTTACTTATGTATTTCAATGATCTTTTAATAGAAAAACCAAAGGTAGAAAGGAATAAGAAATTAACGAAAACGTTTGCATTAAATATCAAAAAAAAATACTTACTTATTCCTTTTTATGTCTCTAAATATCAAAAGATCATGAAAAACATTCTAAAGAAAACGTTTGTTATCGCTTTCAATTTTATAGCACGAACCATAAAAAGGTCAATATATTATTAATTTTCTGTTTTTACCCTATGTACATATTGTTAACATGTAAAGTTGTAACTCATTGAAGATAGTTAAGCATGGATATATTTTGACTTTGAAACTTCATCTCAGCGTCAACACATAATAAAATTCTCCCACTTTACATAATAAAAACTCCCCTAAATACATCCACGTGTTTAGAGGAGTTGGGGATTATTTTATTTTTCAAGATTCATGTATTGAATCCTCTTTCTTTATAACTCGCTTATATTAACTATCTCTTTTCAAAATAAGCGATAATTCTTCCATCACCAGGGTACTCACCATCCCATCCACAAGGAAAACCACCTGCTTTATAGATTTCAAACATAGTTTCAAAGAAATCGTTATTTTTCCCATTGATAGCACGGCTAAAAGAACAATTATTGAGGTCAGCTACAACATCATTGAAAAATCCCATTCTAACTGCACTCTGCCTTACATGATCGTCAATAACCTCTAACATATTATGTAATTCCTTTGGTCTTTCACTTTCTGATAACCTATAATACACTCCCCGAACTTTACTCTTTTCTAACTCCCTTATATCTGTCCACGTGTATTCATCCTCACCATATACTTCCTCATAAACAAGAAATTCCGCTTGCTGCATATCGGTAACGATAGCTATTTTATTCGAAAGTTTTTTAGTTAAAGAGGAAAACTGAAAATCCTTTGAGAAATCAACTACCTCTTGTACCCATTCCTTGTATTCCTCACCGTTCATTCCTTATTAAACCACCTTTCTTGATGCTTAATTACACCTCATTGAGACCATTCGTAAACGAAACGCTCGAAAACTGTTTTCAAAAATCATTACCTATTCTTTTTCATATAATGATATTAACTCCAAGGACTCCCTAATCGAACTTCGCCATTATAATAAGCAACCCAAATGAATTCTGTCATTCCATGTTCTAAACTAATATTAAACCAAATCATATATTGCGGTGAATGATCAACTACTCCTACTTTAAAAAATCTCTCTTTATAATCAAATGTTGCCTCGTATCCAAAATGTTTCAGTACTTCTATCACTTTTTGAATGTTGTAACTTCCTAATCTATCATCTAAATCGTTAGAATTCCCTCAAAATCGATTAGACATCGCTTGATATCTATCAATAAAATTTATTTTTTCTAAAACCTTTTTAATTTCTGGCTTCATTTCTATAGCCATACTTATTGTTCCACCCATCTCATTTCAATATTATATTTTTCATTACACATATTACTCTTTTCTTTCTCTAATTTATTCATCATCTTCATCAGCAAATTGCCATTCTACTTTACCCATTTCATTCCATCCCCCAATCACCTAAATCATTATGTGTCTCTTAAATAACGAATTGCATCGTATTACTCTATTTTTATTTTTAAATTACTTATTAA
The DNA here is from genome assembly GCF_000374885.1 of Bacillus sp. 105MF. NCBI lineage: Bacteria > Bacillati > Bacillota > Bacilli > Caryophanales > Bacillaceae > Bacillus > Bacillus sp. 105MF. The sequence goes on along the minus strand of NZ_KB895582.1, from coordinate 46,856 downwards.
TTCAACAAGTGAATGAGAAAGCAGTTCATTTTCTTCTGTTTCAAAATTCTCTATGAATACCTGCCCTGTTTCATTATCAACCGTAATAGCCATATCTTCAGGAGAGATGAATCCCATTTGAATATATCTAAGTTGCCTTCCCCTATTTTCTTCGTATTGTTTCATTACTTGAAAAAATTCTAATAGGCTTTTACCAGGTTCTACAGGTTCAAGATTAACAAATCGCGAACCATAAAATCCTTGCAAGTTTAGAAACCAATATGAATTAAAGTATTCCTTAATAGAAAAATGGATTTTGAAATCAAGTACCTTTTCAATTTCCGAAAAATCATCTAATCTAACTTTTTCAACGGGTTTCCAATACACGTACTCTTCTTCATCTGGATGTCCCAAATATAAAATAGGCTCCATTTCTTCATCCCAAGGTGCTTTAGGATGTGTGCCATATTTCTCTTTCCAAAAATACAAAAGGTGATGAAAGTACTGTTCTAATGATTCTTTCATTTCCACGTTATTCTCCCATCTAACTTAAGCAATTAGCAATTGAAACCGCTTAGCAGTCTTCTAATCTTTTACCCTGAACCTACCTTATTTGGGTAAAACGTATTCTAAGTATTCCTCATCCCATACAAGAACGTGATCATCTATATTCACATGCCACTCGGCACCTAAAATGACACAACGGATTTGTGAAAGCAATCCATTCCAATGTTGAAAACCCTCCCATTGTGTATAATCTCCGTTGTCGGGTAACCTAGTTGAACCTGCAAAAATTTCATCGTCTTCCATTAGATTTTCTTGATTATATACAGTAAAATCTTCCCAGTCATATCCTTCACCCGTATTATGATATTTCTCAATTTCTTTATCGACGGAATATTCCAAAATCAATTTATCAATGGCTTCCTGTTCAGTAGTAGTAAGCTTTTGTTTACGGTTTGCAGAATAATAAATAGAAACACTCATTTTATAATCCCCCTCTATTCATGTTATTTAAAAAATTGTAAATCTCCGCTTAAAGTCTTCCAACGTTTATGATACATCTACTATTATTTTTTACATTACTTCAAAATGAAGAATCCTGTAGCATCAAGATAAGCATCACAGATTTCATCAGAAGGGATATATATACTTTCCCTGAAATTTTCACTTTCCCAATCGTAATCTCGATAGATTTCCTTATCATATTGCGAGGAAGTTGCTATATGATAAGGAATCAATTTTTAGTTTTTATTCTTCCACTAAGAATTTTTTTACAGCAGTTTCAATTTGTTCTCTTGTTTGCAATTGATTAAGTAAAAGACTTCTTGTATAAGATGATTTCCCAGTATTAACAAATTCCATTTCAAAATTATTGTTAGGTTTTTCTGTTTGCAATAAAGAAGACACTTTGTAAATATCGTCAATGAGTTGTGGATTTTTCTTATAATTCAACATGTCATCTTTAAATTGTAAAATCACCTTATAAGTTTTGCACTCTCCGTTTTCTATATAATTACAGGAAATGCTTTTGAACGTTACATAGTCATTTTCAATTTCTTTCATTTTGTCATGAATTTGCGTTAGGATTAAATTGTTCCAATACTCTTCTGAAGCATTTTTCATTGCGAATAGCAACTGATCTCTTGATTTGATTTCTTGTATGTTTTCCAAATTTAAATGAGGTAACTTATCCTTATTATCTACCATTTCAATTTTTGTTATTTGTTTATTATTGTTTTGAACAAGTTGCAATAGAGAAAATAAACGATCGAGTTCTTTCGTTTCAAATTGACTGTAATCTAGATTTTGGACAGATTTTAACATTACAAATAACTCAGAAGGAACCTTTCTATGGCTTTCTTCCATATCATCAATTATATATTGAATTACATTTTCATCAGGTGCTGGAATGTATCCCAACTTTTCAATTTCATTCAATAACGGTTTGAATTTTTTATACTCTTCATTTATCTTTAAACCATTTTCATAATCATCCCCTATAATGGTAGAGTTAAATAGGCCATTCACTTCTACCTGAAACTGAATGTTCTTATTATCTTTCACTTGAACCGTGTGCCAAGTGTGTCCCCCATTCCCTCCATTTATACTGCCCCACTTCGTTACGATAACATCAATACTGTATTTGTCTTTTATATATTTTTCTATTGTTTCGTCCTCTGTGGTTTGAGAGAAAATAAGCATAAATAATGCAATAATAGCAAGTGCAATTATCACAGTTTTTTTTATATTCACAATTCACTTCCCTACTATATTTTAACATATAGCCTTTCTCTTTCTTCATTCTGCATGAAATTCAATTCACATCCATTAACTTAAGAAATTCGTTGTTCCAAAAGCGAAACATACATTAAATGCTCATAAATAACTGTGGAGAGACAAAATTTTAGTTTTGAGATATTTTTAATCCAACATGATTTCAAAACAACAATTTGAGCGTAACTGTAAACTATGGTGACTTTGTTTCTTAGTTAATTTCTGCATTTTATATCATTTGCCAATCATATAAAGTAAAGAGGACTACCGATTATAGTTAAAAGCGACAAAAATTGAACACCTTATTCATTTTTTATGATAGATAAGAAAAAAGGAGAGATTTTACAAATGACTGTAGTGAAGAACGGAACATTGCAAGTACCTGGAGCGAGTCTTTACTATGAAATTAGAGGAAAAGGACCTGTACTTCTAATGATCCATGGCGGTGGTGGTGACGCTGATAAGTTTCTTAATGTCGCTAATCATCTTGCTGATTGGTATACAGTTGTTACTTACGACCGCCGTGGTCATTCCCGCAGTCATCCTACCGATCAAACTGAGGATTACCGCGTAGAAACACATAGCGACGATGCTCACCGTCTGCTAGCTAAACTGACCGATGAACCGGCATACGTATTTGGAAGCAGCTCTGGTGCTGTTATTGGACTTGATCTGTGCGTACGCCATCCGGAGCAAGTAAAGCTACTAATCCCTCACGAACCCGTCTTATTGCAACTTTTATTCGGTGATGAGCAGGTGCAGGCTAGAAAGTTCATGGAAAACCTTATGAAAAATCATCAAAATGAGGTCATAAAGTTATTATCAAATATAGGAGCGGGCACTAACGATCAAAAACAACCGAAAGATGTGCAAACAGAGCGGATGCTTAGTAATTCAACGTATTTCGTTGAGTATGAAATCCCTGGCACCCTCAATTATTCACTAGATATCGATGCATTGCAGACTGCATTAAAATCTTCGCCGATGCAAGTACTTCCAGCCGGTGGAAGTGATTCACGAGATTTTTTCGCTTATCGCTGCGCAGTCGCATTATCGGAACAATTAGGAACAGAAATTGTGGAGTTTCCAGGGCATCATGGAGGCTATAACACAAGTCATCATAAAGAATTTGCTGAGAAATTACACGAGATTTGTTCTTCACGTTTATAAAAAAACAAAAACTAGCAAATTTTATTTTGCTAGTTTTTATTTGTTCCAGTACTACTATTCATCGGAATCATCACCAAATATTACATTATCAATTGCTTCCCTGTTTTTTGCAACTCCTTCTATTGTCCCAATTAAATTTCTTACCATCTCAAGTGTAATCAATTCTTCCTCTTCATAAAGTTTTATACATGCTCCCATTGAAAGTAATTCCTCGGCACAGTTCACTAAAGATCTTAATTGATCTGCATCATCATAATTACATTCCATTACAGGCTTTTCTGTTTTCATCTTTTGTTTGATTTCACTTATCGATTTAGACGTTTTCTTTCTAATCAAAGGCAGATACTTATTAGAATTCGAATCATAAAGCACTACTACATTCACAGTAAACAACTCTACTATCCCTCCTTACATTAAGCTCATTACTTAAAGATTAGACAAAAGGCATTGTTGCATAGATTTGATTTCTTCCTTATCTTTTTTTATAGTTTGAAAGACTTTTTCAGCAATAGTCAAAATAAAAGCAACCTTTACATCATCTTCTATAGGATAGATTAAATCGCAGTCCATATGTCACCTCTGATGTAACAATTATATATTCAACGAAATTGATATTTTGCATTCTATATAACTTGAATCTATATTCATCTAATTACAAAAATGCTTACCGTTCCTTCTTTTTCTTTATATATTCTCTAATTAGTTTTACATCATTTTCCCGATCCCATTAGGGAAAATTCCTAACTCTTCATACTTCCATATAATTAAGCGTTCATAATGGTTGTAACTATGTTCTCTCTCTCTAACGGAGCATAATCAAATTCCACATCAAACTTGCCAGTAGAATATAACTTAAATTAACCTAAGTTGAAATGTTGTTCGAATATGGAGGGGATACTATCTCCTTCTTCCATATATTTAATATTTGTATAGTTTTCAAGCTCAGCATTACTCTCAAAATTCCCAATCCATACTGTTACTTTTTCATTCATCTTATACTCCCCCCTTTAATTCTTTTAATGAGCCAATTTTTTAGTTTTTTCAATTTATCTTTTCTATGCTGATATGCACTATTTCGTCTGAACCATTACAAACTTATATCAAAACTAGCTAACTCTCAATTAATAGATTCCCTGCTAACATGAAATGGATCCACATGATTCTCTTCTAATAATTCCTCAAATTTCTCTGCCCCATATTTTATAAAATATTCATATTCCGAATCCGAAATAAAAAATGCCAGCAAAACCTTCCCATCTTTTTCTGCATTTCCAGTAAACACATGGCAATATTCATCTGGGAAAGCAAATGGTTCAGTAAAGTAAACTGCACTTTTATTTTATTTTTGAACAAATGACGTATCAATACTTTCAATGCCGCTAATTGCTGTTCCCCGACCTATCTTTATTCCGTTAGCTATACAATAAAATAAAGCATTTGCAAGAATATATCCCGTACTACGAAATGCTCCATCAACTACCATTGAAACCTCAACATTATCCCCTACTATTTCTTCATATTTACTAACTCCAAGTGTATTAAAAACAAGACATTGTTCAAATACATTTTCATATTTCAAAATTTGTATACTTGGCATATCCTTACCATTTTTAAACACTTCTCGGTCCATTGGTTCACCTAAGTATTTACTATAATGATCATAATACAGCTCTCCATATTGAATCATTCTTTGAATTCTCCTTTATACGTTCCATTTCCATCTTTATACACATGAATTTTTATTCTTTTCCCCTAAAGGCTATACAGCTGAATTGATAATCCCTTTAACGAACTTAGAAGACTGTTTAACTTTACTCCTCATATAAATAATCAAGAAATTCATTTATATTATTAGCTAAAAAATACATGTTTTTCATGCCATCGTGCTCTTCATCATGAGCCCAATGAAAAATTTTTTCACAGTATTCCTCATTAATCCCCAAACATATTTGGTTACCGCCAGGATCATCTGCAATTGGTATAAATCCCATATCTAAAAGATCATCAAAAAAATCTATTATTTTCTCCAAATTATCATACATACTCCCAATTCCATAGAAAATATTTAATACACTTTCTCCTGCATCATCAGAGATTTTATACATACTTGCCTTTGGATAGCCTCCATTATATTTTAATAAAAACTCTCTATAATACTTCGGGAATTGCAACTGATGTTTTTCCTCAAAAGCTTCTAATTCTTCTAATGATAATTTTTCATGAATCATTTCAATCTCCAACGCATTCCCACTCCTTGGCAAATTTTTTCCACCATCTCTTTTTGAGTGTGTATCATTGGCATAAGTTGGTTAGACATATCCTCTTTCAATAAAAATCATTTCTCTCTATTCTGTAATACTCTAAATCTGTTAATGAAACTTTATTATCTGCTACTTTCTTAAAGCAAATACTTCTTCGCGATTATAATCAATCATCGTTAAAAAGTACTCTTCAAAATTTTCAAATCGATCTATTTCCTCTCCAGCAAACCAAATGACCGCTCCAGGTATGGAGGAGTTCGGCAAACATAATGTAAATAAATCTCTGTCAAATTCCGTGACTGCGATTGGCAATAATTGATGCCGTAAAAAGCCACTTTCTCTTAAGACGTCGTCCTCTATTGTGTGGAATAATACTCCTGCACAATTTATCATATGAGTTTCTTTCAATTGTTCTATCCCAAATAAATCAACTGTTTGATACAACCCTTTCCAACCATTAGCATATCTCAGGAAATCTCTATACTTTTGATCAAGTTTGTATCCTATTGTTTTCTCAACAAGGCAAATCTCTGCCTTATTTGCTCCAACCTTTGGAAAGTGATGCGGCCATATTTGCTCCACATCCTGTTTCATCAATTCCTGCTTCACCGCTGTCATTGTCGATATATGACCCTTCCAGTTTGTCATCGTTTAAATCCCCTTTTATAACCAAAAATATTGTATAGCATAACGAATATCAATTGTAAAATCCGTATTCAAGATAGACTCTATATGTATACTACTTATCATTCACTAGACGACTTTGCCGATTATTGTTTTGATGAATAGCAACCTAAGATTTATTAGTGAAGCATGTCCAGAAACTGTTGAAAAGTATTTGTAACATAATAAACTACTGGCTCAAGCTCAGCAGAATTTTCATGATCCCATACGCAAACTGTAGGACTATTTCTTGATTCGCGAAAATCTAAACATAAAACATCATCAGCAAACAATACAGCAATTGGCAATAAAGCTACTCCCAGTAAATCTCCATCATCTGTAAGTCTCTCATCAAGTTGAGACCATGTTGCATCTATATCAAACATGCCATTTTCAATATGTTCTGGAGTTTCAAGGATACATAAGAACCGAATAACTGCGTAACTATGATTCTTACGAATAAAAGAGTTCTTTTCTGGAAGTCCACCATTATACAGTTTTATGAAATTCTTATAGTCTAGTGGTAATTCAACTCTCCAATCCTCTTCTTTCTTACATATTAAGTTTTCAGAAGGTAACGGAAAAATCACTGAATCTTTTTTTATTCCCATAAAACACACTCCTCTTTTCTATTTTCGTAGCGCAGCAACTTATATTTTATACTATAAGATTATTTATAAAATAAAGAGAATTCTCATGAAATAATGAGTTTAAGAATAGTATGCGTCCAAATTTAGGAGGTTGATCCGATTTGACGCTTACGTAACTAGCTATATTTCAGACTCATACCTCCTTATGAATAAAGGACTAGGTTAATTACAACCCAGCCCTATATTTCTACTAATTTACTTTTGCTTTGTATATCGAATCGTTTGATAAGACTCTACATCAAACATTTGAACCCTGTTGTCACCGAAACTTTGAATTGTTCACGGTATGTCTTTTCTAGCAACATCGAAAGGTTTACCATCTAGGATTGATTCCTTAATGTGTATTTTTAACATATAACCGTTATTTGTATACTCACAAGTTCCTGCAACATAATCATCTTTACTCGGATATCTACCCTTTGCATACAATTCAAATGTTCCATCTTCTTTTAAGATAAGTGAAACAGTAAAATTACCGTCTTTCTCAAAACCCCAAGTATCTGCTAATTCTTTACCATCAAAGTTACTTCGTAAATTGTACTATCCTCGTGTAGCAATATAAAACAAACTATATTCTCCTTCTAGATAACTGTTTTTTCCTCCATAACAGTATTCCTATTCACTATATTCAAGTAGAAATGCGATACTGTTGTAATATAGTATGGATAGATCCAAAGAAACGGGATACCAAGTGTAAAAAATCCGATGATAATCCCTAAAATAAACCATCCGATAAAACTTAACGATAGTAGGAATAAATCTAATTTATGTCCTTTCATCAGTTCTTGGCTCTTTTTAATTGCTTCACTCGCTGTATATTCTGGATGATCTAACAAAATATAGTAAGCCATAGAATAAGAGATAAATTTTATAATACCTGGTACAATTAATAATACACTCCATAAAAGTGTGTATACAGTCATTAAAATAGTCACCTTCATAGATCTAAACACATTACTTTTTCGAAATCCTTCAAATAACTCACCAATTGTAGTAGATTCTTTTTTCGCTAAACGCAATGTAACTTTAAAATACCCATAATTCATAATGCCTTGTACAGCTATTAAACAAATAAATAGAGCAGCGAAAACAAGTAAATAAGAAAAAGCACCTACTGCATTTAACTTTTCGTCTCCTGTAATCGAATAACTAGAATTCATTGTTTCACTTAATAAGATACCCAGTAACAACAGTGGAAATCCTATAATAAACATACCAGCCCTGGAAATGACATGATAAAGAAACGATGACAATACCCCCAATCCCCATCTGTCTTTTAATGAAGATAAGGCCGCTTTTTTTAAGTCACTAATCATTTTGATCCTACCTTTCAATTTTTTCCTCTTATATGAATTACTTTTACACAAGGGATAATAGCATATTTTAACAATATTGACATTATATATAATTCCATTAATATCTAAATGAATGATGAAACTTTTCCAAAAGTGTTATTTTTAAGTAAGTATCAAATTCAGTACTTCTAATGATTTTTTATAAAACTACTTGACTAATCTTAGTATGTTTATTTTAAATCTATTAATTATGTAATTTATTTAAAAACTCCGTGAATGTACTTGCTGCATAAAGCTCATTACCAAACTGCAGTCATTCTATAATATCTTTAATTAAGTTCTAAATGATCCAAAACACTCTGAATTAGCCATTTCAGTTTTTCTTCATTCATCTTTCTCATACCATATTTTTTAACGAGTCCGTGAACCATATCCCAATCTTCTATGTGCAAAATTAGCTTTAACTCTGCATGAAGTTTTTTAAGATACTCCATATTTTCCAATGAGTTAAAATCGTGAATAAATTTATCCAATTCATCATAATCCGCACTTACGTTAAAATAGCATTCAAGAAAATATTTAAAAGTTTCAAAGTTCAATTTCTGATTCAAGTTTCCCCCTCTTACTAAAGTTATTTTACGATTAAAAGATTAATCATAACTCATAAAACTATTCTAGAATTAGCGATATCTAGTTTTTTAATACACGCATAACTTCAAATATCTTTTAATTGATATCTGTTAAGTTAATATGTTAATACTTTCCCTAAATAAACAGGCTTTTATTTTCTTATTCACTCCATACACTGGTTAGTAAAAAAGTATTCGTCATATCTATGGTTCTATTCTCTAGTTCATTTGCATTCATGTATGCACCATTACTTGATTCTTGCATTTGTACAATCGAGAAAGAAAAAACAGGAACAGCAATCGGGTTTTATAATTTAACACTCAATGTCGCGATGTCAATCGGTATTGCCTATACAGCAGCAACGATGGACCATTCCGCAATGCGCCAAAGCTTCCTAGGAATTGCAAACAATGCGGACGCTTCCATGTTTAGCAATATCCTATTCATTCTCGTACTCATTGCCCTTTTCAGTTTATCTCTATACTGAATATTAGTAGGACGAAAACCGACAAAATAGATATATTGTCTATTTGTTAACTAGTCATATAGAATAACGATTCTTTCATAATTAGAACCCTAAAACGAGAAGTTTAGGGTTCTTTTTTATAATTTATAAAATATAAGAGATGTTTTAGACTTGATGCTTCCGCCTAATTATGTAAGTACAAACTATACAATATGTAACTTCTAACCATTCTTCCTTAATCTTCTTCTCTCTTTTTCTAACCGTCTAAAAATCACACATATAACACCGCCCGCCACTGTAAACAGAATGCCAGGCACCAATAATAAAAGTCCCCCTCCACTCATCCAAATTAACGCTATTCCTAAAATCAAACATATAATTCCAATTATCATCTGACCTCTTTACCACCCTTTACATAAAATTTTCCCATGTTTGTAAAAACATTCTGATGAAATTATACCTCTTCACTTATAACAAACTCAACACTACTAAACTATCTGTTTCTCCCCCTTTCCTTCAAGAAATAAAACCCTACGATTCCACTTTTCTCATACTATATATTATTATAATAATATATAGTATGATAGAGTAAAAACGAGAGGAGATTATTATGGCAACGATTGGAATTGACCTAGGAACAACGAATAGTTTAGTAGCCTATTGGACGGATCATGGTGCAGCCCTTATCCCAAATGCACTTGGCGAATATCTTACACCATCTGTCATCAGCGTTGACGAGAGCGGTGAAGTTTTAGTCGGACGCATCGCCAAAGAACGGCTGATTACCCATCCGCACGTTACAGCATCAACGTTTAAGCGATTTATAGGAACAGAGAAAAAATACGAGTTAGGTATGTATACATTTTCTTCAGAAGAACTTTCATCTTTTATCATTCAATCTTTAAAACAAGATGCAGAAGCTTATTTAAACGAAGCGGTTACTGGTGCTGTCATTAGCGTACCTGCTTATTTCAACGATGCTCAGCGCAAAGCGACAAAACGAGCTGCTGAAATTGCTGGATTAAAAGTTGAACGTCTCATTAGTGAGCCAACGGCAGCTGCTATCGCTTACGGACTGTATCAGGAAGCGGCAGAGACAAAATTTCTTGTATTTGATTTAGGCGGCGGTACATTTGACGTGTCCATTTTGGAATTATTTGAAGGAGTTATGGATGTGAAATCAATCGCCGGCGATAATTACCTTGGAGGCGAAGACTTCACAAACAGTCTCATGTCCTTTTTCTTAGAGTCACACCAGCTCGATTCTGATTCCCTTGACTCAAAAACACTATCTTTAATTTATACACAAGCAGAACGTTGCAAACTAACACTATGTAATGAACCTGCCGCAAATATGAAAGTCGTTATTCATAATAAGACGTACGAAACTCGCATCAATAGAAGCGAATTTGAAAAATTAGTAACCCCGCTTCTCTTACGGCTTCGCTATCCGATTGAACGCGCACTTCGCGATGCGTCGCTAAACCCTAAAGATTTAGATGCTGTCATTCTAATTGGCGGTGCGACAAGAATGCCGCTTATCAAATCCGTCATTTCTAAAATGTTCGGACGCATGCCTCATGCGAATATTAATCCTGATGAAACGGTTGCTTTAGGTGCTGCGATTCAAGTTGCTTTAAAGGAACGAAACAAAGCACTAGAAGAAGTTATCTTAACGGATGTTTGTCCATATACGTTAGGAACTAGTGTTGTTCAAGCATTAGGAAATGGACAACAAGAATCCGGATACTTCTTCCCGATTATTGAACGAAATACACCGATTCCTGTAAGTCGAGTGGAACGACTTTATACTGTCAATGATAGACAACACTCCATACTTGTCGATGTTTATCAAGGAGAAAACCGCTTGGTTAAAAATAACTTAAAACTTGGCGAACTTAAAATTAAAGTCCCTCCTGCTCCTGCTGGACAAGAGGCGATTGACATTCGTTATACATATGACATAAATGGCATTCTCGAAGTCGAGGTAATAAGTACAACGACTGGAGAGAAAAAAAGAGCAATTATCCAACAAAATGCCGGAAATCTTACAGAAAAAGAAATTGAAGCTAGACTACTAGAATTGAAGGAAATTAAAATTCATCCACGAGACCGGTCCGAAAATCGATTGCTGCTCGCAAAAGGCGAACGGCTCTATGAAGAGTTACTCGGTGACGAACGCCAGAAAGTCGCAATCTTGTTACAGCAATTTGAAAATGCGCTCACAACGCAAAATGATAAAAAAGTGAAAGAAGCCGCTCATATATTAAAAGAGCATTTAGAGAATATTGAAAGGTGGATCAGTCATTCATGAGCATTTGGGAAACGTTAGAAATTGAGCCTACCGATAATATTGCAGCTATTAAAAAGGCTTATGCAAAACTTCTAAAGATTTATCATCCCGAAGACGATCCTGAAGGATATCAGAGGCTGAGAGAAGCATTTGATAAAGCGATAAAAAGCGCAAAACAAATGAAGACCGCACCTCCCTCTCAACTAGAAAAAACAGATGAAAACGAAGAAAATTCCTATATCCATCCTGTATCTCCTACATGGATGGATGGTGACGCTGAACTTGCCGCTACTCTCGTTTCAGAACATCCCGTTCACGCATTTACGGAAAAAATTGAGACGCTGTATAACGATTTCTTTGCACGAATCGAACCGAAAAATTGGGAAGACTTATTAAGTTCCGATGTGATATGGGACGTAGAACATGCGGCAGTGATTCAAGATAGATTAATAGAATTTTTACACTATCATTACCATTTCCCCCGCTCGATTTGGGAACTTCTCGACAATGTATTTCGCTTTAGTGAACAAAGAGAGGAGTTGGAATTTGAATATAGTGAAGAAACAGTGCAGTTTTTGCTAGAGAGAATTAGCGGCGAGAAGGAAATGCGTTATGATGTTTTCAAGACAAGTGATGATTTAGATTTTGAAGCGTATTTTCATTTACGTGAAGAAGTCCAGCTCACACTTATGAATAATAACTTAGAAGCAGCAAAAAGTGCACTCGATTTTGCATACGAGCTTTATCAAGAAGATCCGGAACTTTTACGTATGCAGGGCATTTATTATTTGCGCATAGAAAATAAAGAACGTGCGTTACAATCATTCAATGACATACTTGCCATTTGCCCGGATGACCTAGATGGTTTACTTTATCGGGCCCAGATTTACTATGACCGCGGACAGTTTGCAGATGCTATCAAGGACTGTGAGCATCTACTGTCGATTGAGCTGGAGCATATGGACGCACAATTCTTAATAGTGAAGTATTCGTTCGAATCAGGTGATATAGAAACTGTAGCCACTAGGGCGTTGGATGTGGTAAAGCGTTATGTGGAACGCTTCGAATTTCGTTCATACTGTATTCGAATTCACACTGAAATTCCAGAGAAAAGACAGAAACAAGAAATAAATATGAAGTTTATTATCAGATATGCGCTATACTTTTTATTTCTATTTATTAGCCGTACCTGGGTTTATTTCGTCTTTATGATTCTTATTGTTTTAACCCCATTACCATCTAAATATGCATTACTTCTCCTACTCCCACTTATCTGGGAAGCATGGAAATTCGTTAGGCTTAAAACATTAGCATAAGGAGGAGACAGAATGCCTGTTTTATATAAAAGAAAACGAGAGAAACAGCTCGAACTATATTTCCGCTGTCTGTCTTCCGTTTGTTTGAGTTGCGTTTACCTTACAAACTATTTTACCCGATATGAATTTACCCTTATCAGAGACCGCTTTATTGGGAAACGTTTTTTGAAGAACGTGTTATGGACATGGCAAATCGAAAATTCGACGGAGTTAAAAGAGAAAATCATTTGGTTTTTAGAAGAAGGAACACGGCAGGAATTTAATCATATACGCCATCAATTGACTCCTCTTTCCGAGGCAGCGCGAAAGCAATTATCGAAAGACAATCCTAACTATGAAAAACTTTATATTGCTAATTACGGATTACATATTTTGACGGATTCCGGAATTGCAGCGTTTGATTATGCATGGTGTATCTGTTTATGCCGGGTCGGTAGAAGACTCGGTTATTTATCAAAACAGGAAGCAAAAAACTTTATGATACAGGCTGCACGACTTTCACAACATTCTTATTCAGATTGGCACGAGTATTTTAACGCCTTTCGTATCGGCAGCCACTTTAACGCAAATGATATAGAATTCATAAATAAAGATAAATATAATATTAATTACGTATCGCTCCTGTTTGATTATAAAAAAACTCTATTGAGTGTTGTTCCATGGGAAAATAATCTACTTAAAGATTTAAGTTAAATCATGCTATGCTTCTTAACCAAATTGATAAAAAATCCTAGGAACTATGATTTCCTGGGATTTTATTTACATATAAGGTATTTGATAAACTTAGAAGAATCCACTTCTAATAACATAAAAAACTGATTCTTGCAGGAAGAAGTGCTTACATTGATTAAATTGGAAACGTAAATCCTAGTGCTTGGGGAGTAAGCAGTCATGTATATGACACTAATAATTTATCTCCTACTTTGACATGCGGTGATCCACCAAGAATATTAATAGAAAATACACAAAAATAGCATATCTAAGGGGGAAATTATCCATGAAGACACATACAGTTTATAGTAAAAAACAAGCCGTTATCTTTTGCGTATTAATCCCACCACTTTTCCTCATCAGAAACCCATATATTTTTCTGTAAGTCAAATGATTGATTAGCATCATGAAAACCACAATAGGCAGGTAACTTTATACTTCCTCCATTTGCTTTATTCCAGCAATCAACAAACCATTCCACAAGGGTTTTTTCCTCATCTTCCGATATGATCTCATCGTTTTCTTCATAAAACTCCCAGAACTCGTCTGATTTATCATAAGAAAGGTTATAGTATGATATACGTTCGAGTAATTCATGACTTCCTGCAAAAACACTGCTATCGTTTCCTTCGTAAAAAACCTCACTTGCTTCTCTATTCATAGAAAACATCATGATAGAAAGGTCAAACGATCCGATAAAAATCATAAAATCTACTAACTCTATTTTACTGTAATAATTAAAATTAAGAATTTCTCTTATATTATGAATCAACCTTTCTGAATTTTTTTCAAGATTTTCTTTTACCGAGCTAATGTATGTATCTTTTGTAAACAATTCATTCACCTCATGCTTCATTTTAATTTAAATATAAATTAAAACTCTTTACACATAATATAATTGAGCGTCTTCTTTTCTTCATCAATTTCATATTTTAAAAGAAAACTCTAAGCTATCTTTATATTACTTCACCCTATTCAAATCGCAACATCCTGATAGCCCACTTCGGTTACCTTTTCATTTATAAGAAGAAGACCTAAACCATTTTCCATATCCCATGTACAGTCGAAGGTGAGTCCGATCCCTCGACCTTCAAAAATACCCGCATACGGAACAACAATTCCAACTAGACTTATCCTATTAAGAAGTTGATCAGTTGTTTCAATTAAAGGATAATGTTCATTAAATTCAATATCATAACCAAGCTCATACCTTTTTTGTTTATAATAATCTAAAATCGGTTGCAAAATACTTTGTTGCACTTGCTCCCAATTTTTCATCAATGAATCATATGATTCATATTGTTCTTTATCAAATCCACTCTCCTCTTCGCCATCTACCATTAACGCTATCTTAGCTTCCTTTCCACAAAACGTTATAGTAGTGTACCTTACCCATCCGTAATTATATTCAAGTTCACCAAAAACGGCATCGTTTATTATCATTTTAAGATCTCCTTTTTCTAATTCTTCAAGCTCCATCCAAAACTAGCATGCAAGTTAATCTACTTAAGTAAAATTATCTTGTCTAACTGCAGCTCGTCTTCCTCTATTTTTCGTATCAACTTGAATATAGCTTGATACACACCCATAGAAAAGTACCGCTCAATCAGGTGACACTCCTTAATTAGTTCACCATCAAGAAGCAAAGATCCTAACACCATTTGTTCCGCCTCGATATGTTGAATACTCACGGCTGCCACCCTTGTTCCTGCAAGAACTTCTGTAATTCTTCCTCAGACGGAACATTCTTCTTCCACTCTTCACATTCCTCCAAAAACTTCTCCGTTTCATTAACAACAGACGATTCCTTCTTCCGGAATTTCGCTGCTGCTTCCTCTACTTCACTGAGCTTCGTATATCCTTTCCCATGCCAATCTCGTAAAATCCCCTTCACATAAGCAAGCGTCCGCTTATTATTTTCATAGGCAATCTGAAGTGCCTTTAGTACAAGCTCCTCCGACAAATCCGTAACCCATTCACTTAATTCCTCCGCTGCATATGATGACAAACTACCGAAGTTTTGTTCATAAAACGTGAATACACTGCTACCTGGATTCGCTTTTTCTTCTACTTCTTCTACTTTCTCATCCTGTGCACAACCTTGAAAAACTTCTTGCGGAATCACATCAGATACTTCAACCGGCATTCCGAAATGCTCTAGCAATAGCTGAATATTCAACTCTTCCTCGAGGCATCTTTGAAGAAACATATGTACAAACTTTTTATTTTTCACAGTCTTTAACTCACGTAACACACACTTTTCTATGTTCGTATTCGTAACAGGGTTATAACGTAACCAATTTAGAACATATAACTCCTTCGTTTTCGCGTCATATAATATCTTTCCATACGCAACAAACCTCTGCAACAACTTCTCAACCGTTTCACGATTATACCCCGTTTCCATCTCTACCAAACGTAGTGGCAGTGGGTAAATCCCGCATTGTCTTGTCTTCGAACATGTCAGCAAATACATATAAAAGTAGCGCTCCTCCGGCGTTAAATCAAGTACAAACTCATCTTGCCAAAAATTCACCTGTACACTCCGGTATACTCCCATGTTTCTTCCTCCCGCCCTGTTAGTGGTAAATATAGAATTGGTACTCCTTCTATATATAGGATTGCAGGCAGGAATTTGGTGGATTTATTTTATAATTTTTACTAGTACTAGAATGTTACTTTTTTATTTTTTCATAGTAGTTCTTGTAGTTGTTTTTTCTTTTGTTTATTTAATGATTTATTACTTGGTAGGGGTTTATAAGGGGGTTGGAAGAGGCTTATAAGGGGCTTGTTTGTCATCTACTGAAGAACTTATAAAATAGAGCTACATGAAAAAACTAGTTTTGTTTTATAAGTTCATTAATGGTCACTTCTTTATCGGCGACTACATCATAAAATCCAATATGAATACCTTCTTCATATAGCCAGCATAGATCCGTTCCATAAGGCGCTTCAAAAATCTCAAACATTACAGGGGCGATTTTAAAAATAGATTCCGCGTTTAAAATGATGAAATTATCCGCATGATTCACATATTCATCAGTATCATCTATAGCATACAAATTCCAGCCATTTAATTGCGGGATAGAACTTTCTTGTCTAAATGAATATCTAACTGGTTTTCCAGCCAGAATATTTTTTGAAACGACAAAACCACCATACTCACTATTATTTATTTTCATTTTCAAACTCCTTAATACTTGAATTAACAGCATGCTTTATTAAAATTTCATAAACTAGTTTCATCTTATCAGTAGGCAATTTATTGTTTGTTACTATCCAGTTGCTTTTGTAGTTAATCTATCCTCGCCAAGATTAGCTAACAGCTCAAATCATAGAAATGGACGAGCAGCTCCAGGTAACCCTGCTTTAATTAGAAAATCATTGGTTTCTTAAAATAAAGATTATGAGTTTCTTTTTTATTGCATCATGGTTAACTAGACCTGCCGTTATCCTAATTATTCCGTCTTCTAAATAAAAAGAGTGTAACAAAAATTATTGATAATTTTCGATAGCCGAAATAAGGGAACCTGTTCCTTCTTCCGCATAATGAATGAAGTCCAAACATTTTTCACTCCAGCCACCGATTAAATTTGTTTTCTCTCCTACGAATTGTTGATTACCGTAACTATTTAAATTGAAAGAGTGAACCCAAACATCAGGATTCATTTCACGACGATATGTTTCAAGAAGAATTTGTGAAGAATTGTCTCCATACCTATCTCCGTACACTTGCTCATCAGAGAAGACAAGAATGCGGTCAACTTTGATTTTGTGATCTAATAAATATTTGATAGAAAGATGTAAGTTTGTTCCATATCCATGTTTATTCACTTCTGATAAAAATGTGTTCATGTTCTCTAAAATACCAGAACGGGTAGAAACATTTATCGCTTTGAAATCAGTTGCGAATACAGATGTAATAGAATTATCACAGAAGGAGTGTGCCATTGCCATCATTAGTGTAGCAATATCTGCACATTTAACACTCCCATCTTTTGAAACAGGATAACATGTCATAGATCCTGAGATATCTGCTGTCATAAATGTTGTTCCTGATAATCTCGGCATGTTTGTAACAGATGCTTCAATTGCGTCATTCAATATATCTAATAATTCGCTTCCTGCTTGTGGTAATTTTTCTTGCACAACACGATATGCTGAAAAAAAGCGAAATGGTAATTGTTTTGATTTTTTTACTCGCTCAGGATCGCGAAGAATGTTATATACTGTATCAATATTTGAGGCACCTGAATTTACGATATTGCGAAGGTTACGAAGTAAGGCCATATAACCCACTTTTCCGCTATCAATTAATTCTTCCCACACTTCTTTTTTGTTTCCTTTTTGAGAAAGCTGTGTTTCCCATGTATATGGTACTTGCAGTGTGTTTTCTAACAAACTTTTATACAGTTC
Organism: Bacillus sp. 105MF; assembly: GCF_000374885.1. NCBI lineage: Bacteria > Bacillati > Bacillota > Bacilli > Caryophanales > Bacillaceae > Bacillus > Bacillus sp. 105MF. Next base: position 28,729 of record NZ_KB895582.1, on the reverse strand, counting down.
GTAACGTTCTGTTCCTTTTTTGGCAGATGGGCTTACTAAACGGAATACATCTTTCAATGTAACGTCTTTTCCTGTGCGATTGTATTTTTCTAATTGATATTCATCAAATGTAGAAAAGGCATCTGCTAACCCCTTTTTCAAAGAGTTTGGAATTGGATTTTCCCGACCGTATACCCCTAATTGATATGCCATTATTTCTGTTACATCATCCGGACGCTGCGCAATACGAGAAACTGTTTGACGAGCATATTTACGACCTTCAGGGTGGTTTGCAAGTTCTACTGCTAATACATGTGTAACAGAACGCATGTAGAACACTTCACGTGCATAGACTGCTAAACTTGCAACAAATTTAGGGTCTCTGTCCATGATTTGTTTTGCAGTAGTAACTAATTCTTCGCTGTTATCACCATAAAATTTTGGCTCATTAAAAAAAGATGTTAATACCATCGTAACTAATTTATCTTTATCATACATTTTATAAGCTTTTCCGCCCTCTTTTGTATATGTTTGACGGCTTCCTTGAGAAGAATGATTAAACTTTGACATTATGATCTACCCCCAGAGATTTTTTGACACTACTGGTTGAAATACAAATAAAAAAGGCAACGTATATACGTTGCTCTTTTCACTCATTCCTAACACTTAAGAAATATTCAAAACAGGAATCGAATCCCACAAACACAATCCCTATATGACGAAGTAACTCCTACCTTAGTGTTATGAATCAAAGAAAAGTACGAATTCGGTGCGGACCTTTCCGCATCGATTAGGATCGAATCTATAGCACTTAATTTTAGCAAACGAAGCATTAGCTATCTACACTGTTCCTGTTATATATAATGTTTAAAGATTTGGGAGATAAGCGAAAAGGCTCATTACGTTGCTCTACCACTGAGCTACCTTCCAAAATGGGAAGGATGGGATTCGAACCCATGACACACGGCGTCCAAAGCGAAGAAATCCTTCTCTACACTACCCAAATCTATTAAATATGAATTATAAAAAAGGGAGATAGGCGGAAAGACTCAATATGTTGCTCTACCAAACTGAGCTACTCTCCTTATGTTTATAAAACATAAGGAGAGGCAAGGATTCGAACCTGCGACCTACCGCATGTAAGGCGAAGAAATTCTTTCCTACACTGCCCTTTTCTTTTTGTTACTTATTGATTTCATTATAATCGTTAATCAAAATCTTGGCAATTATTAGCACTTTTTAAAAATCTTATCTTTTTCGTCTATTAATCTTAAAGCTTCTGTATTTCACAATTTACTTAAATTAGATTGTATGAAAATAATATGTTAGACTAACTAGCAGATATACAAATTTTACATAAAACACCAATGAAATATACCTAATAAAACAAAAATGTATCCATTCTTGCATAAAAATTAAAAAAGAAAAAGTTTTCATCCTTAATCAATATGGTCTTTTGAAAAGAAATTGATTATTTACAAGACAAGAAGCTAGGAGATTTTAGATATGAAATATTTTGTAATAGAAGATGATGAATTATCAAATTGTGGTGAAGAGACAATATATGTTTTTGAACATAGCAAAGGAAAAAGCAGTTACGACACGATTAAAACCTTGGAAGATTTTGCAGCAAAGTGCCAATTCATTGAACGAAGAAATATGCATTGGTTTTGGTATAAAGGAAAACACGTTGAAGATATGCCTATGTGGGAATTTGAAAAAAAATTTAGGGCTGAACAAGAAGAACTGAAAACACTATCCCAAGAAGAATTCACAGAATTGAGAAACAGATATGCCCCCCTTATTAAACCTATCGAGTTCCCTATTGAAGGAATCAGAATTGCTTATGCTTATGAACCAGAATGGAATGATGAATTTTTTGTTATGGAAACGGAAGAAAGTTATTTTGCTGTTTATTGGTTTACAACGGCTTAAAATAGCTTATTTTTTAAACATTCCTAAGAAACTACAAACGTTTATATAGGTGTGATTTGTCTGAAACTGGATAATCAACACCTGTGTAAACGTATGAAAAAGGACAAATAAGGTTACCTGTATCCAAACGATGGGGGCTAATCCGGTAGCATTTCGGCCATACAGAGTAAATCTTTTACTTTAACATTGTGATTTACTTCTCGCTACATGTTAAAGTATTTCTCCATATAATCACCATTTTTATTGTCACCAGTCACTTTTGTATTAACAATTATGCGTAACTTCTAACTCATTATTGGTATATATTGTTCCATAGGTAGCACAAAGTAACATACCACCACAAACCTCGCTACTCACCTGAAAATTTATGTTATCTTCATATGTATCTATGCTATTAGCTCTAATTGTATCTACAAGTTTTTTAAAATCAAGAACTGGTAAATATTTCGCTATAATTTCATAACTTGATAAATTACCTTCATTATTATATGCATTATATTCTTGAATTTCTTTATAGATAGGACTTGGACTATACGGATCATGTTTCAATTGTCCATTTTCATCTTCGAATTTTTTTATTTCTTCCTTAACTATATAATCTGGATAATCTTCACTGCCTTCATCTTCATCACCAAATTCCCAAAATGGATATTCTATATCACATAAGTGCGTTATAATCCACATTAGAAATTGCTCATTTATAAAACACACATTTGCTTCTAATTCCTTGAATCTATTACCATAATATTTTGTAGCTTTTTCTATCTTCTCTTCTTGGGACATATCATCCGTCGCCCCTGTTATATCGCATCCATCTAAATTTATAAAAATGCTATTAAACTTACCTAAAACACCTAAATCAACGGTTTCACTCCAGTAGGCTTCACCATCTCTATCGATTTTTATCATAATGTCCTCCATTCTGCTGCTATTGCCTCTCTATATCCTCTATTTAAACTTAAAAAATCATTATAGTCCTCTTTGATCGCTTCAAATAATTCGTTGTCTCCCCAATATTTCACTAAATCACCCGCACCCTATGTTAAAATAAAAAACACTTTTCGTGAAATGCAAACTATTTACCCGTCTAATTTTTTATTTGATTAAATTAAAGAAATAAGAATAGAGAAATCTCATCAATTCAATTTATACGCAACAATTTTCCCTTCTGGATCATTGCCATCCCAACCACAAGGAAAAGCACCAAATTTATATATATCAAACAATTCTTCAAAAAAGGAATTACTCTTTCCGTTTATTACTCTATTAATAGCACAGTTAGTAAGGTCAGCTACAACATCGTTATAAAATATACTATATTTAAATGGGCTTTTTCGCACATTATCATCAATAATTTCTAATAATTCTTCCAACCCTTTAGGCTTTTCATTTTCTGACATTGCATAATAACTACACCAAACTTCACTCATTTCCAATTCTCTAATATCTTTCCAACTATACTCATCATCACCAAATATCTCATCATAAGCGAAATGCTCTGCTTTTTCTATATCATTAATAATAACAATCTTATCGGAAATATTATGAGTAAGTTCACCCTGAAAACTTTTTGAAAACTGAATTACTTCTTCAACTAAATTACTAAATACACCATAGTTCATTACTTATTATACCTACTTTCTCTGAACCACCTAAGCTAAGAATTGTTGTGTAATCAAAACACTCATTAAGAACTCTATTCATTACGTACTGGTATCAACTAACCTATCATCGTAATCCTGTAATTCTTCCATAATTTCTTTTAATCGCTTCATATGATCAATAAATTCTTGGTGAGAAATTTCTTGATAATCAAAAATCCCCTCTCCATATTCATCACTTTCAAATATTTTTACTTTTGCGCCTAACTCCAACAAATTATCAACTAACCCTTTCAAACTCTGCATATCGTCAATATCGTTCGCATCCGTTTCAGCAAACCAATCTTCGTTTTCAATTTTATTTTTTATGTCTGTAATTCCTAAATCAGTATACTTTCTCAAAGGAACTATATAGTTATTAAGCGTACCATTAGGGCTTATTTTAATTGCGATTCTACTCATCTATTATTCTCCTTTTTGCTAAAACCCTTCTGTATTTTTTGAAAAATCATTTTATTTCAAATAAGCTATGTTATATTTTATTAATCATTATAGATTTTCACACTTTAAGGAGGATTTTTATGTATACACCTAAATATTTTGAAGTGCAAGATTCAGAACTTATTTTAGAACTTATCAAAAACTATTCATTTGGAACCTTAATATCTAGTACGAAAGACTTTCCAATTGCAACACACCTTCCGCTGGATATATATAATAAACAGGGACATACTTATTTATCTGGACATTTCGCTTATGCCAATCATCACTGGAAATTGTTAAAAGAAAATCCTCAAGTATTAGTTACATTTCTAGGGCCACATGCTTATGTCTCTTCTTCCTGGTACGCTCAAGAAAATGTACCCACATGGAATTATGTATCAGTCCATGTATATGGTACAGCTCAGCTCGTAGAAGGCGAAGAATTAGAGCTTATGTTAGCAAAAATGCTAAAGAAATATGAACAAGGTAGAGATAATGGAGTATTATGGGATACTTTAGATCCAAAATTTTTAAAACAAGAGATGAAAGGGATTGTAGGCTTCAAAATAAAAGTTGAGAAAGTCGAAACTTCCTTTAAGTTAAGTCAAAACCGAAATAATGATGACTACAAATCAATTACTCATAATCTTAAGAATGAAAAGGATGTCTCTGCAATAGAAGTAGCTAACTGGATGGAAAAAATCAGACCAATTAACGAAAATTAAGTTCAGCACCAAATCACGGGGTTGGCAGAAAGAAAAAACATACAAAAAGCGAAAATTCCTGTATTGTACTAATTGCCAGGACAATAACAAGGGAAAATTTTCGCTTTGCTTATTCATACTACTAATGATTTATCATGGTAATAGTAGGTTTTTAATGAAACACCTATCAAAATAATTAATAGATATTTTTACGAATACAATTAGAGTTAGGGGCATTAAAATGTCATCTCACTTATTTACTGTCACAGGTTTCTAATTCAAGTATCAAAAAACTTTTAACAACTAGAAATCAAGCAAAGATTCCCCTAAAATACTCTCCTGCTTCTTTCTTAGTTTCATCTTTATGATATTTATTAGTAGCTAAAATCTCCCTATAGCAGTATCTGCTACAACACCTTCTACCTTATCTATAAATGCAGCATTTCAGCCTTTATAACTTGAATATATTCCTGCAACTTACAAAACGCTTCTGTCAGTTTGTTTGTTTCTTCTTTATGAAGAAAGCGGGCCTTGTTTCGCTCTTCCTCTATGATAAGCACCTGCGTGGCAGCATAAGAAAGACCATACTTTTCGCATTCTCGTTTTATATCCTGAAAAAAGGAAAGAGGGACAGTCCCTGCTCCTGAGACAAGCATCTCATCTAGAACTTCTTCCAATTCATCGATTAGGCGCATTAACTCGATCATAGAACGTTCCCCCTTCACTCAGTGTAGTATTTATAATCTCTCCTGCTTCTGTATATAAAATGATAGGTGTAACAACGAGCTTTGTTCCTTCCTGATAAGGATGAACTAGCATTCTCTTTATATGCAACGAGTCCATATATATTTTTACAAGGCGAATCATTCGCTCATTTTCTGGTCGTTTCATCATTTGCATTTGCAATGTTTTCCCATTCTTATCGATAAGAGGTATGATCCATTTTTGTTCTTGCTTCTGAAACTTCCATTCTCCTATTTCAGCAACTTCGATACAAAAGACTCCTTGTTTATTTGCCTCTAGCCTTTGCTCTTTTACTTTTTTTAATAGTTCTTCCCATGAGGTTAAAAAGAGAGATTGCCACTCTGCCACATTTGTTTTTCCTTCCACTTCTCCTACTGTCTGTGAGCTAGATGACAATTGAAAATCGACGTTAAGTTTTGCCTGCTTCAATCGGACAGATGAACGAGATAGTTCGTATCCTTTCCCTGCAATTCCCCATGGAACTTGCCTTTCATGGAGTTCTTCAGGAATTGTGCTGCTCCCTTCATAAAACATGGAGCGCGACTGTGTGTATGTAATCCACTTTTCCTGTTCTCGATTATAGAAATAATACGTCACACCAACATAACCAGACTTCGTTTGCCAGCCAGATGCACCAAAAGCATGCAAAATAAGTGGTGGAACTTCGTAATATTCCGAACGAAACGGACTCTCTTGCAGATGGTGGCGCTCCAACAACAAAATGTGTTCATAAATCGCGGACACCGTTTGTCGATAAGATGCCATTTGAAAAGATGCATGCTTCATCCGATATAGCCCAATATCCGCCCCGAGCTTACGAAATAAATTCTCTAACTTTGCGAGTTTCAAAGAACGTGCTTTTACAGAAAGTTGTTCTATTTCATAGATTGTATTTTCGGTAAGGCGTGTTAATCCAAAGTGAACAATTTGCTCGATCATTTCTTTGAAAATAGATAGCTTATCCGGCGCAATGATAAGAGGATGCATCTGTTTCGTTTCATGCGAGATTCCTTTCTCTTTTTGATACCAATATACCGCTTCCGCCTTATGCCGGCATATCCCCTCTGCTTTGCACGTACAGATCGCATCCGCTACCGATTCAGCTGTTAGAAAGCGAACTGTTATATTCTCTTCTGGGAAAGTGGCAATTAAAGCCCCCTCTTCTTCTAAAACAAACTTTTGCTGAAATGTTTCGCGAAACATCATTTCTGCCCACATTTTTTCGGAGACAATACTGCGAACGTCCACATTCAAAAGAGCAGAGAAATCAACTTTTATGTTCTCTTCACCTTCGTACATCTTCTTTGCTTCTAACACAGCCATAATGACATGCTTACAAATCGTACGGGCTCCACAACTACAAGAGTAACTACGTATATCACCCGTAAACGTTACAGTAATTCCGTCATCAAGATGTATTTGCGCTGCACCCTCTTCTACGTCCATTTTGACATTTGATACAACGGCCAAATCCTTCATTGCTCTCTTATATGTTCCTTTATTGGACATGGCGATTAAGTATGTTTCATCAATAGAGGAAAGAACATTTAAGAAATGATTGTTGCGATCCATTGTGCCAACCTCCCTGGTGTTAACGCCGCTACATGAGCACCGAGCGCCGCCATTTTTTCAGCTGCCTGTTTATCATAAAAAGGCTGTGCAGTCGGATCAAGGGAGGTAAGCACGATCAGCTTTGCTCCTGATTCTACAATCTTCATCGCTTCTCGGTACATTTCATTGTAACTGCCACCTTCATATAAATCTGTTACAAGCACGACAATTGTTTTATGAGGCATCTCGATTTTATTCGTTGCGTAGCGCAGCGCCTGAGCAATATATGTTCCTCCCCCAAGCTGTACACTCATAAGCGTTTCCACCGGGTCGTCAATACGATCCGTTAAATCAACAACGGATGTATCAAAGATGAACAGATCTGTCTTAATCGTAGGTAAACTTGCAAAAATACCCGCCATAACTGCGCTATGAATAACAGAATCAATCATACTTCCGCTCTCGTCTACTGCGAGGATTACACGCCATGGGCTAACGTGCTTCGCGGCAGCATAAAAGTACGGTTTTTCAATATGAATGGCGTTTGTTTCCTTGTCAAAATGCTTTAAGTTCTTTCGAATCGTTTTCTTAAAATCAAAGTTGCGCATCGTACGTACGCGGCTAGAACGATTTCGATCCGGTCTACCACTTAATGCGTGCTTCACTTCTTGCTCTAAATTACGCCGCAACTCCTCAGCGACTTTCGCTACAATACGTTTAGCTGTGTCTAATACATCCGGTTTTACATAATCTTTAAATTGTAAAATGCATTTTAATAAATTCATATTCGGCTCCATTTTTTCAAGCGTTTGCTTATCTTGCAATAGAGCCGTTAATTCATACTTTTCTAGCGCATGATTTTCCATAATCTCAATGGTTTCTTTCGGAAATAACTCCCGCACTTTCGAAATCCAAGTCGGCACTGTTAGCTGAGAGGGATCTAGGGATCCACCGCGTTCTTCTCCGCGTTCCCGTTCGTACAAAAACTCCAGCACATCATCCATTTCTCTGTATGCAGGGTCTTCTTCCTGAAATGTGATTTGGTCATCCGCATGTTTCCCAAGAACAAGACGCCAGCGATTTAAAGAAATGTTATTCTTCATCTTCTAGCCCCCGTCTTATTAAAATTTCCCGTGCCTTGCGATCTAACTGTATTGCATACGTCAGCACTTCTTCGGAAATTGCTTCTTCTTTTATCACTTCTTCTGTGGCTCCATATAACCGCGCAATCTGTTTAGCAATCGTATCCACCTCAAGCGGCGTGAATTGACTGAACAAGAGGCGGAACTGCGGCAATACTTGTAAAAATGTCTCTTCATCAAGTTCTTCTAGAACATGAGACATTCCGTCAAGCAGCGATTCGTTATATAAGAAGATATCTTTTGCGCCAGCAAACAAACCATTCAAAAATATCGGAGCTTGCTTTTGCATATCGCCACTTCCATAAAAATATCCTTCTGCCACTTGCATTACCTCATCGATTTTCCGCTTCCCTAAAGAAGTTAACAGCCCAAATACTGCCCCTTCTACTTGGCTTTCTCGTTTTTCCCTTTGCAAATAAAGCTCCAGTGCTTCAATAAATTGCTGGTCTGCAGGCTGCATTGTATACAAATCGATAAGTTTTTCCGCAATAATTGCTGGTTCGCCCCCATCTAAAACAGAAAATAACGAAAGTGCTTTATGTCTAGCATGATCCGCTTGCTGATTTACTTTTTCTATTTGTGATAAATAGTAAGCACAATCTGCCATAGAAGCAAAATCTCCATCCGCCTGTATTGCTTCATCTATAAACTGATTGTACATAGCGAAATCGGAAAACAAACCGCTTAAGTAGGCCTCTAGCAATAAAAGAGCCACCTCTCCAGCCCGTCCTTTTGCCTTATACAACTTTGCCCTTAGCATTTCCTGCGCAGCTTCTCTCACCGTTCCGCCATACACAGATAAATCAATCAGAGCACTTTCTACTTGTGCTGAAAAACGATACTTCCAAGTTTCTCGCATAAGATTAATATTCTGCTTTCTAGCTAGGTTTGGGCCGCGCAGCTTCTCGCAAAACGGAACTCCTAAAAAAGCGAGGCAATGAAAGAATTGACTTAAACGCAAGTGCCTTTCTTTCTTGTATATGTCAAGAATCGTCTCCTGTGGTACAGTAGAACGCACCGGAAGACGAAACGAACGAACAGAAGCACGAAAATCATGCACGAGCGGCGGCACATCCGCTTCTTTTGACAATTCCCCGCGCTTCGCCCCATGCAAACTCTTCTGAAGCAGCGCTAAAGGCTTATTTGCCGAGAATATCTCACCTTTCACGAATGCACTACGCACTGCATCCATCAGTTCATACAATCCAGGTTGCATCTTTCCCCGAAGCAGTGCAAGTTCACGTATCATTCGCGCAGCCTCAATCTCATCTGCCATTGATATTCCTTCTGCCTTTAGCTGTCTAGCAATTCGTATCATAAATTGCTCAGCTACCGCTTCATCCCTGTTCTCCCAAATATGTTGGTAAAAAGCAGGTGCAGGCATACCGCTCTCATAGCCACGCATCTGATCGCTTTCCAAAAAAGAATACGGCATAAGGTAGTTTTTGGCATACGCTTTAGATAATGGGCTTTTGGACAGCTTTTTCTTTTTCCCTTCCAATTCAAGAAGCCCTTTCACATGAAAGCCTCCGGTAATAACGAGCACCTTGTCATACACTTTACACGCTTTTTCAATTTCCTTTTCCATGTGTATCTCCCTGGCTTCGCAACCGTCTTCTATCAACATCTCCTGCGTATAGTCCGCACGCGTATAATAACAATAATCGAAGAGCTGACGGACAAACTCCTCACTTGTCATATGAAAGCCTTGCAGTTCAAAATATTTCTCCCAAAATTCATGGAAACTTCGGCACCCCGTTTTTTCCGAAAGCATACGGACATATTGACTATGCCGGAAATATTGCTCGTCATACTTCCCATTCTCTTCCTCATTTTTCGTTGCAAACAAATATTCTTTATAAGGAAGATCAATAAATGAAACTGGAATATTGCGCGCAGCTCCTTCCCGCAGCGCGACAAGTTCCGGTGAATAGTCGAGAAAGGGATAGTACGCACGGTACTTTCCACTTTCTCCTCTTTCAAGCACATCCGTTTTATCATCATAACTGCAATATATACAAATTGGAGCCTCACTTTCTGCACTCACAATATGCGGAATAAGAGGGTTGCAATCTATCGGTCCTTCTATAAGAATCGCATCCGGTTTATAGAATTTAACGATCTTTTGTACATGAAAAGAGCACGCAGGACTATGATGGCGAATTGGCACGTATACGACGTTGTGATCTAAATTGTAAGCTCTTTGAAACAATGCATTTACTTCAGCTGATTGCGAGCTTCGAAAAACGACTTCCATACCTCTCCTCCTACTTGACCTCGCGCCCTAACGATGCTTGTAAAGTAACTGCGCAGCTTTTCTAAATCATCCTTGTTTTCTTTCGCAATTGTGCCCGATAAATACCGAACAAGCGCATCCATCTTCACCTGTCCGCTTCCATAATAGTACGCGTCCATTGCACTTTGATAATATACCGATACCGCTTCTGCGGTACTCATTACGGAAGATGGCTGATCAATTCGTTTTCCTTCAGCAGTTACACCTTCCCGTAGTTCATGAAAAACAGTCGCTAGCAGCTGAACAACCGTCTCATCCACTTTTGGTGTGATGCCTGATGCTCCTAATAAGCGCGTTACTTGTGACTCTATTATTTTTGCTTCAAGCTTTACATCCTTAATCGGATGCACCGTTTCAAAATTAAAACGACGCTTCAATGCACTACTCATCTCATTCACACCGCGATCTCGTGTGTTAGCCGTCGCAATAATATTAAATCCAGGCTTAGCTGTAAGAATTCCTTGCTCCCCAAACTCCGGAATATTTAGTACTTTATCGCTCAGAACGCTGATCAATGAATCTTGCACTTCCTGCGGACAGCGAGTCAATTCTTCAAATCTAGTTAATATCCCTTGTTCCATCCCAACAAAGAGAGGTCCTGGCACAAGCGCCTCCCTTACAGGCCCTTTCGCAAGAAGAAGTGCATAGTTCCACGAATACTTAATCGTATCTTCCATCGTAGCAGCTGTTCCTTGCACAGTGTTACGGCTATTTCTGCATATTGCGGCAGAAAGCAGCTCGCTTAGCATCGTCTTTGCTGTTCCTGGCTCTCCGATTAACATAAGTCCTCGGTTTCCTGCTAATGTGACAATTGCTCGTTCCACAAGCGCATCATTACCATAAAACTTACGACTAATTTCCACTTCTTTTCCTTCTAAAAGAAGCGGTTCTTCTTGTCCGATAATAAACGTCCGAACGGCACGCGGTGACAATCGCCAGTTAGGTGGTTTCGGAAACGAATCATTCGCTTCTAACGCATTCAATTCTATTTCATATAATTCTTCCATTAATGGTTTAATAGACTGCATATGTCAGTTCCTTTCTTATCGCTTGCTGCGCCAGTTTTCATCACGGCCAAGATTCGATTCTGTTGCCCGTTTTATATCATATAAAATTTCACTGAAAAAGCGTTCCGATACTTGCTTCGGTAAAACGCGTCTCTCATGATCAATTTCGTCGTAGTCATATGAACCGCGGCTCACCGTGCCTGCTTTGTAAAATTGAATTTCAAAAACGCACACATCCTCCTCACCTTCATATCCAACCGGTGCCCCTTCAAACGCAAGCTCCGCCCCTAGTCCGGCGCGAGTATCTTCTTTATAGAATGTATAATATACACCGGCATCTTGAACCGATCCACGACTCCAGCCGTACTTCGTCATCTTACCAAACAGCGAACGGCCATTGATCTGGATACCAGCAAACCTTTCCACAGTGACTTCCTCATTCTCCTCAACCTGAAATACTTCGCGGTCAATTTGCGGAAATGGCTGAGTAACCTCATAATCTTCTAGCTGTTCCTTCCATAATTCCCTTTCGTCCTCGGACAATTCTAACGGATGAATTAGACCGATAACAGTGTCTGGCGTAAGTTCATGCTCTTCTTCTTCAATCGTATTAAACGTGCCATCCTCCATATAGCGGAACATCGCAAGCAACTTTCCTTCCTTATACTCACCCCAAATAAGGGAGATAGCAAACTGCTGCAGAATTGGATTTTCTACAAACAGAGACTTCCATGTATTTTGTGACCAATAGCGATTCAGAGAAAGTGCTGTTTCAAGACGCTGCGTTTGCATCGTAATCATAGTTCGGAGCTGCTTCTTTATAGAGGATAACTCCGCCTTAGCCTCCTCGGCTTTTTCCGCATCATCTTTTGCATTTGGTTTCGGAAGCGACTTTATTCGTTTTCCTTCTCCCGTTTTTAGCTCAATTTTCAAGTTTGGAGTTAAATAGGCAGTAAATGTTCTGCTGCCGTAATCAATTGTCTTTTCACCGCGTTTATTAAACCCAAGGTCTGGGACAAGCTGATCTTCTAGCTCTTCTTCTGTAATACCACGCGTTTTAGCAGCGAGACTCAGCGCTTCTTTCGCAGCATTACGCACTTGCTTATGTTTATACTTAAATGCCATCGCATGGATAGACATTAGCCCAATATGTGATTGGGACAACGCTAGCGCCTGAACAGCTGCAGCAGCAATCGCTCCGCGCATACCAAGTGCCCACTCATCAATCTGCTTTTTGAGTTGCATCGCCATTTCATCATCACTGTAAATACCGTACAACGAAAGAATACCGCGTTTCTTCGATTCCGCGCCTTGAGAAACCCAAAGCTGATAGATCGCTTGTATATTTTCCTTCAAATCTTGTTCGTTAAGAGCAGCGCTTATTGCTTCTGCTACTTCCTTCTTCTCAATAACAGAATCTGATACGTACTGCTGAAAATATGTAAGAGGAATCATTGCATCTGCAATGGTATCGGAATCGCGAAGACGAATCTGCGGTTCAAATCCGAGCCACTGCACAAGTGCATTCCTTTTTTGCGGCGTTAAAATACGCGTGCAAAGAGCTTCTATACTTCCTGATGCTCCTTCTAATTCCCCGTCACCAAGCAATGGAGCAAACTTCTCCGTCAAAGAAGCGTTTTTCTTTTCTTGTAAAGCTTCCTGTACAAGCTTTGTATATTTGTCAATTTTATAATATAAAAGTGTTTGCATTGCATTTTCGCGAACAACTTTCTTTTTATGATTTAATTCCTTTGCTACATCTTCTGCAGCCTCCGTATCTTTTGTAAGAAGTTCTACTGCAGCGGTACGTACCTTTTTAGAGGAATCCCCAAGGCTTTGAATGAGAAGATCACGCGTCTGAACTACGTTATCCTTTGCCAGCTCATCCAAAATAAAAATCCGTTCATCTGCAGAATACTCAGGAAATTTCTCTGTCACATACGCTCGTTCTTTTACAAACAAACGAACGAGTGCCTCCGTTGCCTTATCTCGCTTCTCACTATGCCCGGAAGCTTGTTCAATAGAATAAGAAACGAGCTTCTCCATCGATAAACCGTAGGAAAGCAGATCTTCCAGCACCTTTTCTGGCGAGTTCTCCATAGCAGCATACCGCTGCAAAAGTTCATATAAACTATAGTTATAACCTTTCCCAAGTTGAAGCGTAAGAGCGGCTTCCCTCTTTGCTGCTTCCTCTATATCCCAAAGTAATGCAATTTCTAAAACAGGCATTCTCCAGTAATTATTTCTAAACTTCGAGCTTTCGAACCATTGCTTCATATCCTCAAATGATAAAGTGCCTAATAAATAGTCACGATATGTACCACGTATGTCAGATGATTTTGTTTGAAGGACAACCATTAAAAACTCTTCACGTACTTTGTTTCTATGTAACTCGTACCCTTTTTCCGCTAAAAGCATTGATACGAAAAGGTAATGACTTTGACTTAAATATTGCAGTGTACGCTGCACAAATTCCGGTTGCTCTTCTACCATACGAAGCAAAAATTGGTATTCATATACGCGATCAAAATCAACAGTACCTAAATGATGCTGCGTAAGGCGATATGCGAAAAATCTTTCCTCTGAAATACCGAATTGCTCACACAAATCTCGGGTTGTTTCATACAACTGTGCATAAAAACTTTTTGTTTTTTTGTAGTTTCCAGACTGTTCAAGAGTATGGCTGACATGTGAAATTGCATAATTCATAAAATTTTCCACAGAGCATTTCACTAATAATTCCATATATCTTCTTGCAACATCCGAATGCGGATACATACGAAAAATTTGCTGCCAAGTAAAGTCAGGTAAAGATGACCCGGCAAACACCTTACTAACAAATTCGCCTCGAACGTACCTTTGAGCTGCTTCAACCTTGTCTTCTGCACCGCTTAGCCTCAATATATACTCCGCATGCTCTTGCAATTCTTCTTCCAGTAAAGAACGATAAGGAAGAAATCTCTCATAATCTGCATCTAACATAACTAGAAGCAAAAGTAATTTTGGCTGACCTGTTATAACTTGCAACTGTTCTTCTATATACTTCGGATTTTCCTTTATTAATTGTCTTAGAAAAACATCCGCTTCATTTACAGAACGCGAAAGATTCGTTAAATACTTACAAGCAAATACTACAAGTCTATCGAATGAAAGACCGCTTTTTTCGAAATAAACCTTTATATCTGGAAAACTCATATATGAAAAACGCACGAGAAGAACATTCAACAATTGATCCTCAAGTAAATGATAGAATAACCGAAAAAACACTGGATCTTGCTTATATGTTTTCCTAAAGTCATTCATGAACTGCCAAGCAAAATCACTACGCTTATTTTCGCGAATGGTCGTTTGTTCTATATGCTTTAAAACTTCTTCATCTCTCGTCTGCAAGTAACGCAATGCTAATTCTTCTTGTGCTCCTGTCATATTAAGTTGTTGAAACAACTGATATGTACTGACTGCCATCCTCTCTGCCTCCCTAGTTCTTTTATAAATTCATCGTTATATCATATACATATGATAATACCTATTCTCTCGCATATCTGAAATTCCAGATATAAAAACGCGGAATATATTTACATTATTAGTATATCATATCAACCCGAATACGAACATACGTTTCTTTAAAACGATCATTAAAAATTTGATATAAAGATAAACAAAGTAAGTGATGAGCGTTTTCATGGTATGATGTATAGGTACTAATTTTTTAAATTATAAGTTTTTATGAAAAAACGTATGGAGGCATTGATTGGCAAATATCAACTAACATATGAAAGAAGAGCTATTGGCGATGTTTGTAAATGTATAAAAGTTGTGCCAAGACATGAGGAAGCATTACCGATAGGTTGTTCGAAAATGGGGAGAGCTCTTAATTTACCCGTATTATTTATGTATCCTACATATAAAGAGCATCCCCTTCATTTTATCACTCAATTGAATTTAGAAGAATTGCACAACGAACAAACACGCAAAATGGTTTACCGGAAAGTAGAATGTTATATTTTTGGATTTCAAATGAAGATTTAAAACATCGCCGCTTTGAGAATGTGTGTTGTATGTTGCAGTCCTGTTGGGCGAAATAGATTATATATAAATTGAAAAGGCACATAAACTTTTCAATTTATATAGGATAGGCATTTTGCTTCCAGTTCTGCATAGCGATGACGAATATGTTGGAAAATCAAGGTGGATTTATATGAGTGGGGGGGAATCGTATGAGAAAATATGATATTTATGAATCAAAGAGAAAAGTAGTTGGATTATTTTTTTTGACTTTGGTAGTTGAAGTGATGTTTCTCTTTATTGTTATGTATGCATTTTCGTCTGAGGAGCCTAATTTCATAGTTGGATTTTTATTTGGAGCTCTTGCATTCGTTGTACTAATTGCTCTTTGGAAAGTTATCCAAAAAATGCTTACGAAAAAACCAGCCATCATTTTAGAACAAGAATACATTACAATTATTAACAATCCAAACTTTCCTGTGAAAATTGCTTTGGAGGATGTATTAGGTGTTTTACCTTATGCAATCCAAGGGCAAAAGTATTTAGGAATTGTGATGGAAGATGATGTTGAAGATCGATATATTGCCTCTATACCTTCAAAAGGACAACGACTGTATCGAGTTAATAAGCGTGCTGGATTTATACCATTTAATATTCATATGAATTTATTGAGAATCGATGGAGAAGCATTACTTGAGAAGTTAGATGAGTATGATATAAGCTTTTTAATCCCTGAAGATGAAGCGAAATAATATAACAAAAGAATTAATTTAGGTATATGGAAAAAAAGAACATCTCGATGAAAAAGATGTTCTTTTATATTTATTTTGTTCTGCTACTTTCCATTAAATAGTTATAATTTTAATTAATGAGTATATTTATCCCCCCCATTCTTTATCCATTTGCAATTATGCTATGAAAGAATGGGGGTACATTATGGTTTTAATTGCTTTAAATCTAGTATCTTTTCTTTCTGCTATTAGATATAGAATTCCCTTCTTGAAATCTTTTTTATAAATATTTTAACTTCATTTAATATCTACAATAAACATTTTGAACCTCTCATGTCTTTAGTTGTAAGAGGTTACTGCTCATCTCTGACGATGCATTACCTTTATATCATTTGATTCATGCGATGTTCATTTGTTTTTACGTCGATATTCATTCACTTGTTTTATGTACTTTTGTATTTTTAATTTTAGAACTATTAGCTTTATGACCCGTTTATATGTTTACAATAACAGTTATTAAAATCACTCCATAGCATTTAACCTTCTCAAATTAAACCTCGTCAGCCAAAGCATCATCGTAATCCTGTAATTCTTCCATAATTTCTTTTAATTGTTCAATACTATTCATAAATTCTTGGTGAGAAATTTTTTGATAATCACCCGCCTTGCCATATTCATCACTTTCAAATATTTTTATTTCTGCACCTAAGTCCAATAAATTATCAATTAATTCTTTTAACTTCTCCATATTATCCAGATCATTCGCATCAGTTTCGGCAATAAAATCTCTGTTTGCAATTTTATTTTTGATTTCTATAATCGCTAAACTCGTGTACTTTCTTAAAGGTGCTATATATGTATGAAATGGAGCATTAGGAATTATTTTAATTGCTATTTTACTCATCTATTATTCTCCTCTATATATATTCTCCCGCCTAATTTAGGCTCTCATTCAAACTATCCACTATTCAATGTTAATTTTCTATAGTTTTCATAACTATTTATCTACCATTTTCATAAGGTCTAACCCTTGTTGATTATAGAATTAGGTTCTGTGTTTACTGCGTATAATGATGTGTTATGTTAACTTGACGTGAATGGAGTATTCATTGTTCCTTGTTCAACTAACGGACAGATTAGTAGAAGAATATCCAAGGTAAAAAGTAAATCGGCCTCCTTTACCAAGAGGACCGATTTATTATAGCTAAACAGATTATAATATTAATTCGAATTGCTTGGCATACAGGTTTGCATACATCCCATTGTTTGCAAGTAACTCATCGTGTGTACCTTGTTCCACAATGCCATCCTTCGTTACTACGATAATTCGTTGGACATTTCGAATAGTGGAAAGACGATGGGCAATTACGATTGTTGTACGCCCTTTTGCTAACAGTTCGAGTGATTCCTTAATGATGCTTTCGCTCTCATTATCTAGTGCACTTGTTGCCTCATCTAAAATGAGGATTGGTGGGTTCTTTAAAAAAACTCGAGCTATGCTTACCCTTTGTTTTTGACCGCCAGAAAGTTTAACACCTCGTTGTCCAATCTCGGAATGGTAGCCGTTTGGCAAGTTCATGATAAAGTCATGGGCATTTGCATGCTTGGCTGCATTCATTATTTCTTCATCACTGGCTGCTGGATTACCATATCGAATATTTTCCATTACCGTTCCTGCGAAGAGATAAACATCTTGCTGTACTATTCCAATACTTTTTCTTAAGGACTGTAGGTCGATATGGCGAACATTAATACCGTCTACTAACACCTCCCCCTCCGTCACATCATAAAAGCGAGGGATGAGTGAGCATAACGTCGTTTTCCCCACGCCCGACGGACCAACAAACGCCACGAACTCCCCTGGATGTATTTGAAGTGACATATTTACCAAGACATCGGTCAAATGGTCTTCGTAACGGAAGGAAACCTGCTTAAACTCAACTTCACCGCGAACTGCTTGCAGAGTCACTGCATTCGGATTACTTTCGATTGCCGGCTTCAAATTCATGATTTCCATAAAGCGCTGAAAGCCGGTGATTCCTTCTTGAAATAGCGTATTCATTTGAGTCAGTTTTTGAATTGGCTCAATCATAAAATTTACATACAGTAGAAATGTAATCAAATCCGCTAAATCTAACGTATTGTTGACAATTTTGGCACTCCCAAAAATGACCACTGTAATCGTTATCAGTTGAATAAAAGTTTGTATTCCGTTGTAAAAGTTCGCTTCTGTCTTGTAGAATTTTTTTCTACTATCAAGGAACCTTTTATTTTCCCGGTTAAACTTCTCGATTTCAACGTGCTCGTTGGCGAACGATTTTACTACACGGATTCCTGCTAGACTATCCTCTACCTGTGCGTTTATATATCCAATTCGCTCTTTGTTTCTTCTTAATGCCCTATTCTCGAGCCTGTTAAAATATAAAGAAAAGACACCTAACACTGGCAAAAAGCAGAAAACGGCAATCGTTAATGGAGCATTAATAAAGAATAAAATGAAAAACGCTCCCACAAAGCGAACTATATATTTTACATAATCTTCAGGACCGTGATGAAAAAGTTCAGAAATCATTAGCAGGTCGTTTGTTATCCGAGACATGAGCTGGCCTGTCTTTTCCTTGTCGTAAAAACTAAAAGAAAGCTTTTGCATGTGTGCAAACAGCTCACTGCGCATATCACCTTCCATCCGCGCACCTACTTCATGACCTTTATAGTCCACAAAGTAGTTCCCTATATTTTGAACTGCAACCAAGACAAGCATCAGCCCGCCGATCCATAACACTTTACTTAGCGCCGTTGATAAATCCCTTTCAAGAACATCCTTCGTAATATACCGAACAAGCAAAGGAAACACCAAAGACACTGAAGATACGATTAAGGCACATGCCAATATAATTAAAAACAGCTTTAAATACGGTTTGTAGTAAGAGAAAAATTTTTCAACTGGAAAATTCATGATTTACCCCTTTTTAGTGTTTTTGGAATGACACATATAAGGGAGTACACCGTTTACATTTAAGAAAGTGTTCCACCCTTATATGTTTGTGCGGTTTGAATCTTCACATTTTTCATGTAAATTACCTCCTTGTTCATTGATATTATCATTGTAATTTATTTACCAATCATTAAACAGAAAATTCCGCCAATTTTCCATAATTGGAACAAATGACAACACAAAAAAAGTACCTTTTTTCTTTTTGGTGAATTATCAACGTTAATGTTTAACATAGCAAAAAATACAAGCTTTTAACTTTCGTTTTTAGTACGTTACGTTAACCTTACATGAATGTTTATTCATCACCATTTTTCACAGTTTAAAGAGAAAACTTATACCCATTTTTCAAGCGTTCAAATTTCCGAACACCTCCTATTATTTCTTTCATATTTTGATTTAGGCATGCCCCTTGCTTTTGGTCTGTCGGCTTGGTGGTAAAAGCGAATCAAGCCGAAAAAAGTTTTGCAAGAATTAAATAAAAAAAGACAGCCATAACTGCCAACAATACTAATTATATGAACTCGAAAGCCCTTCAGTTCGTTTAACTGGAGGGCTTTCGGTTGTCTCCAAAATACATTGAATCCCGATAATATGATCTAATGTTAACTAGAACTGAATGGGATATGCATCATCTTTTTTGTATCTGGTTGTATTATTTTTAACATGATATGATGTTCGAAATAAGAAAATCAGAAAAGAGGGAATTTTCATGCGGATAGTTCAACAATGGAATCAAGAAGATAGTAATTACATTAGACAGAAAGTTATAGAATATAATACTTCACAACTACCAGATGAAGTAAAATCTCCTTCTGAGAATGTAAGCCTGGTGGTAAGAGACGAAGAAGGAAACATAATAGGTGGTATAACAGGAACCATCTTTTGGCGTCACATGCATATTGATTATCTATGGGTAGATAATCAAATACTGTTTTGAGAGTTCCCTTCTTCTCTTCTATAATGAATGATAAAATTATATAAAAAATCATTCATCTTACTCTTCTCTACTAAATTTACAAGAATATTAAATGTATTCTTATCAATTTCTAACATAATACCTATAGAAAGGTATTCGTAACATTCCCAGATCATACTCCTCCACCTTCATCCGGGCATAATCAACATATGCAGTAACACTAACAACCAAAATTAATAAAGCAGCTATCCATAAGATAATTGCTTTATATTATTATGAACTACATGAATTTTATATTATTCTGGCTTATTTGGAATGTTAGGGTTTGGAACATAATCAGATTTGTAATCTGTATATTTCACTTCTGTTACCATCCCTGCTGAAGCATGGTGTAAATCATGACAGTGGAACATCCATTCCCCCGGATTATCTGCTACAAAGGCTACTTCATATTCTTCTCCAGGTTTCAAGTTCAAAGTATCTTTAACAATTGGAGAACCTTCTATCGTTTTTCCATCTTTACTTAATACTTGGAAGAAATGACCGTGTAAATGCATCGGGTGATCATCTGTTTTAGAGCGATTTACTAATTTTACTTTTACTAAGTCACCCTTTTTCACTGGAATTGGGTCGATGTCCGGAAATACTTTACCGTTAATTGTATATACCATTTCATTTCCATTTATTTGAGTATTCAAGTCCATATTATATGTGACAGTATACTGCTGGTCTAACGTGAAATCACCTAATTTTTTAGCACCATATTTTGTCATATCTAATTTTGGTAGTTTTTCTTTTTCATTTGTCTTGTCTTTCATCTCTTTGCTGCCATCATATTCAATAACAGCTTTCATTCCTTTTGCACCTTTATCTTCTGAATGGTCCTCAACATACCATTTTCCAGGGTTGTTAGCAGTAAATTCAACATCATAACGTTCACCTGGTGCAATTGAAATTACTTTGTCCTTAATAACTTTTGGATCATTAATTGGTTGGCCATCTGTCGCAATTACTTTAATATCATGACCATGAACATGGATATCATGTGATAGGTAACCAGCATTAACTAGTCGAAGTCGAACTTTGTCTCCCTTGTTCACTTTTAATGGCTCCACTAAATCCCCGCTTTTACCATTGATTGTGAATAAGTCATACATGCTCATATCATGACCTTTCATCCTCATATTCCCAGAGTCTTTTTTATCACTGCCCATGTCCATACCGGAATGTTCCATGCCTTTCATATCATCATTCTTTTTCGTATTTTTATTATCCATACTAGATTTATTACCGTCTGCTTTTTCTGTTTTCCCTTTTGTCATTTCTTTTAACTGCTTATCGATTTCTTGTTTATCTGTTACCCATTCATCTAACATTAATGTGTAATCTTTATCATACTTTTCATTCGTATCTTCTACAACGAGAGCACCATACAAGCCTCTATCTAGTTGATTTACAGAATCTTGATGCGAATGATACCAATACGTTCCTGGTACGTTCGCTTTAAATTCATAGGTGAAACTTTTTCCAGATTCAACCGCATCTTGTGTCACACCTGGAATTCCATCCATGTTATTTGGGACAGGATACCCATGCCAATGAATAGATACTGGTGCAGATAATTCATTTTTTAATGTCACTTTAACCTTTTCACCTTTTTTCACCCTAATTTCTGGTCCAGGAGATGAACCATTAAATGTCCAGACTGGAACAATAACACCGTTACTTAGCTTTTGCTTTTCTTCTTTCGCTATTAAAGTAACTTCTGGTCCTTTTACAACTTTCAATGGTTTTGTAGCCGTTTCAGTCTGTGCTGTTTTTTTATCATTCATATTTTTATAATCATTTGTTGTATTTGTGATCGCAGAACATGCAGCAATTAAAGATATTACGGAGACTGTAACTGCTGTTAATACAAATCTCTTCATGGAAAATTCCTCCTTTTGCTTTTTCAAGATTATTATATAAGACGATTTTCAAGAAAATATGGAGATGCCAAATGAACAAAATAGTAAATGTAAAAGACGCCCAAAAATTGAGCGTCTTTTACATTTACTATTTTGTAACAACTTGTCTTTCCTTAACGTTTTCATTATTTTCTCTCATAAACTCTTCAATCTCTTCAACCGTTCTAATGATATCTTTTGACAAGTTTTCATATCCGTCCTTTGTGACAAGAATATCATCTTCAATACGAATTCCAATTGATTCTTCTTCAATATACAAACCTGGTTCTATCGTAATGACCATACCTTCTTCTAATACTCTATCTTTGTATGTTCCTACATCATGAGTATCTAAACCGAGGAAATGGCTCACACCATGATAATAATATTTAGATAGTTCCTCATCTTCTTGAATTAAACCAATTTCTTTACACTCTTCTGCCAGTACTTTTTTTGTATGTTCATTTAATGCAGCGAATTTTAATCCTGGCTTTATAAGTTCAGTTGTTTTTTTTAATGCTTTTAATACAATATTATATATTTGTTTTTGGCGATTAGAGAATGTTCCACTAGCTGGGAATGTGTAACTAATATCAGCATTGTAGTAGTCTTTTTGAGCACCTAAATCGAGCAGTACTAAATCACCTTGTTGCACTTTTGCATCATTATCTTCATAATGCAGCACAGTAGCATTTTTACCACTCGCCAAAATTGTATCGAATGCATGATATTTAATACCAGACGATTTTAATGTGAAATCAAAATGCGCTTCTAATTCATATTCCATTATGCCTGCTTTCGCTTGTTTCAGCACATTATAAATACCCTCTTGAGTAACCGTAATTGCTTCTTTTATTTTTTCAATTTCTTCATCTGTTTTGAACACTCGTAATTCACAAATGTTCGGATAGACATTCCCAATTGAAAGATGAGGATATTGTTCTCTTACGTGCTTCGCAAATGCTAGCGCCTTCGTCTCAGTACCTTTCCAATTACGACGTTCCAAATCTAAATACACATGTTTCACATTTTCTGCGAAAAGTGTATTCGCAATTGTTACTTCAAAACTTTCTATATATACAACCTTCTTAATACCAGAAATATTTTCTGCTTCTTCTTTCGAAACGGTTTTACCAACCCATTTTTCAAGTACTGGATCTGGTTTTTCAATGAAAAGAGTTTCTTCTACACTATCTCCAAACTTTTTTAAAATAAAAATAACATTTGGCTCATCGATTCCTGTTAAATAGTAAAAATTTCGATTCGGCACAAATTTATAGTGTGCATCAGCTGACATATGTGGTGCCTGTCCGGCAAATAAAATAGTAATCGATCCATCTGGCAATGTTCTCGTTAATCGTTCTCTATTTTGGGCAAAAAATGTTGGCTTCATAATAATCCCCCTTGAATTCTATGTATCAAAACAAATTATACAATGTAATTCATTTTATTATTGTTATAATTTTTCGTCAATTAATAATTATCGTGTAGAAAGTAAAACATTAATCAGTGAGCGTCCTACTGCCAGTTTAAGCGAGATACAGATTCCCCAACGATTCCTTTCCACTCGAAATCATGCATATCACTCCACAATTTCTTGACATTTATTCCATATACTTAAAATCTCATACATATAGGAAAGGAGTCTAAAAACGTGAAATATTATGTAGCAACAGGATTAGCAATTACTTCTTTATTTATAATTACAGGTTGTTCTAACAATGTAGAAACACAACTAGTAAAAAAAGAAACGATTCAATCTCAGCCCAAAAATAAAGAAACAGCAAATACGATTCCGCCAAACTTCTATAAAGAAATTACATCTGGAAAAATCGAGCACATTCATGGAATTGGCTATGCAGGAAATATGCCTGGGGTTTCTATCGCAACTCACAATGGTATAAAAGTTTATCAAAATGGCAAATGGTTTGATACTACTACCCAACTACACGATTATATGGGATTTCAGGCAACGAAAAACGGATTCTTTGCCAGCGGGCATCCTGAACCAGGCACAAATTTAAAAAATCCTTTAGGGTTAATGAAAAGTTCTGATGGTGGAAATACCCTTGAAAAGCTAACCTTTTATGGAGAATCTGATTTTCATAACCTTGCTGTCGGATATAATATGGAAGCGATTTATTTATATAACGAGCGTCCAAATTCTAAATTACAAAATGGTGTTTATTTCAGTACAAATAACGGACAAGAATGGAAAAATAGTAAGTTAAAGGGGCTATCAAGTACAATCCATTCATTTTCAGTACATCCGGATCAATCTAGTGTAGTCGCGGTAAGTGCTAAAGACGGTGTTTATTTATCTACAGATTACGGGAATACGTTTGAATTATTCTCTAAATCACTTGAATCGACCGCAGTTACATTTAGTAATGAAGATGTTATTTATGCCCCTATTAGTAAGCAAAATCAACAAACGATAACGAAGCAATCTATTGCTACAAATGAAGAGACAAACATACAAATTCCATCTTTAGATTCTAAAGATAAAATTATGTATATTTCACAAAACCCTCAAAATTCATCTGAAATGGTTTTTGCTACAATGAAAGCAAATGTATTCTTTTCTACGGATAGCGGTAAAACGTGGAAGCAGGTTACTAAAGATGGGACATTACAATATAACTAGTTAGAAAGGTGAATATAACGTGTTTTCAACAATTAGTGAATGGAGTTATCAACTGATGTCTCCTTTAATGGATGTCGCGAATTCTACGAAATCAAAACCTCTATTATTTGCGTTTTTATTAGGCATAGTAGGTACCCTTGCTCCTTGCCAATTAACAGGAAACATTAGTGCTAATGCCGAACTAATTGTCTCTGACTCCATCACTTTATTAACTACTATTTCATTTTTCGTCAAATATGGTTCAAGTACTTCTTTACAACCAGAAAGCGGCATTATAAAAGGATAATTTTTCAACTCTTTAATTGTAAGATCAGATGGAACAGACTTAGAAGAAACCATGACATACGGATCTTCACCAATGACATCATAATGAAACCCTGAAATTAAATTTTCTTTTATAGAAATAGAAAAATCTGCACTTCCAGAAGACAGCCAATCTAACACTTCCTGATAGCTTCCTTCTCGAACTGCAAGCACATACTGACTTTGATCAAAATTGCCTAATTCGATACACTCGCCAAACAATATACAGTAACTGAGTAAATGTAAAGTAATTCTAGAATCAACCTTTATTGTATATTTTGGAGTTACTTGACGTTTACATCTAAAGATTTTTATTAGTTGCAGTAGCCGTAGTTTATTTTTGTTTTACATACTTGTTAGTGTTATAAGTCTTAGGACTAAATAATTGAATGTTCTTTCCATCAAAGTTTTGAACTGTATACGGAACATCTACATTCTTTGCTTCTTTTTGTTCTTCACCGTTTATTAAGTTCTTTTCCACATGCAATGTGATAGTTTGAGAATTAGAGTCATAAGTCCATTTACCTTTAGCATAAGTCTTATCCTTGTTTGAATAATCCCCTTTTCCATACGCTTCGTATGTTCCATCTTCATTCATGATTAAAGAAACAATAAAACCTTCCAATTTATCTAATCCCCACTTACCTACTAGTTCTTTCCCTTCTTTAGATAAGTTAGTTCTTACTGCTTCTGAGTCGATACCAGATTTCTTATCTAATTCTCTTAAAGTTTTAGCGGTTACTGTACCATCAGTGCCGATTTTTATCTTATCTTCAAGATTTTTATAGAATTTAAACCAATACTCGTCACCCTTTTTCAGTTCAGATTCAGCTTCTTCCATTAATTCTTTATCTGTTTTTGAACCTTGTTTTGTTCGAGTGAACACTTCATTATTTAGTTTAAATGTCTTTGTATAATGTTCCATAGCTTTTCCCCCTCAAATGATCGCGAATCTAGAACCTCGTATTCAACAGATTACAGATGAATTATTGGATGCAGTACAGAAAAAAGGGAAGATGGATCTTATTGCAGATTTTGCTTTTCCATTTCGGGTTATTGCTGAGATGTTAGGAATACCTGTTTTGTATCAAGAGAAAATTTATGATTTGTGGGTGAGCATAAAGACAAATCCTAATCAAGACCATCATGCATGGATCAAAGAGTATTACTCATGTTTCCGAGAAACATTGGAAGAAAAATGAAAACATCCAACGGAGGGTGTAATCAGCTCCCTGATACACGCACACGATCAGGAGGATAAACTGAGTGAACCCGAACTGCTCTCTACCGTCCAATTACTCATTACTGCTGAACATGAGACCACAACCAATTTAATTGGAAATGGTATGGTTGCTTTGCAGAAACATCCCGAACAATTAGCATTGTTGCGTAGTAATCCTTCTTTGCTACCGAATGCTATCGAAGAGCTACTTCGCTATGCTGGACCGCTCATGATCAGCTGGCGTTTTGCCAAATTCGCAGGATTTCAAAGTATTCGTCATGCTTCACGTACCTTGAAAGGCATTGAAACCGTTCATGCTCTATATAAACGAAAACGAAGTTTGCAACAACCAAACTTCGTTTTTTCGACGTATAATAAATTACAACAATTACTAAGGATTGCATAAAATCCATCTGCAATCCTACCAACTTTTTATCTGTTAAAAAACTTTGCAACAGAACTCTCTGAATCATCTTTTTCACTTAACTTAGTGTCCAGTTTAGTGTACCATCTCCAATAGCTGCGTAATTTTTCTGTCTAACTTTTCGGGTTCAGTTCATTATATTTTCTACTTTGTCTTTATATACAACGTATTCTTTCCCATCCACTACTGCTACCACCGCAAATTCATCTTTTGGATTGAATGAAAGCCAGTCAGCCCACATGTTTGTATTTGGTCCTCCACTCCACATATTATGAACAGTGTTTTTAGTTAAATTCATAACTTTATAAGACGCATTTGGTGCATTTGTTCCAGTCTTTATTTCAAATGTGTATGCGTTATGAATTTTTTTATAAAAGTAGAAAACGTTTGATGGACGAAGCTGATTCATAAGATCCTGTTCTTTTTTCTCTGCAATTTTCATCCCTTCTTGTAATGTGACAACATCTGTTCTTAATGTTTTCCAACTGTCTTTAGCTGAATTCAAGTTAGGGTTTAAGAATTTATATCTATTTTGATCAGCTTTTTGAGCTGCTGTATCAATATGTCCCAGTACGCCCGAATATTGAGATTCTAAATCATCCCATTGCGTGGACATATAAGTAAGAGCAGTAATAGCATTATCAATCGTACTATGCATATCACTAATATTATGAAACGCAACTCCAACTACACGATTTAATGTTATTTTATAATCTACAGTCTTACGTAATTCTGTTAATGTAGGCTCTAATCGGCCTAAGTTATCTCTTGCTGTACCTATCATTATACCACCAGAAATCAATGTGGGAATAAAAGGGATTTTCACCATTGTTAATCCATCAGATTCTAATTTTTTATAATAGTTTACTTGTCCTAAAACTTCATCTAAACGCTTTTGGTCAGTCTCCACATCAGCACCTTGGTTTTTTAAAATCGATTGCAAGGTCTCTTTATGGCTTCCAAACGCTCTAACATCTTCTCCAATATCGTTTTTTAATTTAGTTAATTCTTCTATTAATGCTTTTGCAGACTTTTGATTTTGTTGAATTTCCCCCCGTAAATCTGTAATCCCTGTTTTTAAAGTATCTCCATTCCCTGTATTGATCGCCTTTACTAATGTTTCATAATAATTTTCA
Source organism: Bacillus sp. 105MF (assembly GCF_000374885.1). NCBI lineage: Bacteria > Bacillati > Bacillota > Bacilli > Caryophanales > Bacillaceae > Bacillus > Bacillus sp. 105MF. The sequence continues at coordinate 962 of NZ_KB895582.1, read as the reverse complement.
AATTTTGTATCGTATTCAATAATGTCTGTCAATGTATCTAAAAGCTGTTTTTTTACTTGCGTATCCCATGTAACAGCATGTGCTCTAGCATTCTTTTGATCTTGTACAATTTTAATAGGTAAATCTGCATACCCATTAATAGTAATTCCTTCAAAACTCACATCTGGATTATTAATTAACAAATAAGAATATTCATTCATAGATTTTGCAAATACCCCAGCATCTTGCAAAACTTTTTTCATCTGTTCTTCATTTGCTGAAAGGGACATATCTCCATTGTTAGTTTGTTCAATTTCACTTACAAAAGCTGCTACTGATGTGACCGCATAAGTGGTTGTTATAGTTAAAAACGTCGATACAGCGAGTATTTTGTAAGGGAGTTTTTTCATCATTTTATATTCCTCCTATATAGATTTTGATTTTAAATTCTATTCTTCTTTAAAAGCGATGTCTTTCGAAATGAGTTCTGCATCTTTTAGGAATATCATTCTAACTTTCTTTAGCAACCTCTACATCATCAAATATGAAAGAGAATCTATGTTGTTGCATAGATTCGATATTATCAAGTAAATCTTTATAATCTGTCCCCAATTAACCGATTCTGTTGCAAGTTTTTTAAAAATAAGTAAAATTGCACGTTTATCTTGTTATTTGGATGAAACTTCTATATAAGTGAAAGGCGAAGTCTTTCATGAGACTCCGCCTTTTCGGTGTATAAGGAATTACTAATTGTTGCATTACTATTTAACAATGTAATCATAGATTCTCTATGTTTTAGGTAACTTTGCAACGGAACCAATATTTCCTTATTTTTGCGGAGTAACAGGTTCCACTTTTAATTCTTTTATCCCTTCTTTTAATGTAACCGCATCTGTTCTTAATGTTTTCCAACTGTCTTTAGCAGCATTCAAGTTAGGTTTTAAGAATTTAAATTTATTTTGATCAGCTTTTTGAGATGCATT